>NZ_JAGGDM010000001.1:138516-591249 GCF_017653625.1 Alteromonas sp. K632G
GCGTGGTGTCGTTGTCAGTGCCTTGCGGGTCTAAATTGATATCAGGTGCGGTCGTATCAATTTCACCGGTATTGGCATCGGTGGCTGTATTGCCCGCCGCATCGGTAACGGTGGCCTCAACAGAATATTCACCTTCCGCTAATTCAGCAGGCACATCTACAGAGAAGGTGCCGTCAGCTTGAACGGTGGTGGTAAGCGTTTGTACGTTACCTGCACTGTCAGTCACCGTTAGCGTCACGGTAGAACCAGGCGCAGCATCGGTAGTACCTGAGAGGGAAGGCGTGGTGTCGTTGTCAGTGCCTTGCGGGTCTAAATTGATATCAGGTGCGGTCGTATCAATTTCACCGGTGTTTGCATCGGTTGCAGTATTGCCTGCTGCATCAGTAACGGTGGCCTCAACAGAATATTCACCTTCCGCTAATTCAGCAGGCACATCTACAGAGAAGGTGCCGTCAGCTTGCACTGTGGTGGTAAGCGTTTGTACGTTACCCGCACTGTCTGTCACGGTTAGGGTAATAGTCGAACCAGGCGCAGCATCAGTCGTACCTGAAAGCGTGGGGGTAGTGTCGTTGTTTGTGCCTTGTGCATCTAACGAAATTACCGGTGCAGTCGTATCAATTTCACCGGTATTGGCATCGGTAGCTGTATTGCCCGCCGCATCGGTAACGGTGGCCTCAACAGAATATTCGCCTTCCGCTAATTCATCAGGTACATCCACAGAGAAGGTACCGTCAGCTTGCACTGTGGTAGTAAGCGTTTGTACGTTCCCTGCACTGTCTGTCACCGTTAGCGTCACGGTAGAACCTGACGTTGCGTCAGTGTTGCCCGATAAGGTCGGGGTAGAGTCGTTATTAAGAGGAATACCGTCGAGTGTGACGGTAATGTCTGCGGCTTCGTCACCGCCGTCACCAAACTGTTCTGACGTTATCTCTTCGTTATCGTTGGCGCCTTGCTCAAATTCAAAAGCGACGGGATCTACATTTTCATTGATTCTGTCGACACGAACAAAGTTACTGCCACCTGCACCGCCGCCACCATCTAAACCAGCAGCGGTGGCTTCTAACGATTCTAAAATATCATCATCGCCAGCAAGTACGTCTAAAAAATCTTGGTCGAGATTCTGGCTATCTCCTGTTTGATCAAGCAATGCATTAAGATCTTCAACGCTGTCGTCGAAAACAGCAAATTCATCATCGCTGTCAACATCTGAAAAGGCCAATTGAAGAGGGAAAGTAACAGTTTGGCCAGCAGGTAATTCTCTCACAATGCCATCAATACTGACTAGTACTGTACTACCATCGGGGATTGTAAGGCTGTCTCCTTCGAATAAGGTGGTGTTTTCACTGGCAGCAAATTGCTCACCCGTTTCTGGGCGCTCTACCAAAACTTCACCATTTACTTCTACAATAATTACATCGGCCATTTTGAACCCTTTTCAAATATCACTGAAACTCTTTAGTTTAAGACTAGCAGCGAAAATGAAATTGGTTACCGGACCGTGGTACAGGTACTGGTATACCTTCGTCGAATCTCTAGGTAGTTCCCCCTAATTTATTAATTTTAAGAAAGAATTAGACTTATGTTGGTTGGCAGAAGTTTTAATTAACTACTAGGCTAAGGTCACGTTGAGATAATTTTTATATCTGGCTTTATTAATATATATGAGTGATGTAGGTATGAAGAAAAGACAAATTTTATGGCTACTTGGGCTGGTAACATTTTCCTTATCTGCGCAAGAGTCTTCGCTCGGAATGGGCAGTCCTTCTTTAGAGCATTATGTAAGCAAATCTATTAATTCAAACCCTGAGATTCAGGCAAGTTGGCGGCAACTTCAAATTGCCATGAAAGATGTTGATATTGCAAAATCCGGTTATCTACCTTCTATTGACGTTCTAGCTTCCAGCGCCTATACCGAGAGAAATTATGGGTTAGATCAAGATTACGCAGGCCACACTGCTGAAATTAGGTTAACGCAATTACTTTACGATGGCTTTTTCACCTCTAGCGAAGTGAGTAGGTTCAAACAAGCTCAAGTGGTTCGTTACTATGAATTGATGGGCGAGATAGAACAAAAGTCACTTGAAACCGCATTAGCTTATATGGATGTTCAGCTTTATCGAGAGTTGCTTTCATTGGCAGAAAAGAACCTCATTACCCATGTGGATGTCTTTAAGCAAATCGAAGAAAGTGTGATAGCAGGCGTTGGCCGAAGAGCTGACTTGGAACAAATTAGTGGTCGACTTTCGCTGTCAGAGTCCAATGTTTTAACTGAGCTGTCTAACCTGCATGATGTAACCGCTAGATTTTTAAGACTTGTTGGGGAGAAACCTGCAGAAGCATTAGCCGAGGTGTCACTTTCAGAGGCTATGCCTGCGTCAGTAGCAATGGATTTAGAATCCATATTGTTAGCGGCATACGAAACTAATCCGTCTTTCAATGCAACAATTTATAATATCGACGCACAACGTTTTGCAATTGATAGCGCAAGAAGTCGATATCATCCTCAAGTTAACTTAACCGCGAGTTACGGGGCGCAAACACGAGACGAAGCGGCACTAAATAATACTATTTCTGAAGCGAGTGTGGGGGTTAACTTTTCGTATAATATATACAACGGCGGTGCTGACAGAGCGGCAATTAGGCAAGCACTTTCACAGGTGGATTTAGCTAAAGACTTAAGAGATAAAGCGTGTGTTGATATGCGCCAAACTATTCAAATTGCTCGTAACGATATTCAAAATATTAGCGAGCAGCTACCTTCGTTAAATGCGCACAGGTTGTCTTCCGACAGAGTTAAGTCAGCGTATATGGATCAGTTCACCATTGGCGAACGTTCACTTCTAGATTTGCTCGATTCAGAAAATGAGTATTACGAGTCGAGCAGAGCTTATGTACAAGCCACCTATACGTTAGAAAAAGCGAGGGCTCGGCTACTAGCTGCGTCGGGCATTTTGGTTAAAGCATTGGGTGTGAGTAAAAATGGTGTAGCCAGCGTAAGTGAATTAGCAGAAAAAGAGCTTCGTTACGACCCCAATCACGTGTGCCCAGCTACCCGAACATCGTTAGATGATGAGCGCAATATCTTAAAGCGGGATTCAGATTCAGATGGCATAGTCGATCTATGGGACGATTGCGTTAATTCTGCACCTGATGCCATGGTTGATGATTTTGGATGTGAAGCGAGTGCACCTGAACCTCAAGCCATGAATACCCCAGCAAGCGCTGCTGATTTCACCTTAGATGATGCACAAGTTTTAGCATCTTTTAGTATCAACATATCATTCGCATCAAATTCGTCCAAAATTTCGTCTGAGTACACCTCGTCACTTGCTCAAGTTATTGATGCACTTAAACAGTATGACAATGCCGGCGTTATTATTCACGGACATGCCTCGTTAGATGGTGATGCGGCATATAACCAACGCCTTTCAGAACGGCGAGCGAGTGCAGTTGCTGCTTTATTGATTGAGTCTGCTGACATAGATAGCCGTCGTATTACCTCTGTAGGCTATGGCGAAACGCGACCTTTAGTTGATGAAGAATCACTAGCCGCAAATGCAAAAAATCGTCGAATTGAAGCTACGATAATTCAGCTGTAATTCGCAATGGTCGTGGAGGATTAATGATTCAGGGAGAAAAAGGCGCGCTGTCTTACTTAGAAAATCAAGGAGGCGTGCTAATGGATTGCTTGATGATTATTTGTCGAGCACACAATATTTCGGTTTCTCGGGTAAGCTTACTCAGTGGTTTGCCTCTAGATAATGGTGAGTTATCTCCTACGGGCTTTGAGCGCGCCGCCCAACGGGCTGGTTTAGCAAGTCGCACTGCCAAAAGAGACATGGCTCAGATCAATGCTGCTTTGCTTCCCGCCGTGTTAATTATGGAAGGCAGCCAAGCCTGCGTTTTACACGAATTAAACGATGATAGTGCGAAAGTATCCTACCCAGAATTAGACACCGCAGTGGTATCGGTAGAGCGTGAAAAAATCGCCTCCCTGTTTACCGGCTACATTATTTTCGCGCGTCCTGTTTCCCAAGCTGAAATGCCATCTGGCAAGGTTGAAAAAAGCGCAGTCGGTCATTGGCTTTGGTCATCAGTAAAATCTGCGTATGACTTGTATCGTGATGTTCTACTGGCATCAATATTCATTAGCCTGTTATCGATAGCGCTCCCGCTGTTTGTGATGAATGTATATGATCGGGTAGTGCCCAACGCGGCGATGGAGACATTGTGGGCGCTAGCCATCGGCGTGCTTTTAGTATTAGCGGCAGATTTTCTCCTGCGTGTCTTGCGACAATATTTTGTAGAGCTTGCCGCTAGTCGCTTAGATGTCACCATGTCTGCAAAAATTATGGAGAAAGTACTTTCAATTGATTTAACCAATAGGCCCGCCAAAAGTGGTGCGTTTATTAATAGCCTACAATCTTTTGAGAGTATTCGGCACTTCTTTGGCTCACTGACCTTGGTCGCCTTGGTTGATTTACCTTTTGGTTTACTGTTTGTGTTTATCATTGCGATGATAGATATCTATCTAGTTATTCCAATTTTATTGGGCACAGCCATTCTCTTTCTATATGCCCTAAAAGCACAGCGAGTCATGCGCTCATTGTCTGAAGAGTCGATGGAGATTAGCGCCAGAAAAAGTTCATTAATTACTGAAAGTGTTACTGCCCTTGAAGATTTAAAAGCCTTTGGATATCAAAGCCGAACGCAAAGTGCATGGGAAAAGCAAACCATCTTCTTAGCTAAAGTGAATGCTAAATTACGTTTGGTTTCTATGTCGGTTAACAACTCTGCACTGTGGATTCAGCAATCCGTCGGTGTAGTGATAATTCTTACCGGTGTGTACCTCATTATTGAAGGTGAAATTACCCAAGGTGGGCTAATAGCGGCGTACTTACTTTCGAGTCGTGCTATGGGGCCTGTATCTCAGGCCGCTGCACTTTTAGCCCAATATCATCAGGCGGAAACTGCGAAAAATGCGTTAGACGATATCATGTCACTGCCATCAGAAGGTGGTGACAACAAGCAAGTGAAAAACGCCAGCCAGTTAAGCGGAAACCTCGATGTTAAACAGCTTTGCTTTCGCTACCCTGATGAAAATGTTTTGGCACTCAAAGATATCAATTTTTCAATTAAGCAAGGTGAGCACGTTGCTATTCTTGGGAAGAATGGCTGCGGTAAATCTACATTGAATCGTTTACTGATGGGGTTCTATAAAGCCGAATCGGGTCAAGTGTTACTCGATGAGATTGATATGCAGCAATACGATCCTGTCCTTCTAAGGCAAAACATAGGCTATGTGCCGCAAGATGTGAATCTTTTCTCTGGCACACTAAAAGACAATATATTGCCGGCACATCGAGGGGTAGATGACGAGAGGCTATGGGAAATTGCTAAGCAATGTGGCTTAGCGAAAGTCGTAAATAGTCACGGGAACGGTTTCGAACAGCAAGTTGGGGAAGGTGGGAAGCAATTGTCAGGCGGGCAACGCCAATCTGTATCACTGGCCCGCGCGCTGATTTACAACCCAGCTATATTTATTATGGACGAACCTACTTCCGCCATGGATTCAGCTAATGAAGCCATGATGAAAGAAACGATTCGAGAAGCGATTAAAGAGAAAACATTCATCCTCAATACCCATCGCACTACGTTGCTGGATTTAGTCGACAGAGTCATTGTTATCGAAAACGGAAAAATAATTGCTGATGGTAAAAAAGAGGACGTTTTACCTCAGTTTAAGCCGGTACCCTCTAAGCAAAGGACGGCACAGTGAAGATTAAAAATGGCGACAAAAATAGTATTCTACATAAACTAGTTAGAGGATGGCTAGCGCCTCCTTCGGGTCAAGATTGGGTACTTGAAGCTGAATGGGCCAGAATCATGCAAACACCTGCGAATGCTAAACGGCTTTTATACAGCGTAGCAGTGGTCTTACTCATATTGCTAATTTGGGCATATTTTGCAGAGATAGACGAGGTTGCTAAAGGGGAAGGGAAAGTGATCCCTTCGCAACAGCTGCAAATCCTCCAATCATATGACGGTGGTATCGTTCAGGACATATTGGTTAATGAAGGCCAACAGGTACAAAAAGGCGATGTATTACTTCGTGTCGATCCTACGCGCTACATTTCAAGTTTAGAAGAAAATACAACACAGTTTGCGGCCCTTGCCGCCAAAGTGCAGCGCCTTTCAGCGTTAACGCATAATACTCGCTTAACTTTCTCGCCCGATTTAGTTGAACAAGCCCCTAAAATTGTTGAAAACGAAAGAAAGCTTTTTGAATCAAATCTTGCAGAATTAAATGAAGTAGCAGCAGGCTCTGATAGTCGAATACAGCAACGCAAGCAAGATGTTGAACAAGAAAGAGCTAACCTTTATCAATACAAGAGTGTGCTTTCGTTAACCGAAAAGGAATTAGGCGTTACCAAACCCCTATTAGCTTCTGGTGCGGTGTCTGAAATAGAAATTTTACGCTTAGAGCGACAAATTGTAGAGCTTGAAGGAAACATAGCCATGTCACAAGTGGCTATCGAACGAGGTCTTTCCACCATTGAAGAAGAGATAATTAGTAAAGAAGAAAGTAGGCTAAAACTCATCAATCGGTGGAATCAAGAATTAACCGATGCGGTGGGTGAAATGGCAACCCTTCAGCAGTCTCAAACAACGTTAGAAGATGTAGTCTCGCAAGCTGAACTCAGGTCGCCAATTAATGGCACGGTTCAGCGCCTACTTATTAACACCGTTGGCGGGGTAATTACACCTGGAAGTGCAGTTATTGAGCTCATCCCCCAAGACGACCAGCTTATTGTAGAGGCGAAGGTTTCCCCTAAAGATATTGCGTTCATTCGAGGGGGGCAAAAAGCCATCTTAAAATTTAGCGCTTATGACTTCACTATATATGGTGGTATGGATGCTGAAGTAAAGCATATAAGCGCTGATGCTATTACCAATGAGAAAGATGAGACTTACTTCTTAGTCCGTCTGGAAACTAAGCGAACCATTGCTGATGCACCGCTGGATATTATGCCGGGAATGATTGTTCAGGTAGATATCTTAACTGGCAAAAAGACGGTGTTGAATTACATTCTGTCTCCACTTTTCACCGTTACCTCGTCAGCACTCAGGGAGCGATAGATGAAACATTATATTATGAATACATCTCAAAAGAACCTTGGTGTTGACTCAATAGATTGGGTCGAGCTTTCTGAAGTTGAAAGTATTCGGTGCGGGAAAGAAGATAGTATTTGGCTGTCGACATTTCATAAAAATTGGCGTGAAAATATTATTGCTGCAAGCGGGAAGTGTCGAAATGTTGTTTTATTAACATATCATTACGATAGGCCGGAAATGCAAACCGCGTTATTACTGGGCGCAAGGGCGTACTGTCACGCACTAGGCCAACCATCTCTTTTTAAATCGGTTAGTCGGGTGTTAAAAGAAGGCGGAATTTGGGTACCCAACGAGCTTTATGTGAATACAACGTCAGCCGTTGCAACTACGCTGAGTTTAAAAGAAAAAGTACCTGAAATTGCGACATTAACAGCGCGGGAAAGAGATGTACTAACAGGTATTCTAGAGGGATTGAGTAACAAAGAAATCGCGAGAAACCTTAAACTTACAGAAAGAACAATTAAAGAACATGTAGGCACGCTACTGAAGAAGTTAAACGCCAAAGACAGAATTGGGTTGTTACTGTCACTTGGCGAGTTTAGTCACTTAAAAGATGCTCTATAACTTCAATATGCGATACCACGCCATCAATACCTAATTCCACAAATAGCTCTTTAGTGTTATTTGTCTTCACACCGTCAGCGTAAACGTGAATGCCAAAAGTATGGGCGAGTGAGCAGAAGCCTCTAATAAAAGCATGATTCGCAGGGTTATGATCTATATCCGCCATAAAAGCAGAGTCGATAACCACATAATCAAGTCCAAGTTCTTGCACATTCATTAATTGAGAAAAAGATTCGCCAACCCGCTTTAATCCGATACCGCATCCTTTAGCTTTCAGCGTGGAGCAAAATAATTCGAACTCGTCAGGGAAGCGAGCCGCCGTAGATTCCCTTACTTCGAAGTTAAGTTGTGAGGCAATACTCTCGTTCATTTTCACTTGAAAATACAGCTGCGCTAAAATTTCTGAATCAAGCAGAAACTGCTCAGAGCATAGAAAAGCAAACTTTGCCTTAGTGCCAGTTTTGCTAATATAAGAGAATAGATGGCTGATGGTAGCTAGCTCTAACGCAGGGAGTAAGCCTAAATATCTTGCCCAATGGGTATAATAGCCACTTTTTCTCAAGTCATTATCTATTTCAATACCCGCCCAGCTTTGATAGTGAACAAGCTCTCTTTCAGCATCTAGTACCGGAAAGTTAAACGTCTCTACCGTTTGATTAGCAATGCCTTCTTTGAGCAGCTTAGTCCAACGGTTTTCTTCTACTAAAGAAATAGATGAATCTAACGTATTTTCTATATAAGGCTCGCTAAGCTTCCTCTCTACAGCCTCATCGAGCAGAGTATCTAGGCGCATTAGCGCAGATGACACATTATCATCAGGCCGCAATCGCACTACAGACTGATACAATTTCGGATCGCCCTGTTGAGACAACTCAGATAAACAGGCACCATGAATTGCCTCAGCAATTGTCACTATGTCATGAGTTTCCGTTAGCAGTATGGCAATCTCATTTTTCTGTATTCGAGCTACTCTGCTATCGGTATAATGGTGATGGTGTTGTGCTAGGCAATCATTCACACTGGCGGCAAACTGTAAAAGCCGCTTTCTACGGTTTTCTGGCCCCGAGCGAAGAAATGCTTCTCGGCCTCCCACGACCCTCAGTAGAAATATACAATTCACACCTTCGGTATCTCTAAACGCCAACTGGCCTTTAAGAATAGAGATAAAATAGTCGCGGTTGGCTAATTCGGATTCAACATCAAACTGAGTTTTGTGGCGAAGAAGATCAAGGCGGGTATTTTCCTCATCCATAATTCGTTGGGAATTGCTTGCGAGGAAGTTCATGGCTTTAACCACGCGTTTAAGCTCTAGGGTTCGTGGTTCACTTACTTGAACAAACTGCATATGGCTGAAAGACTCAGCTTGCTCAACGACTTGGTCGAGAGGGCGCATAATAAGGCGTAAAAACCACGCACCAATAAGACCTGCCACCGTGCCCACAAGAGACAACCCCAAAATTAACCTCAGTGTAGCTTTCCACATAGAGGCCACAGCAAAGCTAGTATCGGTTTGAACATTAACGACACCGTACTGGCCCCATCCTTCAGAGACTTGAGCTACTCCTGGTTCGATGTTAGGGCTAAACAATGAAGCAAACCAAGCCGGTGTTTGTTCATCTAACTGTGTGGTATGAGTATGGCTTGAAATGATTTCGCCGTCGGGCTTTTGCAGTGTTATAGACGCATAATGCCCCACATCGAACTGGGACATGATAAATAAATCTAGTGTATCAGCGTCTTTTTCTAAACCACTTAGCGTAAGTGCCAGCATGTTAGCATTATCGAGGTTTTTAGAATAAAGCTGCTCTTCTACATAGCCTTTTGTCGTTGCGCCGTGAATGGATACACTCCCCACAATGGCAACAAGGACAACGGCTATAATGGCAAGCCACAACTCTCTTGTTATTGACATAGACTCCTCAGGATTGTCTTTTTATTCCCTCACTTTTCATGCGCTCAATAACGTTGCGCCACCGAGATAGTCTACTGGTAGAAGTGGAAACCTGCTTGGTTTTGCCAGGCGACCAAATGCCAGCGTCATTAAAGCTAAATACAGGCATGAGATCGGTTCGTTGTGAACCAGGCAATATTTCAGAAACAAGGCTGTCTAAGACCAAAGGGTCTGAAGACGGCGTTTCGTAATAACCTAATACCATATGAGCTTGCGTTACGCGGCTTCTACCAATCTTAGCTTTAACATAAATTAAGCGAAGTTTAGCACTATCAATACCTAAGTGTAGCAGAGCTATATATTTTGCAATGGCGTAATCTTCACAATCTCCACGGGAATGGCCAAAAAGCTCGGCAGGGGTAGCCCAGTAGTCTTTTTGTTTAAAAACAATGTCATCGGTGGCGTACTGAATATGCTCGTCAAAGAAGCGGTTTACACCGTCTAACTGAGCGGATACTGAAAGATTGTTTAGCTGACTTAGCTTTTCTTCTAACGCTTTGACATCTAGAGCTTTGTCATCCCCAAATCGTGTTTTTACTTCCATTTCTAATACGGGGAACTCTATAGACAGATGATCCTTCATTTGCTGTCCTGTCAACATAAGAGCTAAAACTACGAAGCAGTTTGACGCAAATATCGAAAGGGTCATGATTTATTTTTTTAATTATTTATTATACGAAAGTATAAGCACCTTATAGACGGTGCTCCTGCATTTATATATAGAATTTCATACTTCAGTATAGATATAGCATGGAGGAAATGTGAAACCAAGTGCTATGTAGAAGAGAATCTTCACGGCTATCGTTTAATAACGAAATCACTTTCTTGGATATTCGCAATAATGCCACTGTCTTTATGAATTAATTTGGCGGTATTGCCATACGCATTTTCAACAACAAATGCTCCGGGGTAAATATGGTACTGCAAGTAGGCCTTGCCGTGTCTGTCGATAATTTCGCTGGTTTGATAGACAAAAAGTTCATCACCGTTCTTTATGCCATTATCGCGCCCCAATGATACTGAAATATGCGAACCAGCAACATTGAGTACTCGGCCAGTCATGGGCTGACAAGCAATAGTCTCGTCAATATCAGCGGTTAACTGCTGCATCTGCTTTTTAATCGCATTACCGTATTCTGTGCGCCAAAAGGTGGACGAAAATTCATCTACATCGGCAAATCTGTCAAAAGGCCACTTTGCTTCAGTAACGTAATCTTGTTGCAGTAGTAAGCCACTATTTATACCGTCGAAAACCTTAATGCTTAGCGAAAAGTATCGGGTGGCTTTTTCTTCCTTCCAGAATGCAAAAGAAGAGGGGCGTTGTCTTTCGACACTAACGTCACTAATGCTGCCAATTAAAACAAACTGTGCATTTGATTGTTGTGACAATGCACGCACATTTTCTTCAAGCCCATTAACTCCCCATCGTGTTGTGTGCGGAGCAATGTACGCTAAATTTAAATTCTGTGTCTGCGACGACATTTCGGTCGCTAGCTTTCTTGTCACTGCCTCTGAAAAATTAGGTATTTTTCCTTCAACCAAATGATTGCGGTTCTCCACCATAAAGTAACTGGTGGCAATATTCTTATCGTACTTAACTGCGGTGCATTGTTTTGCCGCAGGAAAAATATCTGCCCTGACGCTTACGGTAACATAATCCCTGTGCCACACTTCATCAGTAAGCTCGAGATGGTCCACTTCACCTGCACTACTAATGGTAATATCTTCACTTTCAAGTAACCCATTTGTGAGTTGCTGAACACTGCTAATCGAGGCACCTGCGAATAACAAAGCTTGTTTTAGGGCTTCTTCAGTGGCGTCTCTGCGCGCTTTTTCTTTATTGCCATTTACGATAACGGCTTGGCCTTTGGCTTCATACCAGGCGGCATGGCTTTGCCCTGTCGTTACTGCAGCAAGGCAAAACAGCGCCATAAAAAGGGCGACATTGGCGCATCTAGCTTGATATCTTCTTTTAATAGAAGAGATGCTAACTAAAAACAATTTAGCGAATGTTCGTATGCCAAGCACAGTCGTATCCTTTTGTTGCAGTGCGATAACGAGCACTACATCAGTTAATTTAAGTCAGTATTCTTTTTGAATCCGTTTCTTTTCAGTTTTTGTTTCTATTTTTACTCTAATTTATATAAGCGAAATAGATGCCAATGTTTCAAATCTAAAATTTAGGCGTAAACATTGCTTATCCACTAATAGAAAAATTGAGAATGAGGTTTCTCTGATGGTGTTTTTTAAGAAATTGGTAAGTAGTCGAGCATGGACAATAGCGGCTTTATTCGCTGCTCTGACAGGTTTGCCAGGATGCAGTTTATTTGTAGATAAACATGTGGAATGGGAGACGGTCGAGCCAGACAGTTATCCTGTCCTAAGTGCCGTAGGCTATGCCCCTATTATGTCGCAGCGGGGGGAAAGCGAAACGGTGAAAACCCTGATGGCAATTAAAGCGTCAAAACTAGAGGCTTACAGAGAACTTGCAGAGCAGGTGTACGGACAACGTATTGAAGGTAATCAATCACTGTCTAGCCTTGTGGTGGATAATGAAACCTTACGGGCTTCTGTAGAGGGAGTCATTAGAGGGGCAAGAGTAATAAAAAGTTATCCTGTGGGCGAAGATACCTATGCCACCGAGCTTGAACTAGATATGCATCGCGTTTACGACATTTATTTGACGACCGCGAAGCCACAAAGAATTAAAGACATTAAATACTATTAAGTATTTAGATGTATGGCTAAATAGCACTCACAAAAAAGCGCGTATTAAACGCGCTTTTTTGTATTCTTATTTTGGCATTTTATGACGAGTGCGTTAATTATGCGCGGATACTAGACTAGGCGCTAATACCTGAACCTAAACGGCCAGCATTTGGCTTACCTTTCTTATCATAAGTTAACGACTCTTTAGCGCGAACTTCCAACATCAGATTCCGTAAGTGTGTGAGGCGAAGCTGTCCTTGCTCTACGGCTTTCTGATTAATTTGGGTTTTATACTTACAGTCTTCTAACAGACTTTTCGCTTTATCCATTAACCCTTGTTCATCTGCACTCATCGTTTCGTCTGTAGTTTGACGATATAAGGCTTCGACTTTTTGGTCGGTAGCCTGAATAGACTCTAGTAATGCAGACTTATCTTCTAGCAGACTCATCAAGGTTTCTGCATCTCGTGAGCTAATCAAATGTAATTCTTTTTCCAGCAATAAGCACAGGCCCTCTAAATTAGCGACCTGTTGTGATAATGCTGAATAAAGATGACTAGTCATAAAAACCTAATTATTTGCGGCCAAAGATCTCACCCTCAAGCTTAGCGATTTTATTCGCTAACACTTCTGGGTTTACTCGGTATTCACCACTGGAAACCGCTTTTTTAAGACGGTCGACTTTTTCCTGATTTACAGGCGCTTCAGAACCTTTTTTCTGAACTTGATTCAACTGCTGTGCAGACTGAGTCAAGGATACTGAATCTTGTCGTGGTGCTTGAGCAACAGAAGCATTGTTAGAAGTCGCTTGTTGCTGTTGCGACTGCTGAGTCTGATTCTGTTGCGAAATTTTTGTGTTATCAACGGGAGTTTTTGGTAACCCATTGTTTACATTGTTAATTGCCATAATATTTCTCCACTACCTTTTCGCCTCTGTATAAGTTATCGGCACAAGCCTTCTTTTCTTTAGGCTTTTATACAACGAAAACGTAGTTTTTTAGCACGCTGAACTACAAGTGTACCACGACTTCTTGAGCGCTGGCGACTTCCGCTATGACAGGCTTTTGGCTACTGGCATTGAGCACCTTTATGGTATCGCCTATAACGCCATCTTGTTGTGCTATTCCGGATGTTTTAACCGCCATTCCACCAAGTGATGCGCGAATGGTAATTCTATCGCCTTTGCACACAAAGCATAGCATATTGGATTGCACAGCTTGGCCATCAACAATTCGACGTTTCATTCGAGCGCCAATTAATGCATCTACATCGGTAAAAGCACTATAACGAAGACGCTTTATATCTACCGATGCCAGCGTTAAATTAGACGCAGAAAGTACGGTGCCCGGGCTAACCGCGCCAGACGTAACCACAATTTCTTTCGTTCTCGTGACTTGGGCACTGGTAAATAAGTACCAATCATTATTTCCACAACTTACCCGCACCGAAACATAAGATTGGTTCAAAGATTCGTCAGACGCGTGAAATTGAAATCCGGTTGGACACTGAGGAATATTAATTCTTTCGTCTACTTCAGCAATGCTCACAGCAATATCGGTGTTTTCATCGTGTATACTAAGCGCCGACAGCAGGTATTCCTTTGCGCCCTTATTCACCACATCGTGCATTGTTTCAGCGTAACTGTAAGGCGCTAAAGCAACGGCCACCACAACAGTGAAAAGTGGCAGACGAACTCCTGTAAGCCAAGATTTTACGTTTTTTAAATTTTTCATAGTCACTTTTCGTGTTCACTTACTGAGTTATTGTCTATGCTTATAAGACAAATTAGGTTGAGACAATAACTTGCGTACGTCCGTGATTAAGTTGTACATGCAGCGAAACCGTCATTTTTCTGTCGTTTGACCTGCATACATTTAGTGATATTGTCTATTCTCTTTAGTGAAGGCAATGATCATGCCCAGTATTAAAAAGAGGTGAGATATGTCGGGAATTTTAGACTCGGTTAACCAACGAACCCAATTAGTTGGTCAAAACCGTCTTGAGTTATTGTTGTTCAGGCTTAATGGCCGTCAACGCTTTGGTATAAACGTGTTTAAAGTACGTGAAGTGCTTCAGTGTCCACCACTGACTTCAATGCCAAAGTTGAACTCGTTAGTTCGCGGAGTAGCACATATTCGTGGGCAAACTATTTCTGTCATTGATTTAAGCATGGCAACAGGTGGCAAGCGTATTGAAGACTTATCAAACGCGTTTATCGTTATTGCTGAATACAACCGTTCTGTTCAAGGGTTTTTAGTGGGCGCTGTTGAGCGCATCATTAATACCAACTGGGATGCCATCATGCCGCCCCCTCAAGGGACAGGCCGAGCGAGTTATTTAACCGCTGTTACTGAAGTAGAAAACGAATTAATTGAAATTCTCGACGTAGAAAAAATCCTCAATGAAATTTCACCGCTTAATGCAGAAGTAAGCGCCGATGTTGCTGAAGGGCTTTCTACGGAAGGTAAAGAAGACAAAATTATCTTCATTGCTGACGATTCGGCCGTGGCAAGAAACCAAGTTAAAAAAGCGCTAACCTCACTCGGGTTAGAAATCGAGCTAGCAAAGAATGGTTTAGAAGCGTTAAACCGCTTGAAGGAAATCGCTGAAGAATATGGTGATATTACCAAGCGAATTGGGGTGCTAGTCTCTGACATAGAAATGCCAGAGATGGACGGTTACACCCTTACGGCGGAAATCAAAAATACACCAGAACTTCAGAAGCTTCATGTTGTACTTCACACTTCTTTAAGTGGCGTATTCAATCAAGCCATGGTTCAGAAAGTGGGAGCGGATGACTTTATTGCGAAATTTCACCCCGATGAACTAGCAACAGCAGTTCAGAAGTGGTTAATGACGGATTGTGAATAACGGAGCGGTAGGGGTTGGATAATAAAAATGTGTCGCCGGCAAGCTATGAAAAGTTTCGGCACTTCCTCGAGAAACAATGTGGAATAGTACTCGGGGAAAACAAGCAATACCTTGTAAGAAGCAGGCTTGCGTCTTTGTTATATAAGCATGACTATGACAATACTGATGCGCTTATTGATGTGGTTGTAAAGGGTTACGATCGTAACCTTTTACAAAGTGTCATCGATGCGATGACCACAAATGAAACATTGTGGTTTAGAGATACTTATCCATTTGAGTTGCTACAACGCGATTTACTTCCTCAACTCGCAACAAAAAATCAAAAACTTAGAATTTGGAGTGCAGCTTGTTCGTCTGGACAAGAGCCTTACTCTATTGCTATGTCCATTCTAGAGTTTCAAAAACAGCGACCTGGATTGCTTAGGCAAGGGGTTGAAATTATAGCCACTGACCTTTCTTCTGAAATGCTAAATAAGTGTAGCCAAGGGCTATATGATGAACTTTCGCTGGCGAGAGGGCTATCGCCACAACGTAGAGCTATGTTTTTCCAGCCTCATGAAAGTGGCCAAATGCAGGTTAAGCCAGAAGTGCGCAACATGGTTTCATTCAGAAGTTTGAATTTGTTAACCTCCTATGCAGCACTTGGCCGCTTTGACATCGTTTTTTGCCGCAATGTGCTGATTTATTTTTCGGCAGATGTGAAACAAAAGATACTGCAACAAATTGCCGGACAGCTGCAACCTGCCGGTGTCCTTTTCCTTGGCGCGTCTGAATCTATCAGTGCGGCAAGCGATACATATGCCATGATAAAATGTAATCCTGGCTTGTACTACCAAAAGAAATAAACATATAACATACTGAATTTAATATAATAGTTTATATTTTCTCCGTTTCTTTCCTCTTTTTTATACAGTGCCAATCTTCAGGTTGGCATCTGCCTTGCTAGTAAAATTCTATAATAGTTAATTCGTCATTCTTAATTCATGACGTATTTTCGGAATTTCGCAGCTAGGAGTTTTCAATATGGCCATTAATCTCGACAAGTTAGTCGGGTTTCATCAGTCGGCGTTAGCAATACGCACCGACAGAATGGAAGTCATTTCTGGAAACCTAGCGAACGCCAATACCCCTGGTTATAAAGCTAAAGACATCGACTTTAATAAAGCGATGGAGTCAGCCATGAGCGCCCAGGAAGGGCAGCATAAATTGGGTGGTGGCAGTTTAGCGAGAACACACGATAAACACATAGGTGGCGATATATCGTCGGTAGCATCAAATTTTGAAATGCAATACCGCATACCCACTCAACCGGATACCGGAGACGGCAATACGGTGGAAGTACAGGCAGAACGTAACCGCTTTTTAGATAACGGTTTACGCTATCAAGCCACACTTGAGTTTATTAACGGTAAAGTTAAAGGTATGAAAAAAGCCCTTAGTTCTGGAGGCCAGTAATCATGAGCTTATTTAATGTGATGTCAATTTCCAGTACCGGTATGGAAGCTGAAAATGTTCGTTTAAACACCACCGCTAGTAACATTGCTAACGCGAACTCGGTAAGCAGTAGTTATGACGAAACCTACCGTGCAAGACAACCTGTGTTTGCCGCTGAGTTACAGCGAGCCATGGGCGATCAAAGCAAGGGTGTGGGTGTTGAAGTTAAGGGAATTGTAGAAAGCGATGCGCCATTGCAAGTTGAGTATGCTCCGCATAACCCAATGGCTGACGAAGAGGGTTATATCTATAAGCCGAACGTAAACATCGTTGAAGAAATGGCAAATATGATGTCGGCGTCAAAAGCCTATGAAACCAACGTTCAGGTTGCTGATACCACCAAACGGATATTCCGTCGGGTACTGCAGCTAGGACAAGGGCAATAAGTTGCCGCATAGGTAATGTGAGGAAAATACTGTGACCACAATTAACAACACCACTGGCCTGAACAACGAACTCTACTGGCAAGAAGAGACGGTTCCGGTTGTCGATGGAACAGAGCAACAGCTTTCGCAAGAAGACTTTTTTGCCATGTTAACCGAGCAATTAGCGAATCAGGATCCTACTAAACCCGTAGATAACGATCAGATGGTAGCGCAAATGACATCATTCACTATGGCTGACGGTATTTCTCAGTTGAATGATAAGTTCGAGTCATTCGCCGCCTCGATGACATCTAACCAGGCATTGCAAGCATCCAGCTTAATAGGCCAGAACGTGTTAGTGCAGGGCAACGTAGGGCATATGTCTAGCGACGCTGCTGGGGTATCGGGTGTTGTGGTTAATGAGCAGAGTGTACAAAACATGACGATCACCGTTGAAAATCAATACGGTGAAGTAATTAAGACCATTGATGCTGGCACACAAGCCGCTGGCAACATTCAATTTGAATGGGATGGCAAGGATACCCAAGGCAACGATATGCCAGCGGGTGACTACGTAATCAGCGCTACAGGCGAATTAAACGGTGAAGGCGTTCAATTGAATACAGCCATTAACCGTCATGTAGGAAGTGTTAGTTTGGCCGGCAGTGGTCAGGGCGTAATTTTAAATTTAGATGGCGAAGTCAGCATTAGTCTTGATGACGTTATTCAAATCGGCAGTTAGCAGGAGAAAGAAGCATGTCTTTTAATATTGCACTAAGTGGCGTAGCTGCCGCACAAAAAGATTTAGATGTAACCGCGAATAACATCGCAAACGTAAATACGGTTGGCTTTAAAGAGTCTCGCGCTGAATTCGGCGACGTGTACGCCACATCACTATTGGCTGGAAGTAAAACCAAAGTGGGCGACGGTGTTTTGACACAAGATGTGGCCCAGCAGTTTTCGCAAGGTAGCTTGCAGTTCACCAATACTGCACTTGATTTGGCGATTACTGGGAATGGTTTCTTTGCCACCGTGCCTGATGAAACCTCACGAGACTTTTCGTTTACCCGTGCTGGTCAGTTCAAGTTAGATGATGACAATTATGTGGTTAACAGTAACGGCGACTTACTTTTAGGTTTCCCCGTTAACTCAGACTCTACTAGTTCATCCGTTGCATTGAGTACTACAGAGCCAGTGCAAATCCCAGATTCATCAGGTTCTCCAGCACAAACCTCAGAAGTTGATAT
Organism: Alteromonas sp. K632G; assembly: GCF_017653625.1. Classification (NCBI taxonomy): domain Bacteria; kingdom Pseudomonadati; phylum Pseudomonadota; class Gammaproteobacteria; order Alteromonadales; family Alteromonadaceae; genus Alteromonas; species Alteromonas sp. K632G. The sequence goes on from NZ_JAGGDM010000001.1 coordinate 156,893, forward strand.
CCGTATGAACTTACCTGCAGGTGATCAAGGGTTAGATCCAGCTGCATTTGACCCACAAGATCCACTTACCTACAACGCGGCAACCTCGGTAACGGTTTATGATTCACTAGGCGACAGCCACGTGATGACGTATTACTTCGTTAAAGATGTGGCGGCAGACAATGAATGGTATGTGGCAACAGCGGTAGACGATCAACTTACTGATTTAGTGAACTCTACAGGTACTGATTCCGACCCTACTACAGCGGTAAACTCGTTGGGTACTAACACAGGTAACGGTGTTACAGCAGCTAAACTTGTGTTTTCTCAAGGTGGTGACTTTATTGGAATTGAATCACCAGATGGCATTCAAACTACCGATTATAAATTAACGACTGAAGCGCTTGGTTCTGCATTATCAAACGGTGCGGATGCGACTCAACAAATAGGGATCGATTTTAACTTAGACCCTGCAAATGCTACCACGGTGGAACCTACGCAATACGCATCAGCATTCGAAGTGACGTCATTAGAGCAAGATGGTTTGCCTGTTGGTCGTTTGACGGGTATTGATATTGGCCCAGACGGCTTGGTTCGAGCGACGTTCTCAAACGGTACGTCAGAACCTATCGTACGTGTGGCCTTAGTGAGATTTGCTAATGAGCAGGGCTTAACGCAGCAAAGCAGCACTGAGTGGAAAGAAAGTATCCTATCTGGTGAAGCATTGGCGGGTGAAGCGACGACGGGGACTTTCGGTGAAATTAACTCATCAGCCCTTGAACAAGCCAACGTTAACCTAACCACTGAGCTCATCGATATGATTATTGCACAGCGGAACTTCCAGGCTAACTCTCGAGCACTCGAAGTGAATAACTCGCTTAACCAGACTATCCTGAACATCCGATAAACATTGACGTTTAACTAGCAAAAACCGCAACTTTAGTTGCGGTTTTTTTGTATCCACTTCTATTTGTGCATGTTGGCACTGGGATTGCAAAACCTGTATATGGTTTAACCAGAGTCAAAAGTCAGTCATGGACAAACTTCTCTACATTGCTGCCAGTGGTGCATCTCAAGACCTTTTAGGTACTGGGCTTCGTGCCAATAACTTGGCTAACGCGCAAACAACTGGGTTTAGAGCTCAGTTAGAACAGGCAAGGTCAATGCCTGCCTACGGCGAAGGTTTGCCGTCTCGCGTTTTTTCAATGACCGAAAGTCCGTCAAACAACTATGAATCAGGTCCTATGATTCAAACGGGTCGTGATTTAGACGTTGCGATACAAGGCGATGGCTGGTTTGCCGTTCAAGATGACAATGGGCAAGAAGCCTATTCTCGTGACGGTAACTTTAAGCTGGGTGACGACGGTATTTTGACAGATGTGCACAATCGCCCCGTTTTAGGCGATAACGGTCCAATTTTCCTTCCTGTGCCGCTAGATAATTTAGATATCGGTATGGACGGCACCTTGTCAATGAGACAGCTTGGCGCGCCAGAAAATGTAATTGAAGATGTTGGCCGGTTGAAACTGGTTAAGCCGAACTATGCCGATATGGAACGAGGCACTGATGGTTTATTTAGAATGGAAGATGGCACGATAGCCCCAGCAAGTGCTGGTGTGAAAGTAATGTCTGGCATGTTGGAAGGCTCGAACGTGAATGCCGTTGACGAAATGGTCAATATGATAAGCCTTCAGCGCCACTATGAGCTTCAAGTGAAGATGATGAAGCAAGCTGATGAGCTAGATGCTCGCGGCAACCAATTACTGCGCATTCTATAGAATAGTTAACAATTTTGTTATACGAACTTTAAAGGTTAGGAGGTTGCCATGCACCCAGCATTGTGGATAAGTAAAACAGGTCTTGATGCCGCACAAACAGATGTCGCGGTGGTATCGAACAACCTGGCTAACGCATCAACGGTAGGCTTTAAAAAAGACAGAGCAATTTTTGAAGATTTGCTTTATCAGAATATAAACCAACCTGGTGGCCGCTCATCAGCTGATACCGAATTACCTTCTGGCCTTATGTTAGGTTCTGGTTCAAAGGTGGTATCAACACAAAAAGCACATACCCAAGGCAACTTGCTAACCACGGATAATGCGTTAGATATGTCTATTCAGGGGCGCGGTTATTTTGAAATATTGCAGCCTGACGGCACCATTGCCTACTCAAGAAATGGTCAGTTTTCAATGAACGATCAAGGTCAGATAGTAACTTCTGGCGCGGGTTTTTTACTCCAACCTGAAGTGGCAATTCCAGAGGACGCGCAGCAAATTACCATTTCACAAGACGGTGAAATCAGCGTGTCAATTCGTGGTCAAGCCGAGCCGCAAGTGCTTGGGCAAATGAACCTATCAGACTTCATTAACCCAACTGGCCTTCAGCCTATTGGACAGAACCTCTACGTTGAAACCGCATCAAGCGGCGCGCCTATTCAAGGTGTGCCAGGCCTTCAAGGTATAGGCACTATTGCACAAGGTACGCTAGAAACCAGTAACGTGAATGTGACCGAAGAGCTGGTTAATTTGATTGAAAGTCAGCGTTTGTACGAGATGAACTCGAAAGTGATTTCATCTGTGGATCAGATGCTTGGACAAGTCATTCAGCAACTTTAGTGAGTAATGTTATGCGAATTCTCGGACTCTTTCTTTCAGTGACAATATTGGCAGGTTGTGCAAGCACTAACCAGCCACCGGTTCAAGCAAACGATCCATCGTTTGCCCCAGTGGTACCTGATTATCCTCGCGAGAAGATTGTAGAAGATGGTTCGCTGTTCCGCTCTTATATGGCCAATAGCTTATATTCAGATATGACGGCTAGACGGGTTGGCGACATTATTACTATCACGTTGAGTGAAAATACCAACGCGAGTAAATCAGCTGGTACATCGACATCAAAAGACACCACGGTAGATTTAGACACGATCACCGGATTAGGTGGGCAAGCATTAAATATTGGCGGCCAATCTGTTCAGCTTGGCGTGAGTTCGTCAAACGACTTTGCAGGTGATGCGGCAACAAACCAAAGTAACAGTTTATCGGGAAATATCTCGGTTACGGTAGTGGAAGTGCTACCCAATGACAATTTAGTTATTCGCGGCGAAAAGTGGCTCACTCTAAACCATGGCGATGAATACATTCGTTTAACGGGCATTATTCGCTTATCTGACATTAGTCCCGAAAATGAAGTGTTATCGACAAAGATAGCTAATGCCAGAATTCAATACAGCGGTACGGGCTCCTTTGCTAGTGCGCAGGAAAAAGGCTGGCTTACGAAGTTTTTCACATCATCATGGTGGCCGCTTTAAGCGGGGCTAGGAGAATTATTATGCGTTTGTTTTCAGTACTACTTATCGCATTAACACTGGTGCTATCTGGCAATGTTAATGCACAACGCATCAAAGACTTGGCAAGTATCCAAGGGGTGAGAAGCAACCAGTTAGTAGGCTATGGCTTAGTGGTCGGTTTACCTGGTACTGGTGAACAAAGTCCTTTCACCGAGCAAAGCTTTCGTACCATGCTAAGTAACTTTGGTATCAGCTTAGATTCCAACACTAAACCCAAGATCAAAAACGTGGCAGCGGTAGCTGTTCACGCAGAATTGCCTGCTTTTACTAAGCCAGGGCAGACCATTGATATTACCGTGTCGTCAGTAGGGGAAGCGAGTAGCTTGCAAGGCGGCACGCTTCTACAAACATTCCTTCGCGGTGTAGATGGCAAAGTGTATGCAGTAGCGCAAGGTAGCTTGGTAGTAAGTGGCTTTGGTGCACAAGGCGGCGATGGTTCGCGAATTGTAGTGAACACACCGACAGTAGGCCGTATTCCTAACGGTGCCATGGTTGAGCAAACCGTACCAAGCGGTTTTGCCAATGGCGATTCATTAACACTGAACTTGCATTACCCTGACTTTTCAACTGCAAAAGCGTTAGCTGATGTGATTAACGAGCGATTAGGTGCACAGCCAGAAAAAGGTTATTCCATCGCTACGCCGATTGATGCCGCGTCAGTGCGTGTATCAGCGCCAAGAGATGTTGGTCAGCGAGTGGGCTTTTTGGCCACACTCGAAAATTTTGAATTCACGCCAGCCGATGCGCCTGCGCGAGTTGTCATCAATAGCCGTACCGGTACGATTGTAATTGGTCGAGACGTGCGTTTACTACCTGCCGCTATTACCCATGGCGGGTTAACAGTGACAATTTCAGAAAATCAACAAGTTACCCAGCCCAATGCGTTTGCAGATGGTGAAACGGTGGTAACAACACAGTCGATTGTTGATGTGGATTTATCAGACAGTCGCATGTTTTCGTTTGAACCGGGAGTGACACTGGATCAGCTAGTGCGAGCGGTTAATGAAGTGGGTGCTGCACCAGGTGATTTAATGGCGATTTTAGAAGCATTAAGGCAGGCCGGTGCGCTACATGGTGAATTGGTGATCATCTAATGGAAGCATTCAGCTCAAAAAATCAGCTCGATATGGCACGCAATGTTCACGATCTTGGCAGTATTAATAAAATGCGCGAGGCCATTGCTTCGGGTGATGAAAGTGTATTGCAAGAAGCGGCAGAGCAGTTCGAAGCCATATTTGTGCAAATGATGCTGAAGTCTATGCGTAAAGCACAAGACGCGCTTGCCGATGAAGATAGCCCGTTTAATTCCCAGCAAGTTAAGTTTTATCGGGACATGCACGACCAACAGCTTGCAACCGATTTAACGGCAGGTGGCGGTATGGGGTTGGCTGACATTATCGTTAAACAAATGGGCCAATCTGAAGACAGTTATTTACCTGCCAGCGTAATTCGCAGTGACGGTAACTTGAATTCGCTGAACCGCGACCGTGTTATCGCTACAGAGCAAGCGCAAGAAACTGTGCTGGCTTCTGAATCTAAAGGTGTGCAATCGGCCACGAAAGACAGCATGTTCGATAGCCCCGAAGACTTTGTTGAAACTCTGCGTCCCTATGCTGAACAAGTGGCTGAAAAGTACGGTATGGATGCAAAAGCGATTATTGCACAGGCCGCGGTTGAAACGGGGTGGGGCAAGTTTGTTATTCACAATAGCGACGGTGAAAGTTCGCATAATCTTTTCGGGATTAAAGCGAATTCGCAGTGGGACGGCAAGCAAGCGGTAGTCGATACCCTTGAATTCAATAGCGGCATTCCACAAAAGCAAAAAGCGGCATTTCGCTCCTATGCTTCATTAGAAGAGGCAGTTGACGACTATGGGCGCTTTATTGTCACACAGCCTCGTTATCAGCAAGCGGTGGAACAAGCCTCAGATGCACACAGTTATACGCGAGAACTACAAAGCGCTGGATATGCTACGGATCCTAACTACGCCAGTAAAATTATGGCGGTTTACCACAGCGATAGGCTTAACGGCTTAATGCCGTAAGAAGAGGGGTTTAATATATGAGCGCAGTTGATTTATTTTCCCTAGCCACCAGTGGTGTAAACGCCAGTAGTAAGCTTTTACAAACTACCAGTAATAATATTGCCAATGTAAATACGCCTGGGTACGTACGTGAACGCACCGAGCTGGTTAACAGCGATGTATTCGGTGTTGAAATCGGAAATACAGAGCGAATTATAAATGTATTTGCGCAAAACCAGCTTCGCCGCGATATAACTTCGGTAGGTGAGCTAGAGGCTTTTTCTTCCAAAACGTCAGCGATTGATACCCTTTTAGCCAGTGAGGCGAACTCTCTATCTAAAGGCATTAGTGACTATTTTGCAGCGGTACAAACTGCCTCAGACGACCCTACAAACCTAGCGTCTCGTGAACAGGTATTAGGAAAATCAGAGTCGCTGTATCAACGTATGAAAACCCTGTCAGATTACATGGTGGAAAAGGAAGAAGAGTTTAACCTTGAAGTCACGTCTTTGGTGAACAGAACCAATAGCTTGATTAGCTCTATTGGCGAACTCAACAAAAACATCGTGATTGCCAAAGGAAACAACACTAGCGACGAACCCAGCGCATTAATGAATAAACGAGATGCCGCCGTTGAAGAGCTTGCCTCTATTATGGCTATCGATGTGAAAGACAGTCAAAGTCAAAACGGTGCGATTACCGTGAATTTGACCACTGGCGAATCACTCATATTAGAAAACGGCGCGTTTAATTTATTCGAAATAAGTACCAGTGCAGATTCAACCAGCAAAGAACTTAAGTTAGAAACAGATTTTGGTTCTCAAACGAAAAACGATACTACCATCCGTATTGTTGAAAGTGACTTAGGGGGCAGCCTAGGCGGATTATTTCGTTACAGAAATGAAGTGCTAGGCACGGCGATGCGCGACGTAGGCCAGCTTTCTGTTACCTTTGCCGACGCAGTAAATACCCAAAACAAGTTGGGGATGGATTTAGACGGTCAACTAGGCGGCAATATCTTCGACATTCCTACTTTTAGGGGATTAGAAACTCAAGATACCAGCGGAGACTATCAGGTCGTTGGGCAGCTTGTTGCTGGCAAAGGCGCTGAACTCACTGATGCCGATTATCAAATTGAAGTGACTGCGGTATCTGCAGGGGTTCCTAGCGAAATAGAAATTACTTTATTAAATCCTGATGGAACACCGCAAAAAGACGGATCTGGGAATGATATTGTTTATTCAAACTACACCGTTACTAGTGGCTTCAATGAATTACCAGGTGGTATTGAAGTAGAATTTGGCGGTACCTCCACCTATGCGGTTGGCGATGAATTCTTGATGCAACCGACTAAAACGATTGCATCATCCATTGAGCTAGCCACAAACAGACCTGAAGATCTCGCGTTTGCGGCGCCCGTAAGAGCTCAAGCAGATGCCACGAATTTAGGTAGCGCCAATGTAAGTGGGGTATCGATTACCAACACGGAAGTTGGCGGTGGTACCGAACAATCTGCATTTGATGGTGCAGGTGGAATACATGATTTAGCCAGCTCGCCAAGTGGTACATTTGGCGCGCCAGCTCAAATCGTCTTCACCGCAGAAGATAGCTATCAAGTGTTAGATGGAGAGACACCGCCAAATGTCATTACCAATGTGACGGGCGCAACGAATTTAAGCAACTTATTAGCACAGGCAGAAAGTAGTGGCAGTAGCCCAGCTTGGCCTGCAGCATTTTCATCACTAGATGACTACCCAGGTTACGACATCAGTTTAGATGGTGTACCTAAAGCAGGTGATAGTTTTACTATTAGTTACAACACTGATGGTTTCAACGACAACAGTAATGCACTTGAGATCGCAGCGTTGCAGAACGAGAATCTCGTGCAAGTGAGCAGTGAATCAACCAACCAGCAACGTACTTTTCAAGATGCCTATGCATCTATGGTCGGGCGAATTGGTGAAGACGCAGCCATGGCTGACATTTCGTTAACTTCAGCAGAGGCAATGAAAACCCAATCAGAAAATTGGTTTGAGTCAGTATCTGGAGTAAGTCTAGATGAAGAGGCGGCAAACCTGGTTAAGTTTCAGCAGTCTTATTCTGCCGCAGCACGAATTTTGAGCACAGCGCAAGAGTTGTTCGACACCATTCTAAGTGCGGCGAGGTAACAGATTATGCGTATATCGACGAGTCAAGTTTACGACCAAAGCATTCGCTCCATTATGGAAAACCAAGAAGGTTTGGTTAAAACGCAAGAGCAGTTAGCGACGGGTAAGCGGATCATTACGCCGGCAGACGATCCTGTGGGCGCTGCAAAAGTATTGCGCTTGACCGAAGAGCTTGATGGGCTGACGCAATTTCAACGAAATAATGATTTGGTAACAGGCTCTTTAGAACAGCAAGAAGCAGTGCTAACGAATATTACTAATTCGATTAACCGTGCTAGAACATTAGTCGTTCAAGCAGGCTCGGGTATTCTTGATGACCCTGACAAACGCGCTATCGGGGCTGAATTAGAACAAATTAAGTTGGAAATATTCGACTTAATGAATACGCAAGATGCTGATGGCAATTACATGTATGCAGGTTATCAATCTGCGAACCAAGCCTTTACCTACAACCCCGCATCATCAGGAAATGCCATTACATTTTCAGGTGATGCAGGTGTAAGTTTTATTCAGTTATCGTCTAGCTCAAAGATACAATCTACCAGCAACGGTTATGAAGTTTTTGAGAACGTACTATCTCGTTTTGATTTCTCAGTAACCGGCAGTACAGTAGCCGATTTACAAAACACGGTGGTAAAAGAACAAGGTACGTTTGATACCTTTTTCAATAAGAATTACGACCCAGTGACCAGTGCTAATAATGACTATCAAGTGGAGTTTTTAGCATCGGGAGAAGCACAGTTAACTAATACAGGCACAGGCGCAGTTGTGGGAACGGTTGGCTACACTTCCGGTAGCCCATTTACTATCAAGGGTATGCAGTTTGAAGCGAGTGCTGCTGTTGGCGATACCATTAATTTTTCTTTGGATGCGCCTGAGAAAAAGAGTATGGCTCAATCGCTTCATGAAATTCAAACCATACTTATGGATAGCACCATTGATGATAGTGCGCTGCAAGAAGCCATTGCCGACTCATTAGTTGGGTTAGATAATGGGTTAGAAAAAATATCTTTAGAACGCGCCTCTATAGGTAGCCGCCTAAATATCGCTGAATCTACTTACGAAAGTAACCTTGATATGGAAATTGCGGCAAAGGCATCCCGTTCATCAATCCAAGATGTTGATTATGCAGAGGCCTCTACGGAATTTGCCAAACAAGAAACGGCACTCAATGCGGCATTGGCTACTTTTCCGCAAGTGTCTAATTTATCCTTGTTTAACTTCATTTAATAGGCTATTCATCCCTGACAATGTAGCAAGATATACTCGGGTTTTGTTATCGATATGATCTGAGTAATAAGAGACATACAGCGTGTCGTCTTGCCATACTACCCCCGGATAACTATTGTCTCCTTTACTCGGTAAGGTCATCAGAAGTTTCAGCGAATAATCAGTTGATGAAAGTAACCAAATTGCCGTTGTCAGACTTTTACCATCCCAGTTTCTACCTGCTACCACATACGTATTTTCGGTAAGTGATAACATAACCGGCCCTCCAACGTACTGTTTCAAATCGTGCCATTTCCAATTGGTATAGGGCGGAGATGAGAAACCTAGTTTGGCGCTGAAACTATCAGCATCTCGGCGTACAATCGCCGTTGCCTTATCAGTATCATCAAACAATATATGGCTTTCATTCGGGTAGCCAAATGTGTGCTTCTCAAAAGAAATAGCGCCTTTCTTTTGAAGGTAAAGTTGTTTGCGTGGGTTGCCTACATACAAATCAATTCTTTGACTTTTGCGGTTATAGGCAAAACCATAAGCCTTATCCTTGTTCCATGTTATGCGCCAAAGCCACCAACCGGAATGCCCAAAAAAGTGAGGTGTTGACCAAGAATCTCCCGTGGTAGAAAAGTAACTCACCATTTTAGTGGTTACCGCACCCGTATTTGCGTCTTTGTGCTTAGCATAGGCAGTGATGATTAACTTTCGACCATCAAAACAAAATTTTGGATCGCGTAAATCCCAAGAGGGTAGTGCCAGTCGCTGGTAAGTTTTTGCCCCCGAATCAACATTCACTTTGCAGACAATTACAACGCCATCTGGGCTTATATGGTTTAAGGCTCGTCGATAGCAGCACAGTAGTGATTTACGACTATTGTCGAAGGGATTTTCGATTAAATCAGTGAATGCGCAGTGCTCACCTTCCGATGAAATTCGCTCAACCGCGTTAATCTTCAAATTTATATTCACGCTAATACCCTTTTAAAATCCGACTGTTATGTAATCGTAAACGGCAATTTTATACCGCACTACGGCAATTTTTGTAAATAATTCTAAAGGGAACTGCTGTTATGTCGATACAAACACTGAGAGAGCCAGTTCATCATTACCCCTCAGGTATTGGTGACTATTAAAATTGTAATAGCCGGATCCCCGGCAGCCAGCTCACGCTGGACTGAGAGTGTAGGAGAGACTTTATGTCTATGTTCGTCAATACCAATGTTTCCTCATTGAATGCTCAGCGTCAATTATTTGATGTAAGCAATTCTTTGGGTACGTCTTTTGAGCGTCTGTCTTCGGGTTTCCGTATAAACAGTGCTGCAGATGACGCCGCAGGTCTACAAATCACCGACCGAATGACTTCACAAGTTCAAGGTCTTAACCAAGCGGTACGTAACGCTAACGATGCGATCTCACTATCGCAAACTGCTGAAGGTGCGTTGTCTGAAACGACGACTTCTCTTCAACGTATTCGTACACTAGCAATTCAATCACAGAACGGTATCAACAGCTCTGCTGACCGTGTAGCACTTCAAAAAGAAGTATCTGCATTAAGAACTGAAATATCGCGTATTTCAACAACGACTCAGTTCGCTGGTGTAAATATATTGTCAGGTGACTTCTCTGCCAAGTTCTTGGTAGGTGCAAACGCTGGTCAAACGATTTCTGTAAATCTATCAAGTCAACCGCTTGCGAATGCTAATGTAGATGGTTTCAGTGCGACAGGTTTAGGAATTACTGGCGGCACTAATAACGTACTTACCAGTGAAAATGCATCTAGCATGTTAGCCAGTGTAGATAACGCTATTTCAGCGGTAGGTGGCCTTCGTGCTGACTTAGGTGCGCTTCAAAACCGTTTCCAGTCTACTATTCGTAACTTAAGTAACATCTCTGAAAACGTATCTGCGGCACGTTCGCAAATTAAAGATACTGATTTTGCCACAGAGACTGCTAACTTGACCCGTAACCAGATCCTACAGCAGGCGAGCACTACCGTGTTGTCTCAGGCGAATCAGCGTCCACAGGCGGCACTACAGCTTCTAGGTTAATACGCTAGTTGATAATAGTGAGAGAATGGGGCCAGGAGGTAGTGAACCTTTAACCTCAGCTGTTCCACAGTGATTTAAATTCAAAAAGGCCGATTTTTTAATCGGCCTTTTTTTATTTCTGTGATTTAAGCTATTGAACTAAATAGTTTTTTCAAAAAGATCAAAAAAACCTAAAGTAAATGGCTAACCGGTACGATAACTATAACAAAGGGAAGGTAAACATTACTTCCTCTCTTTAAGGCCTATAACGAATAATAAAAGTAATACGTTTATGGTGTTTTAAAGAGTGTTAATTGACTGCTAGGTTTTAGTTATTGTAAGGAGATCAATAGCTTAAAATCGTAAAAATTATTTTCATAAAGTTCTAAAGGAAATAGTGAGGTAAGTCGATAAAGAGTTAAGTTTGCTGATTGGGCTGCTGACTGGCGAGAATGAAGCCAAGAGGTAGTGAGAGGTTTGAGGTCTGGAACAACAAACCCGACAGTCAGCAAAAGAGAAGTTTCCTTCTCTGTGTAACAAGCTTCACCGGGAGTGACCCGCTAAAGCGTCAGAATAAAATCCTGACAATTATGTGAAGCACAAGATATGCCAAAATATTTAATTAACTCGCGCAAATAATAAAATCAATAGCGCAAAACTTAAACTGTTAGGAGACCTCTCATGAGTCTATTTGTAAATACTAATGTGTCATCGCTTAATGCGCAGCGCCAGTTGTTTTCAACAGGCAATAACTTAGATACTGCATTTGAACGTTTATCATCTGGTTTTAGAATTAACAGCGCCGCTGATGATGCTGCAGGTCTGCAAATTACTGACCGTATGACCTCGCAAGTTCAAGGCCTAAACCAAGCGGTACGTAATGCAAACGATGCGATTTCATTATCGCAAACTGCTGAAGGCGCAATGCAAGAAACAACGACTGCCTTACAACGAATTCGTACCCTTGCTATCCAATCGCAAAATGGTATTAACTCTTCTGCGGATAGATTAGCACTTCAAAAAGAAGTGTCAGCGCTTCGTACTGAAATTTCACGTATTGCTACCACAACCCAGTTCGCTGGCGTAGATGTACTCACTGGCGCATTTTCAGCTCGCTTCTTAGTAGGCGCAAATGCGGGACAAACAATTTCTGTTAACTTGTCGACACAAGCATTGGGCCGCGCAGGTATTGATGGCTTCAGTGCAACAGGCTTAGGAATTGTTGGTGGGAATAATGATGTATTAACAGAAACGAATGCATCAGCACTACTTACCTCAGTGGATAATGCGATATCTGCAATAGGTGGTCTTCGCGCAGACTTGGGTGCGCTTCAAAACCGCTTCCAGTCAACAATCAGAAACTTAAGTAATATTTCTGAGAACGTATCAGCGGCAAGATCACGAATTAAAGATACAGATTTTGCCACCGAAACGGCAGAGTTGAGCCGTAACCAGATTCTTCAGCAAGCAAGTACCACTATTCTTGCCCAAGCAAACCAACGTCCACAAGCGGCATTGTCACTACTAGGGTAAGAAGTAAATAAGGCGTTTTAATTGGGAAGGAGTTGAGAGGCCATCCCCTAATGAAGGAATGGCGGCCATTTAAGGCCGCCCCCTTTGAGAAAGCGCCGACTAACAGGACTGAGAGTGTAGAAGTGTTGGTTGAGAGGCCAGTTTATCCTACTAAAACCCTGCCAGCCGACTGAAACAGTATTTGCTCAATCTCCTAACGTGAGCAGATTGGCCAAGATTTAATGTCTCGGCCTTTTTTTTATTCTAAGCCTAAACACCCTGCCAAACTGAAATCATTAACTTGAGCAAAATTAATGATTCACAAATACAAATGCACCTTCCATGCCAAGTGTATTCATTTAATGTGTCAAACCTACGAATCATTGTTAAACCTAACGATGCCGCATTACCTTCAAAATAAATGTTGTCAGCCAAAATGTGAATCGATTTATCACTAATTGATTAGCATCTGTGTCTATTTAATGGCTAAAAAGACAAAAAAACATAAAAATAAAAAGATAATTAATTTCTATAAATCAATAGCTTAAATATTCTTTGAATTTATTTGAAAAAAAAATCAAAAAAAAACTAAAGAAGCTAAAGACTTGGCCGATACCTATTGTTGAGGGGTAATGTAATTTACTTTGCAAGAGGAAGTTAGTCGGGAGTAGTGACCCAGCTAATTTGAACTGGAAGGGTTTGATGATAGCACAGGCATCATTGAATCCCTAGGAGGTAATCTAATGTCTTTATTTGTAAATACTAATGTGTCATCAATTAACGCTCAACGTCAGCTTTTTGACGTAAGTGATAAATTGAACACGTCATTTGAGAGATTGTCATCGGGGTTTCGTATCAACAGTGCGGCTGATGATGCTGCTGGTCTTCAAATTTCTGACCGTCTAACGTCCCAAGTTGAAGGTTTGAACCAAGCTGTTCGTAACGCTAACGATGCTATCTCATTATCACAGACTGCTGAAGGTGCGCTAAGCGAAGTAACGTCTAGCTTACAGCGTATTCGTCAATTAGCAGTTCAATCACAAAATGGAATTAACTCTTCAGCTGACCGCTTAGCACTTCAAAAAGAAGTGTCGGCGCTTAGAACTGAAATTTCACGCATTGCGACAGATACGCAGTTCGGAAGTGTAAATTTATTGGATGGAAATTTTTCTGCATCTTTCTTAGTTGGTGCAAACGCGGGCCAAACTATCTCTGTTAATTTATCAAGCGGTAATTTAGGTTCTATCAATGGATTTAGTGCGACTGGATTGGGCATTACTACTAACAGTGTTGCCACAGCTGATGGTGCGTCTTCGCTTCTATCTGACGTAGACGCTGCAATATCAGGTATTGGGGCGGTTCGAGCTGACCTGGGTGCGCTTCAAAACCGTTTCCAATCAACTATTCGTAACCTAAGCAATATCAGTGAGAACTTGTCATCTGCACGTTCTCAGATTCGTGATACAGATTTTGCATCTGAAACTGCAGATCTGACACGTAATCAGATTATTCAGCAGGCATCTATTTCTGTACTAAGTCAAGCAAACCAGCGCCCTCAAACTGCGCTATCTTTGCTTGGATAAGCTATAATTTAATACCTTAGTTGGAATGTAACGGGTGCTTGCTTACTTGCAAGGGCCCGTTTTGTCGTTTCAAAAGGGGGGTGAAATAAGTGGAAATTGTAAATAATCAAACTGGTCAGGCTTTTGCATTAGCTTCTGAGTCAGCACCTGTGTCTAAAGTAGCACCAAACGAGAGCTCAGCGAAAGCGAGCAACGACAGCGAAAACAATAGTGCTGGCCAACAGCAAGCGAACAGTAGTCAAACCAATTCTGCACTAAAAAATGATGTATCTAGTGTACAAAATTTGCCTCAAGGTTCTAATGCTCCGGCCGATAAAGAGTCTGGAATAGAGAATCAAGCTTCGCTAGAGAATGCAGTTCAAGAAGTAGAATCATTCTTGCAAACGCAAAATAGGAATTTGGCGTTTTCTATTGATGACGAAACTAAGCGCTCGGTTGTTACGGTAAAAGATTCTGAGTCTGGTGATGTAATAAGACAAATACCCTCTGAAGAAGTATTAGCGCTTGCTGAACGTATTCAAGATTTGCAGCAAGACGTTGGCGACAGTGTAGGGGTATTTATTAACAATCGCGTCTAGTAACCGTGTTTAACAACCGTGTTTAACGAGGTAAAGTATGACAATTCAATCATTAGGGGTAGGTTCAGGTTTAGCACTTGACGACCTAGTTCAACAGCTTCTTACCGCTGAACGTCAGCCGAAAGAAGATCGGTTGAATGCAAAAGAAGAACAGATTGAAGCGGAAATCTCAGGCTTAGGTCAGATCAAATCCAAATTTTCTGATTTTAAAGATGCGGTTGATGATCTACGAAGCGATAACGACATTAACGGTCGTGAACCGACGATTACTAATCCTTCTGAAGACGATGATGTACTGTCTGCAGAAGCATCTAATTCGGCCCTTCGTGGTTCGTACGATATTGTGGTTGAGCAATTAGCCCAAGGCAGCCGAATTACTACCGACGATGGTGCGTTTACCGCCAGTTCTGATCCCGTTTTAACGTCGGGAACAGGCTCACTTACGTTTGATGTAGGCGGAAGCGACAGCTTCACGATTGATATTACTGCTGGTACCTCTTTAACCGCGCTCAGAGAAAAAATTAATAACGCAGATGATAACTTCGGTGTAACTGCCAACATTATCGATACCGGCACAGCTGCCGGCCCTCGTTTAGTATTTAGTTCTAGCGAAACGGGTACAGGCAACGATTTGGTGATTACTAATGATAATGGTAACGCGGAGTTAGATAGGCTTTCCACCACTGGTGGTGCAGGTAGCATCGACCCTGCGAACATCGAATCTGCACAAAATGCGATTGCCTATATAGACGGTATCGCGGTTGAAAGTGAATCGAATGAGTTTGAAAATACGATTCAAAACGTGTCTTTTGAAGTTAACGAAATTTCGCCCAAAGACGCTGTTGGCGATTTCCTTTCTACAAAATTAGAGATTGGTTACGACAAAGAAGGCCTCGATAAAAAAATTCGTGATTTCGTAGAAAACTACAATAGTTTGATTGATGAAATAGGCCTGCTGACAAAATACGGTGAGTCGGAATTAGAAGATGATGGCGCATTGGCGGGAGATTCGTTATTGCGCGGAATACAATCAGGCTTGGCCAGTATAGTAGGTGACAGTAACAGCGCGTCTGCATTGGGTGGATTGTTCCAGTTAGGCATAGAATTTGATGACGATGGTAAACTAGAAATTGGTACCACCGACTATGGATTGGGGTCAGGCGAAGATCGTCTTGCTGATGCTCTTGAAGATAATTTTGATGAAATAGCATCGCTATTTACTGATGACGATGAAGGTGTTGCGGTACGGCTTTATGAATTTGCTAACCAATATACCTCGTACAGCGGGTTGATTAGTTTGCGTGAACGGTCAGCCAAAGACGATAGAGATGATTTGTACGACGAGCGAGAGACATTGGAACTGAGAATGCTTAGTTATGAAGAAATTCTTCGTGATAAGTATTTGAATTTAGACCAAACTGTTGCTCAGCTAAACCAGACTAGTTCGGCATTACTTGCTTCACTAGGCTAAGAAGTTTTCGGAGATTTTATGGCACTTAAAGGCATTAACGCTTACCGCAAAGGTAACCTAAAACAAGATATAGCGTCTGCGGATCCGCACAAGCTTACACTTATGCTGCTTCAAGGCGCGTTGGATCGTATCGCCTACGCCAAAGGTGCAATGGAAAGAAAAGATCTTATCACCAAAGCAGATTTTATCTCTAAGACAAGTGCTATCCTCATGCATTTACGAGATACGTTAGACCTTGAAATTGGCGGTGAAGTAGCGCAGAACATGTTTAATTTATATGACTACATGATTCAGCGTTTAAATGATGCACATGTAAATAACGACTTGAAGTTACTGGATGAAGTGTCTAGCCTATTAACACCTATTCGAGACGCGTGGGTGCAAATTCCTGAAACTGCAAAGCAAGAGGCCTTTGAAGCTCAGCGTCAAAATCGTCAAGCTATGTGAACCAGGTTATTTTTAATCACGAACTCACCCCTTTATTCTTACAGGTAGTTAATGAAAAATTAGCTGCCTGTTTGGTGCCTTCTGACGTCCCACTCCCTACTGAAAATTTTAGATCTTTGGTTCAATTGCGCGACCGTGTCATACGGCGGGCGCTGAAGCAAATGGACTCCGATGTAGAAAAGGCATTCGCTGCAAAAGAGTTAGAGATAAATAATAAATTGGAGAAACTGGCGCGTGGTTTGCTAGATAGCGCTAAAGACGAAGCCGTTCAATATTCTCGTGGACGGGCAGCATTAAAGAAATATAAATAATCATGCTAAACAAAATTCAGTTTCACATTGATGAAAACGAACAAAGGCAGCAACAAATTGAAATGGAGGCTGCTAAATTAATTCAGCGCCGTCATCATGATGGCATTGAGGCCTTCAAACGTAATATTCCTACTCTCCTGCCTTCTTTAATGTCTAACCGCTCACGTTCGGCAACAGTGTTTTGTAATAAGCTGGGTCATATCAATATAATCGATTATCTCACCGGTAACGTTCTTTATGGATTAAATCCAGAACAGGAAAGCAAAAAGCACATAGATAATGCGCTTTCACGTGCGCCGATTATTGATATTTCAGTCGAAAAAGCAAATTTGCAAAGTGCAGAGTTGTTAGTCGTGCTGGGGCTGGGACTCGGCTATTATTTGCCTGAATTAATAGAACAAAAAAAATACAAATATATCGTCATTTATGAGCCCAATGAGGATTATTTCGCTTCATCTGTATCTGCTATTGATTGGAAGTCTATATTACGAAAAGCCAATGAAGCTGACATTGCTCTATTTCTACAAATTAATAAAGATGCGAGTGAATTATATAGCAACATAGAGGAGCTCAATCAAAATTTTTCTGTTCGCGGAATGGTAATTTATAAACATTTAAATAGCCCTTCATTTGATAGTGTAGAACGTTTTCTCAGATCCAATCTTTGGCAAGATATGGCAAGCTGGGTTCCTGCACATTCTTTAAAGTCATCGCTAGTTAATTATGTCCCGCCATGGACATTGCATGTTGAAAGTGGAAGTTGGAGCGAGCAAAACCTAGATCATTGTAAAAAAGAAAAAAACTTAGCAGCGCTCGCAAAGTACTTCCCAAACTTACATAAAGAGTTTTCAAATTATAGCCCTCAATTTTGGATGCCTGTAGCAAATACAACAGGTGAAACAAATCTTTGTTACGAATCTACCGGTGCTCTTTTCTACGATGATTCACCCAGTCAGGGAGGAAAAGATAGCTTTTCGCTTTTTGAACAACACCCAAATAAAGATGGCTTAATACTTGGCTACAAAGGAATAAAACTTCGCAATTATCTTCATTATAGATTGGTGTCTGAATGCGAATCTATAATGAGTGGCTTAGATGAAGTAAAAGGCGCGTTACCAGAAAAAGTTCGCTCATTAATCTTCTTCGGGTTAGGTGCGGGTTATTCACTGAATGAGTTAATAGAGAGTCATAGTGTAGATAAGCTGTTTATTTGCGAACCAAATAAAGATTTTTTCTATGCGTCACTATTCACCGTAAACTGGGATGAAATTCTTCATTGCTTTGACGACGGTGATAAGCGGTTATATTTGAATGTGGGAGATGATGGTACCAACCTAACTGACGATTTATTGGTGCAATTTCAATCGGTAGGCCCATACGTACTAGCCAACACATATTTTTATCAAGGGTACTATAACGAAAGGTTAGTGGCGGCAATCTCTCAAATGAGAGAGCAGCTTCAAGTAATTATTGCGATGGGAGATTACTTTGATAATGCAAAGTATGGCCTTGCTCACACACGCGTCGCCATTGAGAAAGACACCCCTTTTTTATTAGATAATGCAAGTTCACTACTATCTGCACATGTGAAAGAAGTGCCTATTTTTATAGTCGGTAATGGTCCTTCTTTGGATGATTTAATTGATGTATTAAAAAGTGAAAAAGACAATGTGGTAATAATTTCTTGCGGTACCGCTTTACAGTCGCTTCATCGCAACGGAATTACGCCTGATTTTCATGCTGAAATTGAGATGAACCGAGCGACTCATGACTGGGCCACTCGAATTCAAGATAATGAATATTTGAAGAAAATTCGATTACTAAGCTGCAACGGTATCCATCCCGATACCATGCAACTCTATGGTAATACTCTGCTTGCCTTCAAACAAGGTGAAGCTTCAACGGTGGCATGTGCTGAGCTTCATAATCATAAAAAGTTTGCGCATCTAAGTCACGCTTACCCTACTGTTTCAAACTTCGTTGTAGACTTAATTACTACGTTAGGGTTTCAGCAAATATATTTGTTCGGCATTGATTTAGGATTTAAAGACCCAAACTATCATCACTCAAAAATGTCAGGGTACTATCAAGATAATGGAAAAGAACTGTACGATTATGCAAGTCGCAACAACACGACAATCTTGGTTCCTGGAAATCTACGACCTTGGGTAAATTCGAAATTTGAATTCAAAGTGTCTAAATCTGTCATTGAACAATCTCTCGTTAGTACCAAGTCTAGTGTCTATAATTTAAGTGATGGGGCCAAGATTAATGGAGCCATAGGGCTTAACAGCGATGACGTTTTAGTACTATCAACTGCAGAGTTAAAAAAAGAGTTACTAAATACGATAAGTCACTCAGCATTTGCTCCTGTAAATAAGAAAGAATTTAACCAAGAATTGAGCACGAGGTTTGAAGGCGATTCTCTGTCAGAGGAGTTGTTATCTCTTTTGCACTTGCTGAAAAGAGAGTTAAAAACCCGAGAAGATATCGACCAAGTCATTTCACTGCAAAGAGATTTGCTAGTATCGTCTTTATTTAGAAAGAAATCGTTGTTGTTTTTTTTACTTAACGGGACACTTAATTATATTAATAGTGTGTTGAGCAAACTTCTCAATATCGGTGATGATGATTTACTGATGGAAGTTGGAAAAACCATAATAGAAACGTGGATACGTTACGTTGAAGACATCATGTCCGTCATGGAGAATGATGAAATAGG
The DNA here is from genome assembly GCF_017653625.1 of Alteromonas sp. K632G. Classification (NCBI taxonomy): domain Bacteria; kingdom Pseudomonadati; phylum Pseudomonadota; class Gammaproteobacteria; order Alteromonadales; family Alteromonadaceae; genus Alteromonas; species Alteromonas sp. K632G. The sequence continues at coordinate 176,284 of NZ_JAGGDM010000001.1, forward strand.
TCTCGATGGTTCTGGTAGTTTTTATGGTTTACGCAGAAACATTTATTTGAAGACGCTATCTGAAAGTCAATCAATCAAAATCAATATCTCACCAAGCTCGAAATTGTACGCTTTGGAAAAATGGTGTGAGATACAAAATGTAAAAATAAACGATATTCAAAGCCCTGAAGGTAAACGAATTGAGTTTGGTTTTCCCACTGATGAGTTAGACGAAGAAGCAATATACATCGTTGATTCGCTATCCAGTTTGGCTATAGGTATGAGAGGGTGTAACAAAGCTTTGCTTAGCTTAGCGTGCGTTAATCCGGACGTGAATTTTAGTATTGTTCCTCCCGAGTTTGATCAAGTTCACCATTGCGCCAACGCTTTATATTCTACTATTGAAGATTGTATCGTCATTCCGAAACTTATTGTTTATCAGAATAGTAAGATTGACGGTTTAAATACGGTAACAAAAGCGCTACAGCATTATACTGTATATGAAACGCAAGACTTTCTGTTGCTAACCAGTAAACTACTCAGCGAAGAAGCATTGATTTTAGCGTTCGGAGACAGGCTATCGTATCGTCCGAGGCTTACAGAAGAGTTACTTATCGTTCGTATCAAAACTGAGAAAGAGTTTTTAAGCGTTAGCGCTCTGAAGCGTCAATAAGTAAGATAAGATTATAATAATTAGATAAGTTGTTTTTAGACATGTTATCGCCTGATAAATGGAATGGTTAATGTTATGAAGGTATTGGTTACAGGGGCTGATGGTTTTATTGGGTCACACCTTACAGAACTTTTGTTATCTAAAGGTTGTAAAGTAAGGGCCTTGTGCCAATACAATTCATTTAATTCTCAAGGTTGGCTAGAAGGTAAAGAAAACCAAGATAATCTCGAAATTGTCTTTGGCGATGTAAGAGACCCGCACTTCTGCGACACCATTTGTGACTCTATCGATATCGTATTTCATTTAGCTGCGCTTATTGCAATACCTTACTCTTATAGTGCTCCAAATAGTTATGTTGATACGAATGTAACAGGCACGCTGAATATGTGCCAAGCTGCAAAACGTCATGGTATAAAGCGCTTCATACAAACCTCTACCAGTGAAGTGTACGGAACAGCACAATATGTTCCGATTGATGAAGATCACCCGCTTCAAGCGCAATCACCTTACAGTGCCTCTAAAATAGGTGCTGATGCCATTGCGACTAGTTATTTTAGTGCTTTTGATCTACCGGTAATTATTGCTCGTCCTTTCAATACTTACGGACCTAGGCAATCAGCGCGGGCAGTGATCCCTACCATTATTGGTCAAATTGCTTCTGGGGTTGATAGGATTAAGTTAGGAGATGTCAGTCCTACACGTGATTTCAATTACGTTTTAGACACATGTGAAGGATTTTGGCAACTTAGTCAGTGTGAAGCGGCGGTAGGTGAGGTAGTTAATATAAGTACGAATTACGAAATCTCCGTTGAAGCTACCTTAAATAAAATACGTGACATCATGAGCAGCTCGGTTGTGTTTGAAATTGACCAAGCTCGACTAAGACCTAAAACCTCAGAAGTCTTTAGGTTATGGGGTGATAATACGAAGTTAAAGAACCTGACGGGTTTTGTACCTTCAACATCAATTGATGAGGGATTAGCTCAAACCATATCTTGGTTTTCGAACCCCCATAATCTGTCTCAATATAAAACTGACCGGTATAACAAGTAAAAATTGCTATGCACAATACCCTTATTCATTTCATAAGAGATGTTTTCGACACTAACGATATCATTCCGCTTCATGCTCCTTTTTTCGGTGGCAATGAGAAGAGTAATATTACGGATACAATAGATTCAACTTTCGTTTCAAGTGTTGGTGCATACGTTGATGCTTTCGAAAGTGAGCTCGCTGGTTTTTGCCATGCCCCTTATAGCGTTGCAGTTGTAAATGGCACTGCTGCACTTCAAACTGCACTTTATTTAGCTGGTGTTCGAGCAAATGATATTGTTATTACACAATCCCTCACTTTTGTCGCAACATGCAACGCTATACATTGGTTGGGCGGAGAAGCTGCGTTTGTGGATGTCAGTATGGAAACGCTGGGCATGTGCCCCAATTCGCTTTTAGCATTTTTAAGTAGTCATTGTGATGTTGTAAATGGGCAATGCATATACAAGAAAACTGAACAAGTTGTGAAAGCAGTAGTGCCAATGCATACCTTCGGGCACCCTGCTGAAATAGATGCATTGGCTAAAATATGTGATACATGGGGTATTGCACTAGTAGAAGATTCGGCAGAAAGTTTAGGTTCTACATTCAAAGGCAAGTCTCTGGGTACATTTGGCCAATATGGTGCCTTGAGCTTCAATGGTAATAAAATTATAACCACAGGAGGCGGCGGTGCCATTTTGTGTAAAAGTGAAACTGCATATAAAAAGATAAAGCATTTCACGACTACCGCCAAAGTCCCACATAGATTTGAATTTTTTCACGATGAAGTTGCATGCAATTTTCGAATGCCAAATTTGAATGCCGCTTTGGGATGCGCCCAACTCACGCAATTAGATAAATTTATAACAAATAAACGTGAATTAGCGTCAGTCTATGAAGAATTTTTTTCTGAACAGCCTTATACCTTTGTGAAGGAGCCTGAAGGCTGTGTATCCAACTATTGGTTAAATGCCATTATCTGCAAAGACGAAAAACAAAGAAACTCATTACTGTCATCGAGCAACGATGCTGGCATCATGCTTCGCCCCGTATGGACTCCGATGCATCTTCTTCCTATGTACGCTAAGTCTATTCGTGCTCCCTTAGATAATACTGAGTGGTTGGCTAAACGATTAGTGAACTTGCCTAGTTCAGTGAGGGGGTAGTTTGTGGAGAGCTTATCGCTTAGCAATACTGTTCTTGCCATGCACCAAAGTCAGTACCTGCCTTGGGCTCCTTATTTTAGGAAGATGGCTTTAGCGGATACTTTCGTCTTGATGGATAGTGTGCAGTACCAAAAAAACGGTGTGCAAAATAGAAATCAAATCAATTCCTCCAACGGCCCGCTATGGCTTACTGTGCCAGTATCTGGAAGCCTAAAAGACACCATTGATCAAAAGCAGCCAGTAAACAATAAGTGGAAAAAAAAGCATATACAAAGTATTCGAAGTAGCTATGGGAAAGCGCCCTTTTTTAAGCGCTACTTTGATGATATTGCACAGTGTATTAACGATACAGAAGGAAGCTTGCACACCATTAACTTTGCGCTAATTAATTATTTTCGTTCTATTTTCTTAATAAAAAATAAACTAGTGCTACTTTCTGAGTTGAATGTGAACAGCAAGAAAAACCAACTGGTAATAGATACTTGTCTGCAAACTCAATGTGCTATCTATTTGTCTGGTGTGGGCGCAAAAGCGTATTTGAATGATGACGATTTCCGAAGAAAAAGCCTCACTCTTCGCTTCTTAAATAATGAATTTGATACCTACCATCAAATACATAAAGAGAAAGCATCAGGTTTATCAATTCTAGACTGGCTAATGCAAGACGACATTGAGTCGATAATAGAGTATCTACATAAACCCGGAGAGTACCATTATGAGTCATAATGTGAATGAATCTGTGTGGGATAAACTTTACCAGCAAAAGCTATCTTTACTTAAATACCCTGACAGTACGTTCGTTACATTACTGAATAGGTACACCAGTGTGGAGGCAAATCCAACCGTACTGGATTATGGCTTTGGTGGTGGGGCAAATATGCGGGTTATGCTAAGGCGTGGTCATCAAGTAACGGGAATAGAGATCTCAGATGCGGTGATAGAAATTAACCAGCAAATATTAAAGGATGAGTCTCTTAAAGCCGAACTGTTAAATGTTAATTCAGACGTATTACCTTTTGAAGATAACAGTTTCTCACTTATCAATGCTTGGCATGTTTTAGGTTACAACACGATAAGTTCTCTAGATAAGCGAATTCAAGAATTCAAACGCGTATTAAAGCCCGGTGGTAAAATGTTAGGCACAGTACCAGCTTATGGCGACGTTTCTCATCGTAGCGCTGTCCCCATTAGCGAATATGAGTTTGAATCGCAAATCTCCAGTCAAAAAGGGGCTAGAATTCTCTGCTTCCCTTGCGAGAATAGTGTTAAAAATAGCGTAGGTGAGTCGATTGACATTGGGCTAATGCAAAGCCCTTTGCTTGGCGAGTCCTATTCACGTCATTGGGTTTTTCACTATGAAAAATGAGTTCTTGGGTTTACTCGAAGAGAGCCGCCATTGCATTTCTGTGATGGCTGTCACTGGGATTCGTAGTGAGTATGACCTTATGTACCCGCTACTAAACGAAATGCATAACTCTGATAATTTTGATGTGTCTGTGGTTGTTACGGGCGCCCATCTTACACCGCTTCATAATTACTCAGTAAAAGAAATTGAACAAGATGGATTCACTATTTGTTCCCGCATTGAAACCACCATAGAACAAGACGATACAACAAATAGAGTCTTATCATGTGCACTACTGATGAAAGGGCTAGGAGAGGCCGTTGAAGAGCATTCTCCAGATCTACTTTTAGTTTTAGGTGATCGTGAAGAACCTCTGGTTGCTGCTATGGTTGGAAACTATATGAACGTGCCCATTGTTCACCTCGCAGGGGGAGATAGCACTAACCCCGAAGGGGGGAACGTTGATGAGCAATCAAGGCATGCAACAACAAAGTTAAGTCATCTTCATTTAACGATGACCTCTTCTCATAGCGAGAGAATTTTAAAGTTGGGTGAAGAGCCTTGGCGGGTACACACTGTAGGAAGCGGCGGTGTCGATAGGTTGCGTTTAACACCTCACCTGTCTCGTGATGCATTAAGAAAAGCTACAGCACTACATACTGAGTCTCCCTATGCTGTGTTTATCCATCACCCATTAAATGGTGATTTTGCTATTGCCAAATTAGAAATTAGCGCCGGTGTTAAAAAAGCGACCGAAGCTGGACTACAGGTGATTATGGGTGTCCCTAATTCGGACCCTGGCTCTGTTGAAATCGTGAAGTTTATAAATGGACTCGAAGGTGTTCAGGTATACAAAAACCTTTCAAGAGATGCATTCATAAATTTACTCCGACATGCTGACTTATTAATGGGTAATTCATCGCTTGCGTTTCATGAAGCAGATTATCTAGGCCTGCCTGCTATCAATATAGGTGAGCGACAGCGTGGTAGAGAGCATTCAGGTAACGTTATATTTTGTGAAAGTAACGAAGATGCTGTTGGTAAAGCGGTACAAACCGCGTTGTATGATGAAACATTCCGAGACCAATTAAATCCGAATCAAAGCTTATACGGTGATGGATTGATGGCCTCTCGTGTATTGAAGATTTTAATGGAGCTGCCGATAAAGAAACAAGTGTTTGCCAAACAAATTACCTTTTAATTGAGAATTTCTAGTCGAGAATAATAATGTCTACAATTGCAATTGTAGGGGGCGGTATCGGTGGTATCGTTGCTGCATTTACGTTAAAAAAAGCGCACCCTAAACATGATGTCGTCGTTATTGAAGCTAGCCCTAATCTTGGTGGTTTGCTTGGCGTCTCTCATCAAATAGGCGGTTTAAGCTTTGACATTGGAACCCACATTCCCGCTGAAACCATGATTGATGAATTAGATGAATGGTTGTTTGGCGCACTATATGAAGATGATGTTTGGCAAAAAATTACGCGGATTAGCGGGGGAAATTATTACGATGGTCAATTAGACGAAAACCATCATAATATATTAAGTCGTTCTACCTATGATGACCTCGATGACAACGTGAAACTTCCCGAAAAAGAGATTAATTGTGTAGATGATTATCTTTTCAGATTCGGCAAGTACCTTACTAACAATGTTTTCTTACCAAGCTTGGCAAAGTTTATTCCATGCGACGCAGAAAAGCTTGAACCAGAAGTTCAGCGATACTTTGCTTTAGATCGTTTATCCCAACATAGTGGCAGTACTTCCCCAAATACTCGTCTTGAAAATTCGCGAATACATCCTCAAGGAAAAAAAATACCTACCGCGTTCTACACCTCAAATGGTAAAGGCGTAAGTGATTGGATAGCGCATTTAAAAGTACAGTTAGAACAATTAGGGGTTAAATTTCTTCATGGGAAGAAGACCGTTGGGTTTGAGGTAGATAATCATAAAATTGAAAAGTTAAATTTCGACGATAGCTCAACTTTTACCTGTAATCAGGTGATTTGGTCTGCGCCTATTGAAACATTACTTCCTTTAGTCTCACAGCAAAGTAGTGAAAATTTTTCCAAATACTATCAACGTACTAAAATTAAGCTTTTTCATTTTGTGTTTGATATTCCTTATTTAACGTTGTGTCATTACGTAAATTGCTTTGATACCCACGTTGATCCCTATCGTGTCACTTTGTATGAGAATTTCTCGGGAAGGAACGATAAACAAAAATCGTACAGATGTACCGTTGAAGTTATTGGCGAGCGTGCACAAAACCCTAATCTTGATGAAGCTGACATTTTTCGCCAACTTGTAGAGATGGGAATAGTGTCAGCAGATACGAAAGTAATGAGTAGCCATGAAACTCAGGTGCTTAACGGTTTCCCAATCAAACATTTAGGCGCTTTATCTAACGCGCGCGAATTGTGTAGTGAAGTCACAGATATGTTTAAAAACATACATCTGGTGGGTTCGGCTGAGCCGAGTACTTTTTTCTCAAATGATGTCATGATTAGAACATTTACTTCATTACAAGCCAAACTGGAAGAAGGGAAAATAACGTGATCCCGCATAATGTCATCGACTTTTCTCATTCTGACAAGCGTGCGTTGCATGAAGTTGTCGACAGTGAGTTTTATACGATGGGTAAAGCAGTGTCTTTTTTCGAAGAAGCTTGTGCTCAGTATTTTGACAGACCCCATGCGCTAGCCGTATCTTCCGGATCAATGGCCTTGCGTTTAGCATTAATAGCGTCGGGTGTTAAATATGGTGATAACGTAATCGTACCAGCCTATTCCTGCAGCGCTATTTGCAATACCGTATTATCCCTTGGCGCGAACGTACTTCCTTGTGAAATAGAAGCCAATACTTGCAATATTGATGCTTCTCATGCCGCCTCTCTAGCTAATACCCACGACGTCGACGTTGTCATTGCTGTTAACACATTTGGGATCCCTGCCAATATTTCTGAATTAAGAGCCAACGGGCTAATTGTTATAGAAGATTGTTCACATGGCTTTGCGATTAATGATAACAATAGTCCTGCTATTAGAGGTGATATAGCGATTCAGTCATTTTATGCCACTAAGCTGTTTGGTGCTGCAGAGATGGGCGTATTGTTGCTTAATGACGAAGAGGTTTACGAGCAACTAAAGGCGCGCAGGGTAGGGTACTCTGAGGAGCCTGACGGTTTTTGCCTAAATATTAAGCCTGATGAATTTAATGCAGCATTAGCGTTAAGTAAGATAAATGTTGCTAACGAGCTATTAAAAAGCCGAAAGCGGTTAGCTAGTCGTTACCTCTGTAATAATTATCTGGCAACACATTGTGTGGGAAAACTTGGAAATAGGGTGTGGTATCGTTACGTAGTAGCAGTAAATAACGCTGATGAATTGATATTATCACTAGGATCTCAAGTGGAAATGGTGAAACCGGTAACAAATTGGGTTAACGATCTGTCGATATACCCCAACGCACAATTGGCTTTCAATAAAAACGTTTCCATCCCTTTATATCCTTCTTTATCTAGCGCATCGCAAGACGTTGTTATTAATTTAATGCAAAAACAGTTCGATAGAGGCATGTGTTAATGAACAAAAAAGTGGTGGTTTTCGCTCCTCACCCTGATGATGAAAGTTTAGGGTGTGGCGGTACACTCTTAAAGCACAAATCATTAGGGCATGAGGTGCACTGGTGTATTGTTACTGACATGAGTGCCAGCGATGCCTATACACAGGAACAAAAAAAGCAGAGGGTGAATACCGTAGAACAGGTTGCAAAGTTGTATGAATTTGACTCTGTTATTAACTTAGGCTTTCAGCCTGCTGGCCTAGACAATGTTCCGATGGGGCAGTTACTTAATGCGTTAAAAGATACGCTAGAGTCTATTAAGCCAGATACTTTATATTTACCCTATGCGTTTGATGTTCATAGTGATCATAAAGTCGTGTACCAAGCCATTATTTCAGTAACGAAAACATTCAGAGCGCCTTACGTTTCATCAATAATCTGTTATGAAACACTATCTGAAACCGATTATGGACTGAGCCCGCTAAATACGCAGTTTCAACCCAATATGTACGTAGATACGTCTGAGTACATCGAGCAAAAGCACCAAATTTTAAAATGTTATGAATCTGAGATGCAAACTCATCCTTTTCCCCGAAGCTTTAAGGCTGTAGAAGCGCTTGAGGTATTAAGAGGTTCACAAGCGTTTGTCGATGCAGCAGAAGCATTTGTAATCCTACGGCAGCGCTGGTAATGCTAAATATCGACGACGTTGAGTTATTCATCCACGTGGGGTATCCGAAAACAGCTACAACGTGGATGCAAACTCACGTGTATGAAGAGGTACCATCTTTATTACAGATAGGGAATAAATATAAATTGAGTGATTGGGGGCTGCATTTAGTGGCTGCGCATGATTTAGATTTTGATCCCCAATTGGTTGTACAACGTGTTTTAAAAATTGTTGCCCAATCGAAACAGAGAAAAGTGGTTATTTCTTGGGAGCACTTACTTGGCGATTCCGCTTTCAATTCCGATGGATTAGTGAGAATTGCAAGTCGCTTAAAGCAATGCTTCCCAAACGCGAAAGTTATTTTCTATATTAGAGAGCAGTTATCACTTATTAAGTCGCTTTACGCCCAATATGTTCAAGAAGGTGGAACTTGGAAATTAGAAGATTTTTTGTCGTTAGATTACCCCTATCGTGTTGGGTTTAATTTAGTTTATCTGGATTATTTTAAGGTAGCCTCGTTATATTGTGAGCTGTTTGGTCACAGCAACGTTTATATTCAGACTTATGAGCGGCTAAAGCAGGCTCCAGAAAATGAAACTGAGAGGTTATTTCAATGGATGCAAATAGCGTCGGATAGACCTTTTTCTGCGATATCTACTGAACATAAAAATGTGAGTTTATCTCGCCAAACACTCGGATTTTTACGACTTTTAAATTACATCATTCCAAGTCGGTTTAATTCATTAGGTCCTAAGCGGTTCACTCGCCAACCACGTTCAAGGTTTTATATTCGAAAATACCTTCAAGAGTATATTGACCCCTATATTATCAGGCGTATTTTCACCTCCTCTAATATACACATAGATAGTGAGACCCAGCGAGGAATACATACGCAATTTGCAAAATCAAATATGTTAATGCAAAGCCATTTTAATTTACCACTTGCACAGCAGGGTTACCCTTTACACGAAGAGAATATTAATGACTAAAACAGGAAAAACTTATGTAATTGCTGAAGCAGGGGTTAATCATAATGGTGATATTGCACTGGCAAAGCAGTTAATTGATGTGGCAGTAGAAGCAAAAGCTGATGCAGTCAAATTTCAAACATTTGATGCGAGTGCCTTGGTAACTAAAACAACGCCCAAAGCCAAGTACCAAGTTAAAAATACAGGGGTTGATGACGGTCAACACGCCATGTTAACCAAGCTTGAACTTTCAAATGAAGCGCATTTAGAACTATTTAAATACTGTAAACAAAAAGAAATAGCTTTTATGTCAACGGCCTTCGATGTGCAAAGCCTAGCATTTCTTTCGCAGTTTGATATGCCATTTATTAAAATACCTTCAGGTGAGATACGTAACGCACTGCTATTGTGGCACGCCGCAAGAGTGGGAAAACCATTAATAATATCTTCTGGAATGGCGACGCTAGGTGACATCGATTTTGCGCTAGCGTTTATTCAATACAGCCGAAGTAATACGACTCCACCTTCATCTGAACAAGAAATTATGCAATATCGTGCAACAGCATTAAATGCAGGTGAAAAGCTTAACGATGTCACTTTACTGCACTGTACAAGTGAATACCCAACTCCGTTACATCAAGCAAATTTGAATAGTATGGCTCAGCTTGCGGCAACATTTGATATTGACGTGGGGTTTAGTGATCATACTCTTTCTGTTGTCACCCCCTCTGCAGCAGTGGCTTTAGGCGCAGTCTGTATCGAAAAGCACTTTACATTGTCGCGCGAAATGGAAGGGCCTGATCACTTGTGCTCACTAGAGCCCAAAGAGCTCTGCGACATGATTTCAATGATAAGAGATACTGAGATGTCATTGGGGCGCACGGTTAAATTTCCTCAGCCTAACGAATTTGAAACACAAAAAATTGCCAGACAGAGAATAGTTGCTAAGCATGAAATTGGTGAAGGCGCTTTATTCACTGAAGAAAATCTTACCACTGCTAGAAGTCCAATAGGTATTTGTGCCAGTGAGTATTGGCGCTTTATTGGACAGACTGCGTCTCGAAACTATATTGCGATGGAACCGGTATGTCAGTTCAAAAGCCAATAGCTCTTATTGGAGCCGGTGGGCATGCTGGAGTATTGCTTGATATACTTTTACAGCAGAATTTCACCTGTGTTGCTGTCGTAGATAAAACGCCCAACGAAACGCTATGGAATGGATTTCCATTGATCAGTGAAAGGGATTTTTTATCCCGTTTTTCACCCAACGATGTAGATTTAGTTTTGGGCTTGGGTAGCTTGCCGAATAACCACTCTCGAAAATCGCTTTATGCATTTTTCAAAAAGTCTGGATTCAACTTCAAAACTCTCATCCACCCATTTTCCAGTGTTTCGCCCTCGGCGAGCCTTGGTGAAGGGATCCAAGTAATGGCCGGAGCAATAGTTCAAGCAAATGTTGTATGTGCCGATAACGTTATTATTAATACTCGAGCAAGTGTTGATCATGACGTTCATGTGTCTGCACACAGTCATATTGCCCCTAGTGCAACATTATGTGGTCAAGTGAAGGTAGGCGAACATGTGTATGTCGGCGCTTCTTCTACTTTAATTCAAGGTGTAAGCATTGGCCACGATTCGGTCATTGCCGCAGGTGCGGTAGTGGTCAATGATATTCAGCCTTTTTCGTGTGTAAAAGGGTGCCCTGCTAAACCTGATGAGTAACACGGCGGTGATGAGATGAATAAGAAATTTGATTGGAGAGATTTGTTAGTCCAGCCTAGTATATCGCTGGTGGATGCAGTCAAAAAGTTAGACCACGGTGCGAAACGTATCCTCGTTGTGGTAGATGAAAACAATGTCCTACTAGGAACGTTAACAGATGGTGATATTCGTCGAGCATTAATCAAGCAGATAGATCTCAACTCCCCTGTGTCAAATGTAATGAATACAAAACCACGTTTCGCAACAAAAGCGTGGAGCCGGTTAAGGCTGTTGTCTTTCATGGAAAGGACCGACCTACTTCAACTGCCTATTGTTGATGAAGAGCAGCATGTAGTTGGCATCTCCTTTCTTTATGAGCTATTAAAAAAACCTCGTATCGATAACCCTGTCTGCCTTATGGCAGGAGGCTTTGGTACCAGGCTCAAGCCGCTGACCGATACCTGCCCCAAACCTATGTTAAATGTAGGTGATAAACCTATATTAGAAATTATTTTAGAGCGTTTTGTCGAAGCAGGTTTTTGGAAATTTTATATTTCCACTCATTACATGGCTGATACTATTAAGGATTATTTTGGTGATGGCCATGAACGGGATATTCAGATTAGTTATATCGATGAAAAAGAGCCTCTGGGCACAGGCGGCGCTTTATCTTTATTGCCAGAAGAAGAAATCAATTTACCGCTCATATTAATGAACGGTGATCTACTCACTAATTTAGATTTTCTATCGCTATTAGCACACCACGAAACCTCTGAAGCAAGTATGACGATGTGCTTAAGAGGATATGAGCAGCAAGTGCCTTTTGGTGTGGTAAACACTAACAATGGCGCTGTAACTAATATTGTCGAGAAACCTACAAATCAGTATTTAGTTAACGCGGGAATATACGTAATTGAGCCTACTGTTATTAGTGCGCTTGATAAAGGGGTGAGAATAGATGTACCCACTATAGTCACCCAATTAATTGAGACTGATTCACAAGTCACTTATTACGAAATAAGTGAAGACTGGCTAGACATTGGCCGTCTAGGTGACTTTAAAAAGGCGCAACAGTTTGTGATGGAAGCTTTCAGTGAGTTGTAAACCATGTTATCTAGCCGTTATTCCTGCAAGAGCAGGGAGTAAGCGATTACCCGGTAAAAACCATCGCATTATTAACGGAAAACCACTAATTGCATGGACAATAGAGTCTGCCATCGCAGCTGATGTCGACTTAGATATAGTTGTTACTACTGATGATGCAAACGTTAGGAACGTAGTTCAGCAATATAATGAAAATGTAGCTTTAATCGACAGGCCATCAGTATTAGCATCAGATTCTGCCAGTTCAATGGATGTATTGTTTCATGCAATTGCAGAAGCAAGGTTATCTAACAAATCCTATCAAGGTGTGATTTTACTGCAACCTACTTCCCCTTTACGGACAAAAGAAGATATTGAGGGTGCTTTTCGTTTATTTGAAGAAAAAAATGCGACCGCAGTTGTGTCGGTAACTGAATGTGAACACTCTCCACTTTGGTCGAATACGTTAAATGATAATAAGAGCATGAGTGCGTTCATACGAGATGATGTCATTGGTGCTCGAAGCCAAGATTTACCTTCGTATTTTCGCTTAAATGGCGCAATTTATATTGCTAGCATGTTGACTATCGACACTGAAAAAACGTTTTTCAATATCCCAGATAGTTATGCTTATGTCATGGATCGTTCTCATTCGGTTGATATCGACGAAAAACTTGATTTTGAGTTTGCTGAATTTTTATTTAGTAAACGCGTTTAGGATAATTCATGCGCACACTTTTTATCGTCGATACACCGTCACAAGTCTACAACATCATAGATGCTATCGCGGTTTATAGGATAGATAATTACGATGTGATAATAAACGACTGCAATCGTGCCGATACTTATCAACAGCTACAAGCCAGGTTGGTAGAACTTAATCCAACACAGCTTTTCGAAGTGCCCCGCGTTGAAGGTAAAATATCCGATCGCATAGAAGCCTATGGCAAGTTTATTAAAACCTTTATCCAAACCGGCTACAAGAACGTTTTTTTCAGTGCAATACGCCAGCAATGGCAACGCGATATAGTCTGTACTTTACAAGCAGAAAATACGGTTCTCATGGATGATGGCAACGCCACCGTTATATTTTATGAATACCTGTTTACGCATCGAAAGTTTTTCGATTTCCCCTATGATTCTGATGATGATAGGCGACAATTAGCGCTTCAAACTAGGAAGAAGTTAGGCATTGAGACAAAAGAGTTACCCAGCCTGTCACTATTTACTATGTTTAATTTGGCATCGCTTCCGTGGCTTTCTGTTGTTAAAAACCCGCTTTTGCACCTTCAAAGAACCCATAAAAAACTAAATCAAAATCAGGCTTTCATTTTAGGCGTCGGCGCCGTTACTGTCGGTTACATTACACTTGAAAAATACGTAGCATTGATAGCCAGAACTGCAGAAGAATTTCCTGGGAAGTCGATAATCTATGTGCCTCATCGGATCGAAAGTGACTTACTGTTGAGTAAGGTTGAAGCATTGGGGATTGCTGTCAAGCGCTTCAATAAGCCAATAGAAAATGAACTGGCAGAGAGGGAAGAGGTGCCTGCGACTATAGTGAGTTATCATACGACCGCTCTCTTTACGTGTGCTCGGATGTTTCCCCATATAGATGTTGTGTGCGTTCAACCATTCATGACCACGTGGGAAGACGCTGCCGACTCACACGTTTGGAATTTTACTGCGTGTAATAACCTTCAAGGGTTGGAGACAGTGTATAAATATATTGATAAAGAACCAAGTATTAGAACTATTAAGCTTGCTGATTCAATCAGGTAACAATGAGCAATAATTGCTCCTCATTCTCGTACATAAGAAGAGATTAAAAAGGCAGATTGTTGAGTTTTAATATTAAACTTTTTCTTAAGGCTTTTTTGTTCAGGTAATGTAAACGGACCATGCACGCTGAGGCACAGAAGCATACTGTTCACGTCTTCTACTACTTCCCCCGCAATAAAATCACTGTCACTAACCAAGGTGTTACCACGTAATTTCAGATAATCCTGCTTGTCATATTGAAAATAAATAATTGGTTTGTCTGCTAATAAAAAATCATACGCGATTGATGAATAGTCAGTAATTAAGGTTTCTGCATCTGCCAGCCAAGGATATATATTCTTTCCACTGGGGTATAAATAAAGGTGAGGGTGCGAAGGCAGGGCTTGCACATTTTCACTATCAGGCAGCGCCATGGCATCGCCAAATTGCCTTGAAATAAAAGGGTGAAATTTTAAAACAAAAGAGCGTTTATTTTTTTCGCACCATTCGTTTATCTTATCCAAATCTAATGGGTAATCGTTATCTCCCCAATCGCGGTAAGTGGGGGCATAAACAATAATACTGCCTGTGGTGTTTTGAATATGCGTCAATGTGCTAAGCGGCTCGGCGTTGATCCAGTCTCGTTCTTGAGGTAATTGACTAAAAACGTCATTTCGAGGGTAGCCGTAATCTAAATAGCGTTTGGCCCTAAAAATAGTGGGAAAGACGTGTTCGTTAAACCATGATGAACTAGATATGAAAGCATCATCACAAATGTCAGGGTAATGAATATTTCCGCTCAACGCTTTATAAGGTAACCCGTGCCATAGCTGTATGACAGGAATAAACCTTCTAAAAAGGGTGAAGGTATTGCCGGTGAACTCATGGTCTACCACCATTTTTTTAGCCCGCACCATGTGCCATAGCCCCTGAAGCGAAAACAAGCGTAATAGATGGTTGTCGGCATCCAGCATGGTTAAATCTTGCTTGATGTCTCTGCCTATCAACCAAGGTTCATCAGGGTGTTGTCTACGGTGTTGTCGGTATGCTAACAGCATGTTGGTATCGAAAAATTGTTCCGCGTAGTACACATAGCCCCGTTGAGGAACCATGCTTCTCAATACCTTGATGATGAATGAGAATAACGTAAACCGTAATGACTTAAATTTTTCGCTTATAGGCGTTTTGTACGGTCGAATTGTCGAGCGAAGGTTCGTGCCACCCTTTGGGGATGGGTTTGGAGCTTGAGCTGTGGCGACGCTCTCGCTTTCAACCGAGGTATAAAGCTGATTTGGGCTAAACCCTCTTGCTATAAGCCCTTTGGCGACACTGTGTGTGTAAGGGCCGCTACAAAGAATAACCATGGCATCAGGTTTTGATTGAGCGTGCGAGTTTATAATTCCATCTGCCTGCTTTAAATTGTCAGCAAGCCCGCAGACATTAAACCCTTCAGCCGTTAGTGCACTCGCAAGCGCCCTTCCTGCTGGGTTGGCTGGCGCTACGTATACTGGTTGTGAGGTATTAAAATTACTCTGCATAGTAATGCGCTCTCGTTAAGCTTTCGCCAATGCCAATGCCAATGCCAATGCGTGGCCAATCCGTATCTAGTGCGTGGCTACGTTTTATAATTTATAAAGAATAAATAATAAAACGTAGCCATGACGTTGACTGCCAAAGTAAAAATTTAAGCCAAATATTCAAGCAGTGCTGCCAGCATCAACAGTTATGGTTGTACCCGTAATTGATTTTGCGCTATCACTTAATAAATATAATACCGCCCCCGCCGCATCTTCAGGCGTAGCAAGTGTGCCAAGGGGGCTACGGCGTTTCACCGCTTCAAGCTTGTCGCCAGTAAGGCTATCTGTCATGTCAGTTTGCATGTAGCCAGGGGCTACGCAATTCACCGTTATACCGGCTTTGCCGACTTCCCGAGCAAGGGAACGGGTAAATCCTTCAAGCGCCGCTTTACTGGCGGCGTAAACGCTCAAACCATTAAACCCTGTATTGGCAATAATCGAGGAAATGTTGATTATTCGTCCTGTGCGGTTAAGTAACATGGCGCGAGACAAATATTTGGTCAGTAAAATGGGCGCTTGAACATTCACATTCAGCAGTGTGTTTATCTCGCTATTATGCATAGTGGCCAATACACCATCGAACCCTACGGCGGCATTGTTAATAAGCGCGTAAGGTCTACCGTGTATTTTCACTATTGATTTAGTCAGTTCGTGAAGTGATTCAAGGTTCCCTAAATCAAATGGAATATGGCTAACATTATTGCTGCTACACAATGCATCAAGGGCGGCACTACTTGCCCGTGAAATTGCCACCACTTGGTAGTTATCGGCTGCCAGCAGGTGGCATATTGCAAGGCCTAACCCGCGACTCGCGCCCGTCACAATCACTAGTTTCTTATTTGATGTTGGCTGCTGCATATATTTACTCTGTAGACGCTTGCTGTGCTCTGCCTATCTTGCCTGTGGCGTTGATGGCTATGCTATCAGTAACGTTAAGTTTTGTAGGTATTTCGAATCGGTCAAGATGCTTTTTGCAATGTAGCAATAACGCAATCGCGGGTTTTGTCTCAGTGTCTTTACTAGTACAAAGCACAACATCGGCCACAACGAGTTGCCCCATGATGCTACTATGCTTTGCATAGACTCGAGCTTGTGACACTAATGGCGATTGTAATAGCACTTGTTCTACATGTTCGGGGTGCACTTTTTGCCCACCGACGTTAATGGCACCATTTGCTCTGCCTTTAAAGTAAACACGATTGTCTTTAATTATTACTACATCATTTGTGTTTACGTAGCCTTGTGAATCGACCTCTACAATGGTGTTATTTATCTTGTTTAATTTAGTGTTTTGCGCTGCGTTAGCCTTGATCCAAAGTACATTTTCGCTATCCACTTTTAAGCTATTACCATTCACTCCCGAAGTTAGCCATCGTTTTGGGAAACCAGGCTGACCGTCGGTAACCGCAAAGCCTACACCAGCTTCAGTAGATGCATATACATGCATAATTTTTGCGTTCGAAAATTGGCTTGCCAATAGGGCCATCAACGGGGCATCGGTAATTTCTCCCCCAAGAGTTATCTTCTCGATAGTGAAAGTAGGCGAGCTATCTGAAAAAGCGCCGCTTAATAAAAATTGACGCCAGAGGGTGGGGGTGGCGGAAATCGCATTTACTTTTTCGCGCCTAATGATATCTACTTTTTGGGCGGTATCTGCGGTGGTGCAATCTACTAACGTGGCGCCATTGAGCAGGCTTTGTAAGATTACTTGCAGGCCTGCATAGCGAAAGGGTTGGTAGCATAATGCCCAGCGGGTTTGCTGATGTTGCCGTCCGTGTTTAATAGCGCGGCATAAACTAGAGCTAGTATGAGCAATCCATTTGGGCGTACCTGTCGTGCCAGACGTGGCTAAGTGCCACACGGTTGCAGCTGGTTTTATGTGTGTGTTATCTACCGTGTTTGTGCTGCTGTTATATGCGTTGCTTGTATTAGGGAGGGCAAGCGGGGCTTCAGGTTGTAGATATAAATTTTCCACCACGCCTTCATAGGCTAGCAAATAGGTTACAAAGGTGGTTAGATCATCAAAAGTAAGTACCGCCTGGCAAGGCAAATTTCCCTTAGCGCGTAATGCTTTGGCTTTGGCAATTAGGGTTTCGTAAGTGGTGTATTGAATAGCTTGAGCGTTATCATTAACACTACTCTCTGCCCTTGTATTGTGAACAAGGGCAATACCTGTAAATTTTGAAACCTGCTCGAGCAGCGATAACACCCTGTTAGCCCTTTAATGCACTTGCATAAAGCGTGGTGAATTCTCCAAAAGTACGTGGGTATACGGCTAGTTGCATCTCGCTGAAAGGGTCAATACCTAAGTCTTCTTCAAGCTGCGCCACTAACATGGCAAACCCCAGTGAATCTAAACCGCTTTGAAGCAGTACGGTTTCATCATTAATGGTGTCGATGAGCGTACAATCTGCAATGACAGCTACATTGGACATAGTATCTAAAATAGTTTGCGCTAACTCAGTTCTGTTTAAATCGCTCATTAGTCTCGTTCATTATTGATGGTTTAAGGTTTAGCAAAATGTATATATTGTGCGGCTGCGCCAATTTGTTTTGGTAGCATTGAAAGCACTTTTTCCCGTTTTAAAAGCCACTGCTTTTGATGGTATAAAAAGCGCTTTACCGTAACAATAGTGCCGTCTGTTTTTTCGTCTGTTCGATCTTCAAGTGCATCGTATTGAAACAACTTGTGCATTTTGAGCACTGATTGGTTGAACGACAGCACCTCAGCATACAATGTCGCTGCATTTTTACCGATAAATGCGTAATCAAGTGCGGCAATTTCCAATAATAACCCTGACCCCGGCCACACATTGTCCTCACCTATATAACACCCCCATTCCAAGCAGGGTGTTGTCAGTTCATGAGGGTTCTCAATGGCGTCAACTAGGGTGAAATTTAATACTCCAACAGGGCGCTCGTTTTGCAAAAACACAAAGAACTGCTTCTTTGAATCATTTTTAAGTGTTTCAAACCAGCTAAGGTGCTGTTGCCAGCTTATCTCATTGGTCGAATGCATGTTTGCGCGTATATGCGGTAAATTACGCCACCTAAGCACCGTTTCAAGGTGTGTGTCGTTTAAAGGTATAAATTGGCTATTAGGTGACATTTTAGCTTTTGTGCTAGTTGTTTTCGCATTAGCTACTACTGGAATATGTGTCATGGGATTAAATAAGATCCCAGCTCATAGGGGTGCCTTTTGTCACATCGCATTTGACAGGCTTTCCTAACAACATGGGCAAATTTTTCACAGGTAAACCAAGACCAGGTCTAATTGAGCGCAAGTTTGTTGGCGTTAAAATATCACCCGCCTTCAAATCGTTAGCGATATAAAGCGAACGCCTGTGTACCCGTGAATTAATCTCGGCCTCGGTACAGCCATAATTGACTTCGCCCACTGCAATACGTGCGCGCTGACTTTCTTCTACTAGCTGTTTAAATTCTTTAGGTTCTAAAGAAAATGCTGCGTCCACACCGCCTGCATTTCTATCTATAACAAAATGTTTTTCAATAACACTTGCACCGAGTGCGGCAGCGGCAATAGCTACCCCTATGCCTGTAGTGTGATCAGATAATCCCACATGGCATCCAAACATGGCTTTTAAATGGGGCAAGGTCAGTAAGTTAGCGTTTACTGGGTCGGCAGGGTATTGGCTAGTGCATTTAAGTAGCACGTAATTTTCACAGCCGTTGTCACGTAACACATCTACCGCTTCTGAAATTTCTGTCAAACTCGCCATACCGGTAGACACAATAACGGGTTTGCCCGTTTTAGCCACGGCAGCAATAAGCGCGTGGTCGGTATTTTCAAATGAGGCTATTTTATAACAAGGTACGTCTAGGCTTTCCAGAAATGCGACTGAAGTGAGATCGAATGGCGTACTAAAGGCAACCATGCCTTTTGCTTTAGCGCGTTCAAAAATAGCGTTATGCCACTCCCATGGTGTAAAGGCTTTTTCATATAACTGATATAAAGACGAACCGTGCCACAGGCTACTCTCATCATCAATATAGAACTCGCCAGTAGCAATATCTAATGTCATGGTATCAGCAGTGTAAGTCTGTAACTTTAACGCATGAACACCAGCCTTGGCGGCAGCGTCTACCATGGCCAATGCAACATCAAGGTCTTGGTTATGGTTACCGGATAATTCTGCAATAATAAAAGGGGGCTGAGTGTCACCAATAGTATGATGACCAATTGAAAATGTATCCACGTTAGCCTTCCTCTCTTAATATTTTTCTGTTTAACACTGTATTGCCTTTTATCTTGTTCATCTGCGCGACTATGACGTCAACCACTGCAACAGCGCCGCCATCTATTGGAACGAGCTTAGAGGCGATTTGAGACATGTGTTGTCGAGCGGTTGCGTCATTCAATAACGCAAAGGCAGAATGCGCAATGGCGTCCTGCGTAACTGTTTCGCTTTCACCAAGCCAGTTGCAGGCTCCCAATTCTGACAGATATTGTGTTGTCGCGACTTGGTTGGCGGCAAGTGTTATAACAATGCTAGGCAGAGCCGAAACACAGCGCTCCCAATGCATACTTCCACCTGCGCCAATCATTATTGTCGCGTGCTGCATAAGCACTGCCATTTGTGTGGTATCTACGTGCAATGTCATAGTAGGAAACTGCGCCACCTTGGTAACAATTTGGGCGTAATCCACATGTTGGCTACCAATCACAACATCAACGTCAAAAAGTGAAGCGTCCAGCTTACTTATCGCTGATAAGGTTTTATCGGTTACATTCTCGGGATCTGTACCCCCAAAGCAAACTAGAATACGTTTTCTTTTTTCTTTCTCGTTGGTTTCAAGTGCGATGTTGGGTATGTGGTTTAGGTTTCCTTTTGCGGTTCTTTTAGGGGAAGCCGCGTAGAACTCTTCTCGCAATAACGTGTACTGTGGCCCCAAAAGCGTGATGCAATCTTTCGGAACAAGACTTTCATATCGTGAAGTGCTATTTGGCAGCAAGTTGCCATCTAAAAGCAGATCGCAGTGGTGTTTTCTATTGGCAAGATCATCAATCACCATCACACCCGAAACTTTCTTGTATAAACGTGTTTCGTAGTGAGCGTCTAAGCTATAGTGGTCGATAATAATCAGGTCAGTTTCAGGCGACATTACCGCTAATGTATTCGCCGCGTGTTGCGCCGGGTCGTTGTCTATATCAGCAATAACATGTACATCGTACCCAGAAGCTTTTATCTTGGATGAAAGCGCAGCCCCGCTGTGACTGACAATAAATTCGCAATACGCACCGTTACGCAGTGCTCGAGCCAAGGTAAGGCACCGCATAACGTGGCCAGCACCAATAGCGATGGAAGCATCAACGCGGAAAGCGACTTTTAACATTCACCCATCTCTTTAAGTACTTTGTACAACACTTCTGCACGCTTCCAATCTTCGGGTGTATCGATATCTTGAACAAGGTGTGATGGGAGTTTAATCATGCGAGATTGAGGAGAAAATACCCGCTTAGTTTTATCTAGCCATGTATTGGCATAAGCAACGTATAGCTGCCCAGCATCATGAAAGGTGTCGGGTAAATCTTGCGAGCGTTTACCAATCGTTTCAGGATTAAATGGCATTACTTCACCATATTCAGATTGCAATAGTGCTCGTTGAATAGGGAAAGAGAATTGATTTACCGTAAAGACAAACTCAGCATTATCTTGCTGAAGCCGGTGAACAGCATCATCCATTAGCGACCCACTTAAAAAAGGTGCGGTAGCATACAAGCACGCACAAACATTAACATCCCACCCCAGAGCGACTAACGATTCTAGCGCACTGCGAATTACCGGCGTAGTACCTGTCTTGTCGTCTGCCAGTGATACCTCTCTTAAGAAAGGAACTTCTGCGCCATATTGAATGGCAATATCGGCAATTTCCCTATCGTCAGTGGACACCACGACTTTATCAATAGCAATACTGCTAAGTGCGGCTTCTATTGAGTAGGCAATAATAGGCTTACCCCGAAATAACTTAATATTCTTTCGAGGAATGCGCTTACTTCCGCCTCGGGCTGGAATAATGGCTATATTCATGAGTAACGTGCTCTATACCTTTGCTTTCATTACGGCTTCATTTTTTGTACTCGCGGCACTTATCAAGCGACGAGTAAGCGTGCTTCTTTTACTTTATCGGCCACAAATGAAATTTGTGAAGGCGTAAGATCTGGAAATAGTGGAAGGGTAACTGCTTGTGTGTAGTAGGTTTCGGCATTCGGGCAATAACCCTTTTTGAAGCCTAAAGCTTGATAGTAAGGCTGAAGATAAATCGGAATATAATGAACATGCCCTACAATACCTTGTTCGCGCAAGAACGTTATAGCCTGGCGATGCTGAGTGTCATCAATGCCAATGAACCGAACCACATAGAGGTGAAAACTACTATAGCTGTTTTCGTCGACGACTAACGGTGCTATCTCGACTTGGCTATCGGCCAGCAGCTCGTGCATTTCAAAAAATAACTGGTTGTAACGCTCAGCATGTTGATTACGCTTTTCTACAAATTGGGGCAATTTAGCAAGTTGGCTTAAACCTAGTGCTGCTTCTACATCGTTCATGCGGTAGTTAAAGCCCAACAAGTGCTGCTGATAATACCAAGGACCGTGGGAAGGTTCGGTTAGTAAAGCGGGATCGGAAGATACACCATGACTTCTTTGAAGTGCCATTTGGTTGTGCAGTTCTTCGCTATTGGTAAGCGCCATACCACCTTCCATCGTGGTAATGATTTTAACGGGGTGAAAACTAAAAATACAAATATCTGAAAACTCGCAGCTACCTACGTTTTTGTCGTTGTAACGAGCGCCTACCGCATGTGAAGCATCTTCGATTATTCGAAATTGATACCGTGTTGCAAGTTTCGCAAGTTCAGCCATGTCGCAGGACTGCCCTGCAAAATGAACGGGTATCAGTACTTTAGGTAGCGCGTTGTCGCGTTCTGCCGCTTCAAGTTTTTCAGCAAGGGCGCGCATGCACATATTGCCGGTGGAGAAATCAATATCCACGAAATCCACATCTGCGCCACAGTAAAGGGCGCAGTTTGCTGATGCCACAAAAGAGTTTGGTGATGTCCATACACAATCACCTAAACCCACATTGAGTGCCAAGCAGGCAAGGTGTAATGCGGAAGTGGCGCTGTTGGTTGCTACAGCATGATTGGCATTGCAATAACTGGCCATCGATTGTTCAAACTTAGGTACAGCGGGGCCCTGTGTAAGCCAATCCGATTTTAGGGCTGACACTACTGCCTCAATATCATCGTCATCTAAATGCTGACGACCATAAGGGATCATGCCTCAGACTCCTCGTTAAACTGAATTATTTCATCAACAGTTAAAAACGAAGGGTTTGTATCTGATATATATTCGAAACCTTCCGCTACTGGCTTACCTTTTTCATCAAGGGCATTGCTAGTAAAATTGTTGCTGCGGTGAAAGAATTTAATGGCCGGCGCAATCACGAAATGATCGTCAAATTCGTAAGTGTGAAACGCCATATCGCCGGGGCACATCATTTCGTGTAGCTTTTCACCTGGTCGTATACCAATAATCTTTATAGGTAAGTTAGGTGCCATCGCTTTTGCTAATTCGGTAATGCGAATAGAGGGGATTTTAGGAACAAAAATCTCTCCGCCAAGCATACGCGCAAAGTTTTTCAATACAAAATCTACGCCTTGCTGAAGCGTGATCCAGAATCGCGTCATATCTTGATGCGTAATAGGTATATGGTCGTTACCTTCATCAATTAATTTATTGAAAAAAGGCACCACTGAGCCTCTAGATCCCACAACGTTACCGTAGCGTACCACTGAGAATCGAGGTTTCTTACCGCCAACCATATTATTAGCAGCTACAAATAATTTATCTGAAGCGAGTTTTGTTGCACCGTATAGATTGACAGGATTAGCCGCTTTGTCAGTGGATAATGCAATGACTTTACTCACACCGTTATCGATGGCGGCGTTAATCACATTTTCAGCGCCATCTATATTGGTGCGTATACACTCGGTTGGGTTGTACTCTGCAGCAGGCACTTGCTTCATAGCAGCGGCATGGATAACATAATCAACACCTTGCATAGCACGGGTTAACCGGTCTTTATCACGAACATCACCAATGAAATATCGCATACAAGAGGCGTTAAATTTCTGTTGCATTTCGTATTGCTTGAGTTCATCACGAGAGTAGATGATTAAGCGCTTAGGTTTGTAACGAGACAACAAGGTTTCTGTATATTTGTGTCCAAAAGACCCAGTACCACCTGTTATCAGTATTGATTTACCGTCGAACATGTCTCGCTCGCTATTTTTATCATTATGAAAATAAATATATCATGTGTCGGCGCGAATGCCATAAACCATTAGTTTTTAACAGTTCCTATTCGCTATATTTCGCTTTTAAATACAAATTTAGCACGCCAATCTATATATGAGTATGTCAATGTATACTTATTAATGATGAAGTGGGGTACTTGAGTATCGTAAAATGCTGTATAATTACTGAACTAATTACCGTAATTATCACTTAACCGGAGGTTAATATGTTGAAAGTTGATTCTGACATAGGCAGTTCGCTTCTTCAGCAAGTACAAGAAAAGCAAAATACGCTTTTGGAAAAACTTGCGTCCGGCAAAGAAATTAATAGCGCTTCAGACGGCGCAGCGGCCCAACAAATTATTGACCGTTTAACCTCTGAGGTTGAAGGCAATCGTCAGGCTGTTAATAACGTTTATGATGGCATTTCGTTAGCCCAAGTCGCTGAAGGCGGGTTAAGTAACATCAATGATGATGTTAACCGTATACGTGAACTTACCATTCAGTCAGGTAATGGCGTTTTAAGCGACGGCGACCGTCAAGCACTGCAATCTGAAATATCACAGCTTCAAGAGAACATCAGCTTTACCATTGAACAAACCAATTTTGCAGGTAAACCCTTGTTGTCAGACAACGGCGCGCTAAGTTTTCAAGTTGGGGCGAATGGTGGCAATTCAGTTGATGTTAAAACCCAAGATATTGGCAGCCAACTATCAGATGTTCTTTCTATCGATTTAACCTCTGGTAGTAGTGTTGATGATGCGTTAAGTGCCACTGACGAAGCGATAGAAATTTTGGGTGGCGCACGTGGGGATTTGGGCGCTACGCAAAATAGTTTGGCTAGTACTGCTCGAAATTTAACCCAATCCAATGTGAACACCGCAGAAGCACGTAGTCGAATTCAAGATTTAGATTACGCTCAAGCAAGCTCTCAACAAGCGGCAAATGATGTGCAAGGACAAGCGGCTTTAACGGTTCAAGCCCAAGCGAATCAGCAGCAAGGGCAGGTTTTGGCGTTGCTCAGTTAAACATTAAATTTGAGTGAGTTATTCGAAAGAAGCAGGGAATCCTGCTTTTTTTATTGCTACATTTCCGAAAACACCAGTTGCGCTGCGATCTTTTGTCGTTACAATTTACAAATGCGCTAAACTGTAAATAATAACAAAGCGTTCTCGGGGATTTGATGAAGGATATTTTGCTGGTTAGTGATAGCCAGGAACTAATTCATAGCTTAGAAACCATAGTCACCTTTTTGGGAGAGTCGTGTCAGTCACGAGGGCTTTCTGACTGTGAAAGTTACCTGAAAGAAAAGGGCGCAGATGCGGTACTTATTGAGTACGCGTCACCGTCAGTGGTGAATTCACTGGTTGCTCGTTTTCCACACATACCATTCGTTGCCATTTTACATTCAAATGGCGAAGTGGCCGCGTCGTGCAATTTAGTCAGCGTGATCACCTTACCGCTTACTTACCCAGTACTAACGCAATCAATTCACCGATGCCAAGAATACAGCCGCAGAAAGCCGGGTAAAACCCGCGCTGGTGGGTCTAAAACTCGCCTGTTTAGAAGTTTGGTTGGTAAAAGCGACGAAATTCAGATTGTGCGTAGGTTGGTAGAGCAAGTGGCTCCAACAGAGGCAACAGTGCTAATTTTGGGGGAGTCTGGTACAGGTAAGGAAGTGGTAGCACGTAATGTACATTTCTTGTCAGAACGTAAAGATGGCCCCTTTATTCCTGTTAACTGCGGTGCTATTCCCGGCGAGCTTCTTGAAAGTGAACTATTTGGTCACGAAAAAGGCGCGTTTACTGGAGCTATAAGTGCGCGAAAAGGCCGTTTTGAATTAGCCGAGGGTGGAACATTATTTCTAGATGAAATTGGCGACATGCCGTTGCAGATGCAAGTCAAACTGCTGCGGGTACTGCAAGAGCGTATTTACGAGCGAGTGGGTGGTAGTAAGCCTCAACAATGCAATGTTCGTATTATTGCGGCTACCCATCGTCATCTAGAAACTATGATCAAAGAAGATAAGTTTCGTGAAGATCTCTACTACCGCTTAAATGTGTTCCCTATTGATAGCCCTGCATTACGTCAACGCAAAGACGACATCCCGTTACTGCTGCAAGAACTCAACAGCCGTATTCAAGGGGATGGTGTAGATAGTGTGAGGTTCACTGAACGCGCAATAGAATCGTTAATGGAACATAATTGGGCGGGTAATGTTCGTGAACTCTCAAATTTAGTTGAGCGCCTGAGTATACTTTATCCCGGTCAAATCGTTGATGTGGCCGACCTTCCAGAGAAATACCAGTACGGTGAAATTCACGCGTACGAACCAGATTACCCCGAAGAGTTGCTAGAGCGAGACGCGTTTAATGCGCTTTTCGCAGAATCAGCTTCGCAAGACCCGTACGATGAACCAGAAGAAGAGTCTGACTTGCCGGTTTCTTCCTCACTTCCTGAAGAAGGGGTTAATCTAAAAGAGTATCTTTCTGAGCTTGAGATCACCCTTATTCGCCAAGCCTTAGAACAACAAGAGTGGGTCGTTGCTCGCGCTGCTGATAAGCTCGGAATGCGTAGAACTACCCTTGTTGAGAAAATGCGTAAGTACGATATTCAGCGTATGGAAGAAGTTTAACGTCAATTACCTGACGTTAAACTTCTGCCTTAAATTATCGTAACTATCTGATAAATATCATCTAAAAAATTGGCATGCCTTCTGCTATATAAAATCATATACACAAACCGTCTTTAAATTGACGAGAGCCATATGATTTTTGATAGCACACACGACAGCAGTACTTCATCTTCTGAACAATTCACTTCATCTTATGATGTGCCTAGTGTCGAGCATGCGCTTGAGGCTGCAACACCGTCGTATGTGAGTGAAGCAGAAGTCAGTTCACTTCGTCGCCAAGCTAGTCGTTTGGAGAACTTGCTTCAGGTCATGCCAGCTGGCGTCATCGTTATTGACGGCAAAGGGGTTGTGCGTCAAGCCAATGACTTAGCTAAGGCATTGCTGGGTGAGCCGTTAGAAGAACAAATATGGCGTAGCATCATTGCTCGCTCATTTAACCCTCGTGCAGACGATGGTCATGAAGTGTCATTGGTAGATGGTCGTCGCGTTAAACTTTCTATAACGCCACTTGAAGACGAGCCAGGGCAGCTAATTGTTATTACCGATTTGACGGAAACACGTCGGCTCCAAGCCAGTGTCAGCCATATGCAGCGTTTATCTTCGTTAGGCAAAATGGTGGCATCGCTTGCACATCAGATTCGCACGCCTTTATCCGCCGCTATGCTTTATGCCTCTAATTTAACGCGAAAAGATTTACCCCAGCATGCATCTGAGCAATTTGCTCGAAAGATGACAGACAGACTGAAAGAGTTAGAAAGCCAAGTTAATGACATGCTGTTGTTCGCCAAGTCTGGTGAACAACAAGTTGTGAATACCTTGTCGCTTGCCAGCTTGCGAGAAGCCATTGAGCCGAATGCGCAAACCATCACTGCGCAGCAAGCACAAAAAATTGCTTTTCATGGCTTCGATTCAACGGATGCACTTATCACTGGGAATCTCACCGCGTTGCAAGGTGCTGTGCTGAACCTTATTCAAAATGCGAGTCAAGTTACGCCTAAGGGCTACACGGTTTCAGTTAATGCAGTAGTGCATGAAGATAAGGTGCTACTTTGCGTTAATGATAAGGGACCAGGTGTACCCAATACCCTAATCAATAAAATATTCGAGCCGTTCTTTACCACCAAAACTCATGGTACAGGGCTGGGGTTAGCCGTGGTGAAATCGGTAGCTAAAGCACATAACGGTTCGCTTAGCGTGGTAAATCTTAATGAAGGAGGTGCTTGCTTTACGCTTGCATTGCCTTGTAACACTCAGGCTATCGGGCAACACAATAAGCCTCACTCAAATGTCGCTTAATTGCTAGGAGAATTAGAAATGTCTAAAACAACTATTCTTATCGTGGAAGACGATGCTGGATTACGCGAAGCGTTGTACGACACCTTATTACTAGGCGATTACGATGTTGTAGATGCCGACTGTGCCGAGGCTGCGTTAATGGTATTAGCGGGTCGAAAGATAGATCTTGTGGTAAGTGATATCCAAATGGGTGAAATGAGTGGCCTTGCTTTATTAAAAAGCATTAAGGCGAAATACCCTCAACTTCCGGTGTTATTAATGACAGCGTACGCCACCATCGATGATGCCGTGCAGGCCATGCGAGATGGGGCTACTGATTATCTGTCCAAACCATTCGCGCCTGAAGTGCTACTTAATCTTGTTGGACGCTATGCGCCTGCACAAAAAGTCGAATCTTGCACGCCTATCGTGGCTGACCCTTCTAGTTTAAAATTACTCGAATTATCAAGAAAAGTGGCGAAGTCAGAAGCGACCGTGATGGTGCTTGGGCCAAGTGGTTCTGGTAAGGAAGTACTTTCCCGCTATATACACGACCAGTCTTCTCGCGCAGATGCACCTTTTGTGGCAATCAACTGCGCAGCTATTCCTGAAAATATGCTTGAAGCGACATTGTTTGGTTATGAAAAAGGCGCGTTTACCGGCGCTATTCAAGCTTGCCCAGGTAAGTTTGAACAAGCCCAAGGTGGTACACTGCTATTAGATGAAATTACTGAAATGGATTTAGCACTTCAGGCAAAGCTACTTCGTGTTATTCAAGAGCGTGAAGTAGAGCGGCTTGGTGGACGTAAAACGATTAAATTAGATGTACGGGTTATTGCAACCAGTAACCGAGATTTACGTAAAGCGGTAGAGCTTGGAAACTTTCGAGAAGATTTATATTACCGCCTAAATGTTTTCCCTATCACATGGCGCCCGCTCGCAGAGCGTCCAGGTGATATTGTACCGTTAGCGGAACACCTTATTAATCGTCACACAAGTGTGCAAGGCCTAGGCAATGTACGTCTCAGTGCAGCTGCACGAAACAAATTGGCGCAATATACATGGCCAGGTAACGTGCGAGAGCTTGAAAACGTTATTCAGCGGGCACTTATACTGTGTGAAGACGGCAGTATAGAGTCTGGTGACTTAATGATTGATATGGCTGTGCATGACGAGATGGCAGTAAAGCAGGACGAGCCCGAAGATAATAGTCGTTTAGGCTCAGAGCTTCGCCAGCAGGAGCATCAAATCATTCTTGATACACTTACTCTATGTAATGGTAAGCGTAAAGATGTGGCGGAAAAATTGGGTATCAGCCCTCGAACCTTACGCTATAAGTTAGCCAGAATGCGTGAAGACGGGATTGAATTACCGGCCTAACATCTCAAACTAGTTTGATAATGAGGGGCGATTAGCCCCTTATTTTTAACGCTTTAGCTGCTGTGCTTTTAGTATTGTACTTGCAGTTGTGCTTGTATTTATACTGGCTTGGACTGGGCGTCACGGCAACGTGCGAGACCTTCTGCGCTGCCACCGAGCATTTTTGCATCGCGTATTTACATAATCTTACGTCCATTCACTTTCTTGACGCTATTCTCCCCTCTCTGTCATAAAATTGGCAATTCCCTTGAAAAACCACATAACTCATTGTTTTTAAATTGATTTCAGATGGTTTTTAAAGTTGGCTTGCCGCTTGCTTATAGTTAAGCATAAGTAATTAAAGCGCATTGTCGTTAAGCGGCAATTCCCCACCGACATTCGAAGGAGTGGTTATGGACGTTAAAGCCAATAGTTTGTACCAAGAAATGCAAAGCATGATTGGGCAAACTCGTATGCCTGCAAACGAACTTCAACCATCAAACGAGATTAATCCCTCGGCCAACGAGTTCTCTACCATGCTTAAGCAAGCGGTAGATGGGGTTAATGGCATGCAATTAGAATCTAAAGATTTACAGCAGCGGTTTGAAATGGGTGATAAGTCACTAAGCCTTGCCGAAGTTATGCTAACTAAAGAAAAAGCAGGCATAGCTTTTGAGGCCACAGTGCAAGTACGTAACAAGGTACTTGAAGCGTATAAAACCATTATGAACATGCCGGTGTAGTTGGAGTAAGTCATGGCTGAAGCAACAGGCACAAATTTGACCGTTAACGACCCATCTATGGGTAACGATAGCGAGCCTGAGAATAAATCAGGATTCATGGATACCTTAGGCAGTGCAGACATGATGCGCCAAATGGCGTTAGTGGTAGTGCTTGTTATATGTGTCGCCATTGCAGTCTTCATATTAATTTGGGCACAAGAGCCTGATTTTCGTCCGTTAGCAAAAATGGAAACCCAAGAGCTTATTGAAACCTTGGATTATATGGACGCCAATCAAATCGAATATCGTTTAGAGGGGAATACGGTATACGTTCGAAGCGATGAATTTCAAACTATACGCTTGGGCATGACGCGTCAGGGCTTAACCGGCTCTTCCGATGCTGGAACCGATATTATCATGCAGGACATGGGATTCGGGGTAAGTCAGCGGGTAGAGATGGAACGCTTGAAACACGCCCGTGAGCAACAAATCGCTGCCACTATTGAAGATATCTCAAGTATACAAAAAGCACGGGTTCTATTGGCGATGCCAAAAGAAAATGTATTTGCTCGTCGTGAGAAAAAAGCCTCTGCTACTGTAGTACTTACTGCTAAGCGCGGCAAGGTGATTGCCGGAGAGGAAGTTGACTCAGTTATCGATATTGTGGCGTCAGCGGTACAAAACATGGAGCCATCTGCGGTAACGGTGACCGATAGCAATGGCCGATTACTAAATTCGGGTTCACAAGACTCGCTAAGTGCTCGAGCACGAAAAGAATATGAAATTGAAAGACAGCGCGAACAAGAATACCTAGAAAAAATTGACGCTATTCTTATTCCTGTTTTGGGAATTGGTAACTACACCGCGCAAGCGGATGTGAGTATGGACTTTACTGCACTAGAGCAAACTCAGCGTAGCTATAACCCCGATTTGCCAGCTGTTCGCAGCGAAATGATCAATGAACAAAATAGTGTGGGTGGTGGTGCTATGGGTATTCCTGGCGCGTTAACTAATCAACCTCCGTTAGACTCGAATATTCCTGAAAATCCAGAAGCAGGCGCACAAGCTACTCTGCCAGGAAGCACGTCGAAAGTATCTACTCGTAACTACGAACTAGACACCACCATTAGTCATACCAAAAAGCAAAGTGGCGTAATTCGCAGGTTAAGCGTATCGGTGGCGGTAGACTATCTTCAAGTTGCTGGTGAAGATGGTACTACCTCTGCAGAGCCTCGCAATCAAGAAGCGTTATTAAACATTCGCCGTTTGCTACAAGGTGGTGTTGGGTTTGATGTGACTCGTGGCGACTCGCTAGAAGTGGTGAGTGTTCCGTTCACTCGTATGGATGATGGTGTTATTGAAGATGCGCCAATATGGGAACAGCCCGCATTTTTGCCTATACTTAAGCTAGTCATTGGTGGTTTAGTTATTATCGTGCTTATCATCTTTGTGATAAGACCAATGCTACGTCGCTTGATTAACCCTGATGAGTCGAAAGAAGCTGACGACTTTGATGCAGATGAAGGTTTAGACCTTGGTGACGAAACCATTAGTATGCTGTCTACTGACTTCGATGAAGGTCAGGTGGGCTTCGCGGCAGATGGTTCACTAATGCTGCCAGATTTACATAAAGATGAAGACGTATTAAAAGCGGTTCGTGCACTGGTTGCGAACGAACCTGAATTGTCAGCCCAAGTTGTTAAGGGCTGGCTGATGCAAGATGAGTAAGTGAGAGCGTATTATGGCTGAAGAACTTGCCACTACTGAAGAAGCGTCCTATGACGTCAGTAAGCTAGAAGGGGTTGAAAAAGCCGCTATTTTGCTTCTGAGTTTGTCTGAAGAAGACGCTGCACAAATATTAAAACATCTTGAGCCAAAGCAAGTTCAAAAGCTGGGCTCTGAGATGGCAAAAGTGGATGATATGACGCAGACAAAAATTACGTCTGTGCATAAACACTTTATTGAAGAGATTCAAAACTACAGTACCATCGGCTTCCAGAGCCAAGACTTTGTTAAGCGAGCGCTTACTGCTGCATTAGGTGAAGATAAAGCGGCTAACTTAATTGACCAAATTCTGATGGGAAGTGGGGCGAAAGGCCTAGATTCGTTGAAGTGGATGGACTCGAAGCAAGTGGCCAGTATCATTCGAAACGAGCATCCTCAGATTCAAACCATTGTATTGTCGTATTTAGAGCCAGAGCAGAGTGCCGAAATATTGGCGCAGTTCCCAGAAAAAGTGCGCCTAGACTTGTTAATGCGTATTGCTAACCTTGAAGAAGTTCAGCCTGCTGCACTGCAAGAGCTTAACGAAATCATGGAGAAACAGTTCGCCGGTCAAGCGGGTACGCAAGCGGCTAAAATGGGCGGCCTGAAATCTGCCGCGAACATCATGAACTACCTTGATACCGCTATTGAAGGTCAGTTGATGGATGCCATCCGTGAACAAGACGAAGAGATGAGCCAGCAAATTCAAGATCTCATGTTTGTTTTCGACAACTTAGTCGATGTAGACGACAAAGGTATTCAAGCTATCTTGCGCGAAGTGCAACAAGATGCGCTGCTTAAGTCAATTAAAGGCGCCGATGAAGAGCTTAAGAACAAGATCATGAAGAATATGTCGAAGCGTGCAGCAGAAATGCTTAACGACGACCTTGAAGCCTTGGGGCCTGTACGTATATCTGAAGTTGAAACCGCACAGAAAGAAATTCTCTCTGTTGCCAGAAGACTGTCCGATTCAGGTGAGATTATGCTGGGCGGCGGAGGCGGTGAAGAGTTCTTATAACCCTTCATTAATTATTCGCCATTGTGGTTAAAATAGGCCTTTGCGTTAATTTTCCAAAGGCCTCATAAACGTTACCTGGGTAGATTGATGTCATCAAATAAAGGCTTCAGCGACGACGAATTAAATGATGCAAAACCTTGGGATTTGCCCTTCGTTGAACAGCCCGAAAAGCCACAAGATAAAGACAAAACCAATGCGCTGAATTTCCGTTCAGATTGGAAATACGAGCCACCGGAAGAGGAAGAAGCTGAAATTCTTCCTCCTACTGCGCAAGAAATTGAAGCGATTAGACAAGCTGCTCATGATGAAGGCTACGGACAAGGCAAAGCGCAAGGTTTCGAAGAAGGAAAAGCCGAAGGCCTAGAGTTGGGGCTTAGTGAAGGGCGTGAGTCTGGACACGCTGAGGGTCTTGAACAAGGGTTAGAAGAAGGTAAGGGCTTAATTTCTGCGCAAGTTGAAGTCTGGCAGCAACTTATCGAAAAGCTTCATACACCATTATCACAAGCCAACGACGAAACCCGCGACCAGCTAGTAAAGCTTGCAGTGACCCTTGCTAAATCGGTGATTAAAACCGAAATTACGTCGAATCATCAAGTGATTTTACAAGCCCTTAGCGAAGGAATGAAAGCTCTGCCGGTTAATCAAACTCGGTATCAAATTCATATGCATCCTGATGATATAGCGCTAGTAACCGAACATTATTCTGAAGCTACGTTGAAAGAGAAAGAGTGGCAATTCATTGAAGCGCCTACCATGGAGCGCGGTGGCTGTGACATTGCCACTGAACAAAACGCTGTAGATGTTTCCATTGAACGCCGCTGTCGCGATGTCATTGATAAATTCATGGTGAATCAGGGTTTATCAGATGACTAGCCCTTGGCATGCGCATTTCGACAGCTTGCAGAAGCAAGTGTCATCGCCGCCTATTGTGGCGGCAGGTAAACTGGTCAGAGGCATAGGCCTTACACTGGAAGCTGTTGGGTGCCAACTACCAGTCGGTAGCCAGTGCCTTGTGCAAACCATTGAAGGTGAAATTGAGGCTGAGGTGGTGGGGTTTGGCGCCGATATTACTTACCTCATGCCCACCGAAGCCGTACGGGGCATAGTGCCAGGAAGTCGGGTAATGCCGCTAAATCGACAAAGTGGTCTTGCTGTGGGTATGGGGCTGTTGGGCCGTGTGGTTGATGGTAACGGCAACCCGCTGGATGGCCTTGGCGAAATTCAAACTGAAACCCGCGTACCTACTACGCGGCCTCCTATTAACCCCTTAATTCGCCGCGCTATTACCCAACCTATGGATGTCGGTGTTCGCGCCATTAATGCATTGAATACCGTTGGCGTAGGTCAACGTATGGGGCTCTTTGCAGGCAGTGGCGTGGGGAAAAGTGTTTTACTCGGTATGATGACCCGGGGCTGCGAAGCCGACGTGGTTGTGGTTGGCTTGGTGGGAGAGCGGGGCCGAGAAGTAAAAGAATTTATCCACGATATCTTAACCGAAGAAGAGCGTGCCCGTGCGGTAGTGGTAGCAGCGCCTGCTGATACTTCACCGTTAATGCGCTTAAAGGGCTGCGAAACGGCAGTTACCATTGCTGAATACTTTCGCGATCGAGGTTTAAAAGTATTACTGCTTATCGACTCTCTTACTCGTTATGCCATGGCCCAACGTGAAATTGCATTAGCGGTGGGTGAGCCTCCCGCCACAAAAGGGTATCCGCCCTCGGTATTTGCCCGATTACCTGCATTGGTAGAAAGGGCGGGTAACGGAAGTGAGAAACAAGGTTCTATCACCGCCTTTTACACGGTACTTACCGAAGGTGACGATTTACAAGATCCCATTGCCGATGCCGCACGGGCTATTTTAGATGGCCACGTTGTGTTATCACGGACCCTCGCCGATAGCGGTCATTACCCCGCCATCGATATTGAAGCTTCTATTAGCCGTGTTATGCCTATGGTGGTCAGCGATGAAC
Organism: Alteromonas sp. K632G; assembly: GCF_017653625.1. Classification (NCBI taxonomy): domain Bacteria; kingdom Pseudomonadati; phylum Pseudomonadota; class Gammaproteobacteria; order Alteromonadales; family Alteromonadaceae; genus Alteromonas; species Alteromonas sp. K632G. The sequence goes on from NZ_JAGGDM010000001.1 coordinate 210,871, forward strand.
ATCAACAAATGGCACGCAGAGTAAGGCAAGTTTATTCAAACTATAAACAAAACCAAGACCTCATTTCTATTGGTGCTTATGCCAAAGGTTCAGACCCTCGTATCGACTTAGCCATACGAGCGGAGCCTGCAATTAACGCGTTCCTGCAGCAAGGTATGAAGAACGTGTTGCCTTATGATGAATGTTTAGAGGGCATGGCTGCATTAGCGAAAGGCTTAGGACAAGGGTAATTAATTATGTCTAAACAACTAGAGCGTCTGGCTGAGTTTGAACGAGAAAGAGAGCAACGCATTGCGCAAATGTTCCAACAAGCGCAGCAAAATGTGATGCAGCAGAAACAAAAGCTCACCAGCCTCGAGCAATATAGAATTGATTACTTAAAAGGCATTCAGCAAACGGGAAAGGCGGGTGTGACTGCTACCCATTACCAACAGCATTTATCGTTTGTAGGCAAATTAGATAAAGCCTGTGAACAGCAAATGAATGTGATAGCACAAGCGAATATGGCTGCCGATCAACGCAAGCAGCTTTGGCTTAAGCAGCAGCAAAAAGTGAAAGCGGTAGAGTTGCTTCTTAATAAACGCCATTTAGCTAAAGTGGCAAAAGAGGCGAGGGCTGAGCAAGCTATGATGGACGAATTTGCCACACAGAAATTTTTTAGAAGCGGAAAAACATTCTTCTAGTCAGTTTGTCCAATTTGCTACTTACCCCAAGTCGTTCAATCCTTTCGATTTTTTAAATACCTCGTCGTTTAATCTCCACAATGGAACACTCTTTGCAAATTCGTTAGTCATTAATGTGTTTATTCGCCTAATTTGAATACTGATACGGAAGCTTTTTTAAAGTTAAGTGTCGGCCTACAGCCCACGGACACTGGGGATGTAGAGATAAAACGATTCAATCTGGGTTTTCATGGTTCTGACTTTTAAAGTCATAGCAGGACGGTAAAAATATGATGCAACAAGTTGCCGCACAAAAAACAGACATTGCCGCATTGCCTTTTTCAGCTTCATCAACGGCAAAAGCCGTAGAAGCTGGCATGGGCGCAGATGATTCATCGCAGAATAACAACGCGTTTGAAGCTGCGTATATTCAAGCTAAAGAATCGAGTGCAAAGTCTCTCGAGGCCCAGAACAAAAGTCATTCCTCGCGACACACCAGCGCCTCAGTCAGCGACAGTGCAAACCCTGCTATCGATAAGAAATCGGCTAATAACCGCTCGGTTGACCCAGAGGAAGGAAATGTTGACTTACCTCCGGTAAAAGATGATGAAGCGCAAGCGCGAAATGGCGATCAAGCGGACCAAACAGGCAATAAAGGCGAAGTGGGGGATGTAACCCCACCTGGCGAAGACACGGATGAATCGGCAAATACTGACATTGCTGATGCGCAGGCACGTCGAATTGACGCTGATGCAAACAAAGGCGGTAAAGACGATGGCCTAAATAACGGTGAAAATAACGATAATAAGAAAGACTTCTTTGGCGGCCATATCGATTTACCACCCGAAGAGTTAACGAGTATTGGAAGCGGGGATAGCGAAAGCTCCACAGACTGGATTGAGTATGTAACATCAATGATAGGCGCTTCTAGTGACGCTGAGGTTTCTTCAGATGCCGAAGCTAGCAGTAACACGGCCAGTATCGATGATTTATTAAACGCTGGCGAGATAGAGGATGCCGAATTAGCTGCGAAGCAATCAGCACAAGCTTTGCTAGCGGGTGATGAGTTGATGAGCGAAGACGTACTAAGTGCGTTGGCGTTAAATAACGGCAGCAACGAAAGCGATGCAGCAGTAAACGATACATTAACCTCAACGAGTCTTCCTGAGGATGTTGATACAAGCTCAGCAACAGAAATAACCGCTTATTTAATGAACTTGCTAGAGAATCAAGCCGGTGAGGAACTTGGTCAAGATGCAGGCGAAGGGCTTAGTAGTGAAACCTTAGAAGCAGTAAAAGCACTCACCGCGGCCTTATTGGCTAAAGCAAATGAAAACGCTGCAACAACCGATGTCGATGCAGGGCAGTCTGAAAAAGTCGATCCCTTAGCTAACCTGCTTGCGCAGTTTTTAGGTGATGCTAGCGAAAATGGCGAAGAAACTTCTGATGCTCAAACACAGAATTCAGAGCACGCGCTATTAGTCGAACAAGAAGCCGCAGATGAACCAGCCTTGAGTGCCGATGAGGTGTTAGTATTAAGTATTCTTCAAGAACAAATTACTGCGCAAACTGACACCAAAGAGACGCTAAATGCAGCGCTAGCCAACGGTGTTTCAAGCCAATCTACTGCATCAACGCAAACGAATAGCAATCCTATCGATACAGTCTCCACAGAAGCTAGCGATATACTTACCGATAGCCAAGGCGAGTCTTTATTGCAGTCAATTGCGATGATGTCACCAGAAAGTGCGCAAAAGGCGGCTGAAGCATTTGCCGAACGCGTAGCGGCATCATTACCTACTGCGACAACCGCAGCCCAACAGCAAGTGGTTAAGTCTAACTTGATTGCTGGCATAAACGAGTTTCAGCAACAAGTCGCTCAAGGGCGTGAGCCAGGAATAGATCTTTCGGCACTTGTAGCCGATGCAGCGTCTGAAGCAGGGTTAACACAAACACAAATGCAGAATGTAGCGGGGCAAACTGATGCGCTCGCAGGCCAATTTATGCAATTGGTAAACGGCACCCAGCAAAGCGCTCATCAAGCATTGCAAAGTGAGCTCGTCAGTATCGATTCTCACATGAATGAAAACAACCAAGTTCGCGCGGAGTCGACCAAATCTCAGCTTCAATTTGAGGGCGCTGACAAACCGGTCAATATTTTAAAGCCTGAAGGTCAGCAACAATTGCATGAGAAAATTCGCTGGATGGTGAATGCGCGAAACAGTATGGCAGAAATTAGGCTCGATCCGCCTGAACTGGGCAGTATGCAGGTACGAGTGAATGTATCGGGTGATGCAGCCAGTGTGAGCTTCATTGTGCAGTCACAGCACGCTAAAGATGCACTAGCCGATGCCATGCCTAGGTTAAAAGATATGCTAGCAGAGCAAGGCATTAATTTAGGTGAATCAGAAGTGCGTAAAGATAACTCATCACAAAATGGTGATGGAAGTGGCCAGCAACTTGCAGGTAACGGTGTACCTAGCCAAGATATCGACGGTGAGTTCGACGAGGGTTCCACGGTGATAGAGCAGTCTGTCACAAGGGAAGCGAAAGGCGGTATAGACTATTACGCTTAGTAGGTTGATAGCGAAGGCAAAGACTTAAGTAGGGTTGATGTACAATTGCGCTATCTGCTATAAGAACTGCAAATTTATGCAGGCTTACGTTGCCATTTGCGTCGTAAGCCTGATAATACGAGTTCCTCGTGGGATATTGACGGATTAGACATGGCTGAAGAAGAGTTACAGATTGAAGAAGGTGGTAAAAAGAAAGGCAAAATGATGCTGATTATTATTATCGCCGTGGTGTTAGTTGGCGGTGGTGCAGCAGCCTATTTTCTTTTATTCGCTGGTGGTGAGGAGCCTGTAGCTGCAGAGCAACTTGCCGAAACCGACGAGCAAGCCGCCACTGAAGCAGCGGCCCCAGGCGGAAGCGCAGAAGTAGGTACCGCCTTGTACGTTGCTATGCCGCGCCCTTTCGTTTTTAACGTTCCGGGTACAGGTCGAGACCGATTAGTACAAATTAAAGTGCAGCTTCTAGTGCGGGGTTCAGACAATGAAGAGTTGGCTAAAACCCACATACCGTTAATTGAAGGTACTTTGCTGCAAGTCTTTAGTACATCAAATGCCGATGATTTGGTGACTGAAGCAGGAAAAATTGAACTGCGTGAACAAGCGGTGACTGAAGTACAAAAAGTGCTTAAAGACATCGCGGGAAGTGATGTGGTTGAGCGTGTGCTCTTCACTGGTTTTGTGATGCAATAACAGGTAGATAACTGTGAGTGATTTATTATCTCAAGATGAAATCGATGCCCTTCTACACGGGGTAGACGATGTAGAAGAAGACGAGGTTGGCGATGCCGACTCCGATGCTTCTACGCTAGAGTACGACTTCTCGTCACAGGATAGGATTGTTCGTGGGCGTATGCCTACACTGGAAATCGTTAATGAACGCTTTGCCCGTCACATGCGGGTGAGTTTGTTCAACATGATGCGCCGTTCTGCGGAAGTGTCAATTAACGGTATTCAAATGATTAAGTTCGGTGAATACATTCATACCTTGTTTGTACCCACTAGCTTGAACATGGTGCGGTTTCGCCCGCTTAAAGGTACCGGCCTTATTACCATGGAAGCCCGCTTGGTTTTCATTCTGGTAGATAACTTCTTTGGAGGTGATGGCCGCTATCATGCAAAAATTGAAGGGCGGGAATTTACGCCAACAGAGCGGCGTATTATTCAAATGCTGCTTAAGATTATTTTTGAAGATTATAAAGAAGCGTGGGCGCCAGTAATGGACGTGTCTTTTGAGTATTTAGACTCAGAAGTAAACCCCGCGATGGCGAACATTGTGAGCCCCACTGAAGTGGTGGTGATTAGCTCGTTTCATATAGAGCTTGACGGTGGTGGTGGCGATTTCCACGTGTCACTTCCATACTCAATGCTAGAGCCTATCCGCGAATTGCTAGATGCGGGTGTGCAAAGTGATAAAGAAGACACTGATTTACGTTGGAGTAAAGCACTTCGCGATGAAATCATGGACGTAAAAGTGGCACTGACAACCCACATGCTTGATGTGGATGTGTCATTACGCCAAGTAATGGAATTTAAGCCAGGAGAAATTATTCCTGTGGAAATGCCAGAAACCATTACTGTGCTAATTGAAGATTTACCTACGTTCAGAGCTAAGCTAGGTCGCTCACGAGATAACTTAGCCCTGAAGATAGTAGAAAAGATTGCAAGACCGACTTCTGTGAAGTCTGAGCTACAATTATTAACCCGCGGCGGGCGCATTATAGATAATGATGCTGAGCTGCAAGTACTCGAAGAAGACCTGTAAGGTGAGGGGAATATCCCATGAGTGAAGACGGTATGGACGATTGGGCTGCCGCCATGGCGGAGCAAGCCGATTCTGAGGCTGACGATCAGGAAAATGATGATGTTCAGGTTGCAGAACTCGACGAATTAACCGACGACACACCCATAACCCAAGAAGAGAAAAAGAAGCTGGATACCATTTTGGATATTCCAGTCACTATCTCGATGGAAGTAGGGCGTAGTCAAATAAGTATCCGAAATCTGCTACAGTTGAACCAGGGATCTGTGGTGGAGCTGGACCGAGTTGCTGGTGAGCCATTAGATGTATTGGTAAATGGCACGTTGATTGCTCATGGTGAAGTAGTAGTGGTCAACGATAAATTCGGTATTCGGTTAACGGATGTTATTAGTCAAATCGAGAGAATCAAGAAGCTTCGATAAATCTTCTTACATAGCAAGGGGTTGCGCAATGCTGCCCCTTATATTTACGCAAGTAGTGAATGCGCAATCTACCCAATCAATCACTAACCCCACCTCTGTAGTGTCAATTTTTCTATCACTTCTTTTAGTGGTTGGAATTATTTTTGCGCTTGCTTACCTCATGCGTCGGTTTAATGTCGGTAACATGGGTAGTGGGCAAATGAAGGTGGTCGCCAGTATGGTGGCAGGCACTAAAGAAAAAATAATGGTTATTCAGGTGGGCGATGAACAGCACCTAGTGGGCGTGACCAGTCATAATATTTCCCATTTAAGTAAACTTGAAAAGCACTTGGACACACCAGTGGCAAATGGGCAGCAAGGCAGCGGTGACGCATTTAAACAAAAGCTGGTTGCCGCCATGGCAGGTAAGCTGAACCCTTCAATAAAGGAAGATAAAAACGATGCGTAAGTTTTGGACCGCATTTTTTGTAGTGTTAGCTTCTTGGGTGATTGCTGAGCCTGCACTGGCACAGCAAGGCATTTCAGCCGTGACCGTTGTGACTAATGACGATGGGTCGCAAGATTACACTATGACGTTACAAGCGCTGTTTATCATGACAGCGCTCAGTCTTATTCCTGCATTCATCATGATGATGACCTCGTTCACCCGCATCATAGTGGTGTTATCAATTTTGCGCCAAGCGATTGGTTTGCAGCAATCTCCTTCTAACCAAATTTTGGTTGGGGTGAGTTTGTTTTTGTCTATGTTTATTATGGCACCGGTGTTTGAAGAAATTAATGAACGCGCATTGCAGCCTTATCTGTCGGAACAAATGACAAGTTTGGATGCCATAGAGCAAGCTAAAGGGCCTATGCGCGCCTTTATGCTGTCGCAAACTCGGGTGAAAGATTTAGAAACCTTTGTGCGTATTGCTGGTGATGAGGGGAAATATGCAGATACAGACGAAGTACCGCTAACTATCCTTATTCCTGCGTTCGTGACCAGCGAGCTAAAAACCGCGTTCCAAATCGGATTTATGTTGTTTATTCCGTTTCTTATTATCGACCTTGTAGTGGCCTCAATATTGATGGCCATGGGTATGATGATGTTGTCGCCCATGATTGTTTCACTGCCATTTAAGCTCATGTTGTTTGTGTTAGTTGATGGCTGGAATCTAATATTTGGCACACTGGCTACCAGCTTCGGTATGGGTGTGTAGGAGGGCTTATGTCACCAGAAGTCTTTGTTGAAATACTCCGCGAAGCCATGTTTATGGTTATCGTTCTGGTGTCTGCGGTTATTGTTCCAAGTCTTATTGTAGGGTTAGTGGTAGCCGTGTTTCAGGCTGCTACCTCAATTAACGAGCAGACCATGAGTTTCTTGCCGCGCTTACTTGTTACCTTACTAGCGCTTAGCTGGGGTGGTAACTGGCTAGTACAAAAGTTAATGGACTTCACTTTCCACATGGTAGAAATGATACCTCAGGTTGTCGGTTAATATGGTCGTTGAACTGGCTACCATCAATCAGTTTCTTGCTGATTTAATGCTGCCTTTTATGCGCATTAGTGGCCTGTTTGTGGCGATGATTGGCTTAAGTGCACAATCTATTCCTCCGCAAGTTCGTGCTTTGCTAGGTATTATGCTGACCCTTATTATCATGCCGGTAGTGCCGCCAGCACCTGTTGATGATTTAGTGAATCTAGGTACATTCATTCTTGGCATTCAGCAGTTGTTAATTGGTGTCGCTATCGGGTTTGTTTCCATGATGGTGCTAAATACCTTTGTACTGGCTGGGCAAATTATCGCGATGCAAACGGGCTTAGGTTTCGCCTCAATCGTAGACCCCGTCAATGGTATTAACGTGCCAGCCGTAGGCCAATTTTACTTAATTCTAGCTACCTTGCTTTTTTGGACCTTAGACGGGCATCTCGCGATGATCCACATGATTGTGTTGAGCTTTCATGCGTTCCCAATAGGAGAAGCATGGTGGACAGGGGAGCAGTTTAGGGAAATTGCCCACTGGGGCGGTTGGATGTTTATCTCAGCGATTACGTTGTCATTGGCGCCCATTGTGTCCCTTCTCATTGTAAATTTAGCGTTTGGCGTAATGACCAAAGCGGCACCTCAGCTTAATATTTTCAGTATCGGCTTTTCTATTGCCCAGGTGATGGGGTTGCTCATCATTTGGATAACCCTAGATAACTTTACTGCGCATTTTGAAACGCAGTGGCTGCGGGCAGAGCAGTTTATGTGTCAACTTCTTAGGATTTGCCCATGAAAATAAGTCAGGTGATACATGGCTGATTCAGATTCTAGCGAAAAAACAGAAGACCCCACGGGGAAAAAACTCGAAGACACCCGAAAAAAAGGGCAGATAGCCCGATCCCGAGAGCTATCCACAACCTTAGTGTTAGTGGTCAGTGCCTTTATGTTTTTGTTCGTTGGAGGCTGGATTGCCGAGTCGGTATTTAAGCTGACGCAGCGCATGTTTGTTCTGTCTCGAGATGAAACCTACGATACCACCCATATGTTTGGTGCATGGGGTGAAGCAATTTCGACAGTCAGTGTACCTGTATTGCTTTATATGACGGTGGCCATGTTAGCCGGAATATATGGCTCTATTGCGTTAGGCGGCTACAACTTCACCTGGGAAGGTGCCAAATTTAAAGGCTCTAAAATGAGTCCGCTTAGTGGATTTAAGCGTATGTTTGGCATGAATGGCTTGGTAGAATTAATTAAATCTATCGCCAAAGTGGTTGTCATCGTTGGGATGGCATTAGGTGCACTGCTGTTTTTTGAAGACGAAGGGCTGCACCTTGATTTAGAGCTGTACCCGGGTAATATTTTTCACGCGTTAGATATGCTGAAATGGGCTTTTATCATGTTGGTTTGCGGCATGATACCTATTGCGCTTATTGATGTGCCTTATCAAATTTATAAGCACAACAAAGAAATTAAGATGACTAAGCAAGAGGTGAAAGACGAGCGTAAAAACTCTGAAGGTGATCCTTTGGTAAAAGGGCGCATCCGTCGCTTGCAGTATCAAGCTGCCACTAAACGAATGATGCAAGAAGTTCCTCAGGCCGATGTGGTGGTAACCAACCCAACTCATTACTCTGTAGCAATAAAATATGATGACAGTGGTAATCGTGCCCCAGTCGTTGTGGCAAAAGGCACCGATGAATTAGCCATGCATATTCGTAAAATAGCCACTGCTAACGATGTACCGCTTATTCCATCGCCCATGTTAGCCCGAGCCGTTTACTACTCAACTGAGATTGACGGTGAAGTGCCTAATGCCTTGTTTATGGCGGTAGCGCAAGTATTAGCCCACGTTTATCAGTTAAAAGCACACAGAGCGGGTAAAGGGAAACGACCCAAACCGCTTAAACGTGATTTACCCATACCACCAGAGCTACGCCGTTAGAGCGCTGCTTTTGGCCTAAATTAGCGCTAAATTACGGCTAAGATATCGCTAAGGCCAGGGCTCAAAGTGAGCCCCTCTTAATTGTAATTCTGTAAATTGCGCCCCTCCTACTTACGTTTAATCGGTTTTGTATAAAGCTGGCACGGTAGTTGTAATACTCATTGAAAGATAGCGTTAAGCGTCAATTTTCCGATAGAGAGACTCCCTGTAATGCAGTTATCCGGTTACCTTCAGCGATTCGATAAAAGTCAGCTGCAGAACATTACCAGTGGCTTAGGCGCTCCCATTGTTCTTCTTGCCATTATGGGCATGGTTATTCTTCCCATGCCGCCATTTCTGCTCGACGTATTGTTCAGCTTTAATATAGCCCTGTCTTTAGTCATTATTTTGGTGGCAGTATTAACGCAAAAGCCAGTTGATTTCGGTATTTTTCCCCTAGTATTACTTATCGCTACTGTTTTGCGCTTAGCGCTAAACGTGGCCTCTACCCGTGTGGTATTGCTTTATGGGCATGAGGGGGGCGATGCGGCTGGTAAGGTTATCGAAGCATTTGGTGCGGTGGTTATTGGCGGCAACTATGCAGTGGGTGTGGTGGTCTTTGCTATCTTGCTTATTATCAACTTTAAAGTAGTCACCGCCGGTGCTGGGCGTATTTCAGAAGTAAGTGCCCGCTTTACGCTTGATGCCATGCCAGGTAAGCAAATGGCTATTGATGCCGATTTGAATGCGGGTTATATCGACCAAGATCAGGCGCGTGCTCGCCGAGAAGAAATAACCGCCGAAGCAGACTTTTATGGCTCAATGGACGGTGCGTCAAAATTTGTGAAAGGTGATGCGGTCGCCGGACTCTTTATCATGCTTATCAATATTGTGGGTGGCCTTTTTATTGGCATGATTCAACACGGATTAAGTTTTGGTAACGCCATCGAGGTATACACCATTTTAACCATTGGTGACGGTTTGGTGGCGCAAATACCCTCACTGTTACTGTCTGTGGCTACCGCTATTATTGTTACTCGTGAAAACGAAACCCAAGAAATGGGCAAAGAAATACGTAGTCAATTAGGTAACAGCCAAGCCCTTTATATTGCCTCTGGTGTTTTATTTGTCATGGGGATTATTCCTGGTATGCCTCATTTGGCCTTTATTGGGTTTTCAGTGCTTATCGCTGGTTACGCTTATTGGCAGGGTGTTGCGGCTAAACGCGAGGCAGAAAAACCTAAAACCCCAGCGAATATCGTGAAAGATGACACTGTTGCGCCCGAAATAAAAGAGCTTGGGTGGGATGATGTGCAGCACGTAGATACCATCGGTTTAGAAGTCGGGTACCGATTAATCCCCTTAGTAGATAAGTCTCAGGGCGGAGAACTGCTCACTCGTATCAAAGGGGTGCGTAAGAAGTTATCTCAAGAGTTAGGCTTTCTTATTCCACCGGTGCACATTCGCGATAATTTAGATTTAGAACCTAATTTATACACCATTGCGATGTTGGGCGTAACTATTGGCGATGCGCAAATAAGTCACGATGAAGAACTTGCGATTAATCCGGGTCAAGTATTTGGCAAGCTGGAAGGCCGTGCAACCAAAGACCCTGCCTTTGGCTTAGATGCGGTATGGATAAAACCGAATAAGCGTGAGCATGCGCAAACACTGGGTTATACCGTGGTTGATGCTGCTACTGTGGTTGCTACTCATTTAAGTCAATTGCTGACTAACAACGCCTACCAACTACTTGGACATGAAGAAGCGCAGCAGCTTCTAGATATGCTAGCTAAGCAGCATCCTAAACTAGTTGAAGGGTTAGTGCCTGATATTCTGCCGTTAAGCACCATTGTTAAAGTGCTGCAAACCTTGCTGTTTGAAGGAGTGCCTATTCGTGACATGCGTACCATTGTACAAACCTTGAGCGAATACGGCCCGCGTAGCCAAGACCCAGATGTACTAGTGTCTGCGGTACGTATTGCGCTTAAACGCCTAATCACCCAAGAAATTACCCAAGGTGCGAAAGAGATACCCGTCATAACCTTGGCGCCAGAGTTGGAACAGATGTTGCACCAGTCATTACAAGCAGGTGGCGAAGATGGCGCTGGTATAGAACCAGGACTGGCCGATAAGCTGCAAAAATCATTGCAGCAAGCTAGTCAGCAACAAGAATTAGAAGGTGAGCCTGCAGTACTTCTCACTTCCGGTATGTTGCGCCCCGTACTATCTCGCTTCTTAAAGTATTCGGTCGCGGGTTTACATGTACTTTCCTATCAGGAAGTACCCGACGATAAGCAGATAAAAATAGTCAGTTCGGTCGGTCAATAATCTGACACTGGGTGATTGGAGAGTTTTCAATGAAAATCAGACGTTTCTTTGGCAAAGATATGCGAGAAGCTTTAAGCCAAGTTAAAGCGGAATTGGGCAGCGATGCCGTTATCATGTCAAACCGAAAGCTTGCTGACGGTATCGAATTGGTCGCCGCTTACGATAAAGAACCGGAAGCCAAACTGTCGATTAAAAAGCCAGCGCCTAGTGCAGCAGGGCGAGCGAAAGCGGCTGTTCCAAGTCTTAGCGAAATCATCGGTGATGATGGCCCAGATAGCTTAAAAGCGCTGTTGGAAAAACAACATGGTGGCAGTATTCAAAGCCCAGCTTCAGCACCTAGTGCTAACGCTCAGCATGCCAATAAAATTGCATCACACTTAGACTTTTCAGAAGCCTTTATCGACGATGTAGAAGCCAGTCAAGTCGCCTCAGAATTCCCAAGCCATCAAGCGTCAAGTCTTAATGAAAGCATTGATAACAGCAGTGCTCCTCAGTCTGACGAATTATCTCAAATTAAAGAAGAGTTGGCGTCACTACGAAATGTGCTTCAATACCAAGTTGCTGATTTGATGGAAGCAAAAAGTCGTCGTCAGCAGCCTGTACATCATTATTTAATTCAGCGTTTAACCGACATGGGGTTAAGCCAATCATTGGCAGAGCAACTGATTAGTTATACGCCGTCGCATTACAACGAGCGTGACGCTTGGGTATATCTTTTAAACCTATTGGCTAATCGCATTAATGTGACAGGTAACGATATACTTACGCAAAAGGGCGCAGTAGCGTTAGTGGGTCCTACCGGAACAGGTAAAACCACTACAGTTGCTAAATTAGCTGCTCGTTACGCACAGAAATACGGCGCCGACTCCGTTGCCATGATTACGATTGATACCTATCGTATTGCAGCGTTTGAGCAATTAGCCACATATGGAAAAATTATTGGCTGCACAGTGCGTAAAGCACAAAGTAGTGAAGAATTATCAGATTTATTGTTTCAATTACGCCATAAGAGACTAGTGTTAATTGATACGGCAGGCTTTAGTCAACGAGATAGTCGATTAATTAAACAGATAAATCAATTTGATAACGGTCAAATGCAGCCAGTGAAAAAATACCTAGTAGCGCAAGCGAATACCCAATATGCTGCATTACAACGTATTATAGATGCGTACGAAGGGGTGGAACTTAGCGGTTGTATCTTTACAAAGCTTGATGAGTGCTACTCTCTAGGCGAAGTGCTTAGCGCAGCGGTGGAGTACCAGTTACCTGTCAGTTATGTAACAGATGGACAGAAAGTTCCTGAAGACATTAAGATTGCAGAAGCAAAATCTTTAGTATCTGCTGCTGCAAAGCTTTATAAAAAGTACGGTTTGAATCATACTACTAGTAACAATGTGGTTAAAACAGCACGAGCAGTATGATTGATGATCAAGCGAGTAGCTTACGAAAAATGAAGCAATCACGATTAATCAAAGTTATCGCCGTCACCGGAGGTAAAGGTGGCGTTGGTAAAACAAATATTACGCTAAACACAGCTATTGCTATGGCAAAGCAGGGAAAGCGGGTAATGGTATTGGATGCAGACTTAGGTCTGGCCAATGTGGATGTAATGCTAGGATTGCGAGTAGAGAAAAACCTCTCCCACGTATTATCTGGTGAGTGTACCTTGGACGATGTTCTCGTTACGGGTCCTCACGGTATAAAAATAGCACCAGCCACATCAGGTTCTCAATCAATGGCAGAGCTATCACCAACGCAGCATGCAGGACTCATAAGAGCATTCAGCGAGTTGCGCACGCCCATTGATGTGCTTATTGTGGATACCGCAGCGGGTATTTCCGATATGGTGCTAAGCTTCTCCAAAGCCTCCCAAGATATTATGGTGGTAGTGTGTGATGAGCCCACTTCACTTACCGATGCCTATGCATTAATTAAAATTCTTAACCGAGAACACGGTGTCTTTCGCTTTAAAGTGGTCGCTAACATGGTCCGCGATGTTAGAGAAGGTCAGGAACTTTTCAGCAAATTATCTAAAGTAACAGGGCGATTCTTAGATGTTGCGCTAGAATTGGTAGCAATAGTTCCTTTTGACGAGAACATACGCCGAGCAGTACGTAAGCAAACGTCAATAGTAGATGCTTATCCAAGTTCACCCGCAGCGGTGGCGATTGGCCAGCTAGCAGCCAAAGCAGCTTCTTGGCCTATTCCTGCGCAACCAGGTGGCCATTTAGAATTTTTTATTGAACAACTAATAGCAGATAAAGCAGTAGGAAGTCAGCGTTGAATAGCAAAGCAGCCGCTTATCAACAGCAAACAGACAAGTCACAATTAGTTGAGCGTCACGCTTCGCTGGTGAAGCGGATAGCACACCACTTAATGGCGAGACTACCAGCCAGTGTTCTTGTCGATGATTTAATCCAGTCAGGTATGATTGGACTGCTAGAAGCTGCACGAAATTTTGACGGTTCCAAAGGTGCAAGTTTCGAAACCTTTGCAGGTATTCGTATTCGTGGCGCTATGCTTGATGAAATAAGAAAAGGTGATTGGACTCCTCGTTCCGTTCATAAAAACGGAAGGGCAATCACAGAAGCCATCTCTCAAGTTGAAGGTGAAACAGGCCGAGACGCGCGAGATGTAGATATTGCGGCTAAAATGAATGTCAGCATGCAAGATTATCATCAAATGCTGAACGAAGTGAATGCCGGGAAATTGGTGGGGATTGAAGACCTTGGGGTTTCTGAAGATGTCATTTCTACAGAAAAAAACCGAGGCAGCGACGCACCGTTAGAAGATTTGATGCAAGGGGCTTTCCAAAAAGCGCTAGCACATGCTATTACTACATTACCCGAACGGGAAGCGATTGTACTTTCTTTATACTATGATGAAGAACTGAATCTTAGAGAAATAGGCGAAGTTCTTGATGTTAGTGAATCGCGAGTAAGTCAAATTCATAGTCAGGCCATGTTAAAACTCAAATCACGAATGAAATCGTGGCAAGTTGACGAAGAATAGAAATTAATAACAATTAACCCCTCATTGGAGGCTATTTTGGATAAAAGTATGAAAATTCTCGTGGTTGACGATTTTTCTACCATGAGACGTATCATAAAGAACCTGCTAAAAGATTTGGGTTTTGCCAATATCCAGGAAGCGGACGACGGTAGCACCGCGCTGCCTATGCTACAACAAGGTGATTTTGACTTTGTTGTAACAGATTGGAATATGCCAGGTATGCAAGGTATCGACTTATTACGCGCTATACGTGCCGACGATAAGTTGAAACACCTACCGGTTCTTATGGTAACAGCAGAAGCGAAGAAAGAACAAATCGTTGCCGCAGCGCAAGCTGGTGTAAATGGTTATGTTGTTAAACCTTTCACTGCCGCTACGTTGAAAGAAAAACTAGATAAAATCTTCGAACGTTTAGGTTGATCCAGACGCTCACCAGAGAAATGAGGTTTACTGGATGTCGACAAATGAAAGTGTCTCCATAACGCTCGAAGAAGCCAAAAAATTGGTAGCGTATCTTGAAGAGGGCGATAACGCATCAGCGAACGCTGTCTTAGAAGCTGTTTCGATGAAAGAGTCCATTGAGCTCTTTGCTGAAGTGGGTAAATTAACGCGTCAACTTCATGACTCGTTGAATAACTTCCAAATCGATGAACGTATTAAAAATTTAACCGTTGATGACATTCCTGATGCGCAAACGCGACTGATGTACGTTATCGAAGAAACGGAAAAAGCTGCCAATACCACCATGGACGCAGTTGAAGAGAGTATGCCAATTGCTGAAGTGCTCTCTACCCGTATCGAAAAAATTATGCCGGAATGGAAGAAACTGATGAATCGTCAACTTGAGTTGGGCGAATTCAAAGTTTTATGTGCAGATTTAGACGAATTGCTAGAAGACGGATCGAAACAATCAGCTAAGCTTACATCATTGCTTACCGAAGTGTTAATGGCACAAGGTTATCAAGATCTTACCGGTCAAGTTATTCGCAGAGTGATTGAACTCGTAAAAGAAGTGGAAGATAGCTTAGTTAATATGCTGACGATGTTCGGTGAACCCGAACAGGCGGAGCAAGACAAGCCATTGGAAGCGAAAGTCGAAAAAGTTAACAAGATCGATAGTGTCGAAGCCGAAGGTCCAATTATTGATGCAGACCAACGCGATGATGTGGTATCTGGCCAAGATGACGTAGATGATCTTTTGTCTAGCTTAGGTTTTTAGGGGAGCGGGCGCATGGCGTTTGATGTTGACGAGGATATATTACAGGACTTTCTAGTTGAAGCTGGGGAGATCCTTGAACAATTACAAGAACAGCTCGTTGATCTGGAAAATAATCCTGAAGATGCAGATTTACTGAATGCTATCTTCCGTGGTTACCATACCGTAAAAGGTGGCGCCGGCTTTTTGTCGCTTACCGAATTAGTTGAAATTTGCCATGGTGCAGAAAACGTTTTCGATGTAATGCGAAACGGACAACGTACTCTTACGCCTGAATTAATGGATACCATTCTTCAGGCCACCGATGTAGTAGTCGATATGTTTGAGCGTGTTAAAGCGCAAGAACCACTAATTCCTGCAGACGCAAAGTTAGTTGATTTGCTGCATAAGTTAAGCACCCCAGAAACCCCAGACGAAAACATCTTTGGTGACAGTAGTGAAGCGGCTGAAGTCCCCGCTGCCGAAGAAGAATTCGCGTTAGAAGAAGCGCCTGTACCTGAAGCGCCTGCCGCAAGTAGCGATGGCGGCATCGACGAGATTTCTGAAGATGAATTTGAAGCCTTGCTGGATGAACTTCATGGTTCAAATGCCCCAGGTAAATCTGCGAAAGCAGAACCAAAAGCGGCAGCCCCCGCGGTTGGTGGTTCAGGTGATGATATTACCGACGATGAATTTGAAGCACTGCTAGACGAATTGCACGGTAAAGGTAAATTCAAAGAAGAAGAACCAGCGCCTGTAGCTGCGTCGAAAGCGGCAGCGCCTAGCGGTGAAGAAATTACCGACGATGAATTTGAAGCATTGCTTGACCAATTACATGGTTCAGGACAAGGCCCTACAGCGCAAGGTGCTGAACCAGCAGCAAATACGCCGCCCGTAGATAAAAAGGCGACAGAAGCAATTCAGAAAGCCAAGGCAGAGCAATCTGCCGCTAGTACGCCGGCTAAATCAACGCCTGCCGCAAAAGCGCCAGCGCCTAGTCCAGCAGCTAAAAAAGCGTCAGAGCCCGCTAAACCAGCGGCTAAGAAAGACGACAAAAAAGCAACCCCAGCACCTCCTCAAGCAGAAACTACAGTTCGTGTTGATACCAAGCGCCTAGACCAAATTATGAATATGGTTGGCGAGTTAGTATTAGTACGAAATCGTTTGCTGAGTTTAGGAATAACCAATGCCGACGAAAGTATGTCGAAGGCAATTGCTAACCTAGATGTGGTGACGGGTGATTTGCAGGGTGCGGTTATGAAAACCCGTATGCAGCCAATTAAGAAAGTGTTTGGCCGCTTCCCTCGCGTTGTTCGAGACTTAGCACGTAGTTTGAAAAAAGAAATTACCTTGGAATTGGAAGGTGAAGAGACAGATTTAGATAAAAACTTGGTAGAAGCATTGGCTGATCCCTTAGTTCACTTAGTAAGAAACTCAGTGGATCATGGTATTGAAATGCCTGATGACCGTGCTGCTACAGGTAAAACCCGAATGGGGACCGTGAGATTATCGGCTTCTCAGGAAGGTGACCATATCTTACTTACCATTGAAGATGATGGTAAGGGGATGGATGCTGAAAAACTGAAAGAGATTGCTATAAGCCGAGGTGTTTTAGACGCCGATGCGGCTGCGCGTATGTCTGATGTTGAAGCGTTCAATCTTATTTTTGCACCTGGTTTCTCAACGAAAACTGAGATTAGTGATATCTCGGGCCGTGGTGTAGGCATGGATGTGGTTAAAACAAAAATTAACCAGCTTAACGGTACTATTAATATTGATTCCCAGCTTGGGAAAGGTACTCGACTCGATATTAAAGTCCCACTCACGCTTGCAATATTACCGACCCTAATGATTGTGGTTGGGAAACAAACGTTCGCGTTACCGTTAGGTGCGGTCAACGAAATTATCAATATGGACATCAAGAAAACCAATACGGTTGATGGCCAATTAACCATGATAGTTCGTTCTAAAGCGATACCACTGTTCTTCCTCGGAGAATGGTTGATCCGCGGACCTAAAAATATAAGCAAAGAAAAAGGTCACGTCGTCGTGGTTCAAATAGGCACCCAGCAAGTTGGATTTGTTGTTGATGCGCTAATAGGCCAAGAAGAAGTGGTGATAAAACCATTAGATGCCTTATTACAAGGAACGCCAGGTATGGCGGGAGCAACTATCACATCCGACGGTGGAATTGCACTCATCTTAGATGTTCCTAGCTTACTGAAGCGTTATGCTAAAAAGCCCTTAAAGTAAAACGGCGTAACAAATAGGAAATTAACATCCATGGTCTTTAAAGTCCTGGTCGTGGACGATTCTACTTTTTATCGTCGTCGAGTTCGCGAGATTCTCGACGATGACAGAGAGCTTGAAGTTATTGGTGAAGCTCGTAACGGGCAAGATGCACTAGATAAAATAGATACACTGCTACCTGATGTAGTCACAATGGATGTGGAAATGCCGATAATGGATGGCATTTCAGCGGTAAAAGCCATTATGGAAAAACGGCCCGTGCCTATTTTGATGTTTTCGTCGCTTACGCACCATGGTGCACAAGCGACCCTAGATGCGTTAGAAGCCGGAGCATTAGATTTTCTACCAAAGAAATTCGAAGATATCGCCCAAGACCGTAAAGACGCAGCACGACTGCTGTGTACAAAAGTAAGATTGATTGCACGGCGTGGTGTCGGTATAAAACGCCCTGTATTAAAGCGTATTGAAAGTAGGAAGTTTCCTGATAACGCGCCGAAACCAGCGTTTTTCAAGAGTTCTAATCTACTTAGCGGAAGGAAAGATGCCACGAGGCAGCCCACCGTTTCCTCGATTAAGGCTTCTGGTAAAAGGTATAAGTGTTTAGCAATTGGAGCATCTACGGGTGGACCAGTGGCATTGCAGAAGATACTGGTAGCACTGCCATCAGACTTTCCTTATCCAATTGTGTTGGTGCAACATATGCCAGGCACTTTTACTAACGCATTCGCACAGCGACTTAATTCACATTGCGATATTGCGGTTAAAGAAGCTGAACATGGTGACATATTGAAACCAGGTTGCGCTTATTTAGCGCCCGGCGGTAAACAAATGTTGATAGAGAGTTCAGGCTCTCATAAGAAAGTAGTAATTACCGACGCTAACCCGTCTGATAAAATAAACTATAAGCCGAGTGTTGATTTAACCTTCGGTTCGCTGGCCAAAGCTTATGGTGGCGATTTATTGGGTATTATATTAACTGGTATGGGTGCAGATGGGCGAGAAGGTTGCCGGTTGATGAAAGACAACGGTGCCACTATTTGGGCGCAAGATCAGGATTCATGTGTTGTTTATGGCATGCCTCAAGCGGTAGCTGTTGCAAACATATCGGTTAACAGTATTGATATAGATGATATGAGCAGCTGTATCTTAACCGAAATGACATAGCCTAAGCGCAGCGATAGTATTGCCTGTGAGTGAATGACAACCCAAGTAAATATAAGCTGGGAATTAAAACGATGAAGGTGTGGACAGTTGCAAACCAGAAAGGCGGAGTTGGTAAAACAACAACAACAGTAACCTTAGGTGGTTTGTTAGCTCAACGCGGGAAGCGGGTATTGATGGTCGACACCGATCCCCACGCCTCATTGAGTTACTATTTTGGCATAGACGCAGAGTTACTCAGTCAATCTGTCTACGACATTTTTATTAAGTCTTCTGAAATTACTGCCGATATGGTCATGGACTGTTTGTGTCCAACTAAGCTAGATAATTTGTACGTTTTGCCCGCTACCATGGCGCTAGCCACATTAGACAGAACAATGGGTAGCGAGCAAGGAATGGGCTTAGTGCTAAAAAAAGCGCTGGCCAAAGTAGAGAAAGAATTTGATGTGGTCATTATTGATTGTCCGCCAGTACTTGGTGTACTTATGGTCAACGCATTGGCAGCATGCAATAAAGTGATAGTGCCGACACAAACAGAGTATTTGGCGCTGAAAGGCTTAGACAGAATGATACGCACTATGGAAATAATGGGGCGCTCTCTTCAAAAGTCTTTTGACACTGTGATTATTCCTACTATGTTCGACAAACGCACTAACGCGGCGCTTGAATCTAGAAAGCGTTTAATGAGCGATTATGGAGAGCGGGTTTGGCAAGGTGTAATTCCCGTAGATACGCATTTTAGAGATGCGAGTTTAGTACAGTTGCCAATTTCCGCAGCATACCCGAAAACCCGAGGGGTAACGGCTTATAGCAAGTTACTTGAGGTTTTGGAGAAGTAAAGTTAGATGAGCAATCAAGGACCTTTTGCACGGGAAGACGTTGTAGAGGCTTATCTCGATAGCCTATTAAAAGAGCCAGATGATCCGGCAGACGTGACTGCGCGAACGGCAAAATTGCTTGAGCAAGCGGTGCAAACGTTAGCCGAAGAAGCCACATTTGATGAAGCACCTACCACTGAACAAGTAGTGGTTGAAGAAGCCATTATTGAAGCAGTGTCATCTAGCACAGGCAAAGATGTCGAAGAAACTACGCAATACGAAAAAAGCGACTACAATGAAATAGATAATGAGACTGCTGAATCAGTCGATGCCTCTTCAGAAGAGGAGCAACCTTTAGAAAAAGCATTGTTGGTCGACAGCCTCGAAAATAATTTTCAGGCATTATTTTTTGAAGTGGCAGGGTTAACATTAGCAGTGCCATTAACCACCCTAGGTGGTATACATCAGATTGAAAAGATAGGCCCTCTATTTGGGAAGCCGGATTGGTTCATGGGGGTAATGATACATCGCGAAGAGAAGCTTAGCGTTGTAGATTCTGCAAGATGGGTCATGCCAGAAAAGTATGATGAGAGTCTCGCAGAGTCATTGAACTACCGATATCTTATTATGTTAGGGGATAGTTCGTGGGGATTGGCCAGTGAGAAACTGGTTAACACGGTCACCTTGGCAAAAGCTGACGTCAAATGGCGTGAGTCTACCGGTAAGCGTCCCTGGTTAGCGGGGATGGTTAAAGAGAAAATGTGCGCGTTAATTGACGTTAACGAATTAATATCTATGCTTAACAAAGGCTTAGGCAGTAACGACCAGACACCGAGTATTGGGAGCCAGGTTCATGAGCGACGAAAGAACGAACAGTAATACCACCGATAGTAACGATGAAGTCCTTCAATGGGTGACATACCGCTTAGGTGAGGAAACATACGGTATTAACGTAATGCAAGTACAAGAGGTATTGCGTTACACTGAAATTGCACCTGTACCCGGCGCACCTGACTACGTACTAGGTATCATTAACCTACGTGGTAATGTTGTTACGGTCATAGATACACGTGCACGTTTTGGATTACCACCAACAGAAATAACGGACAATACCCGTATTGTGATCATCGAGTCTGATGAACAAGTCGTGGGTATACTTGTTGATAGCGTGGCTGAGGTGGTTTACCTTCGCTCGTCTGAAATTGACAGTGCGCCAAACGTGGGTACTGAAGAAAGTGCTAAGTTTATCCAAGGTGTAAGCAACCGAGACGGTGAGCTTCTTATTCTCGTGGATTTAAACAAGCTGTTAAGTGACGAAGAGTGGGATGAACTAAGTTCAATTTAGTCAACCTACACGTCTAAAGGGCAGGTAACTAAGTTATCTGCCTTTTTTATTTCCGGTTTACATAGGTACGAATTAAGGCTTCTTCGCATATGGATCTGCAGTTTATTGCTCCAACAATCAACGAACTTATATTGCTTGCGCTTGTGATAGCACTTGGTGTTTTTGCAATATGGTTGACGTTTAAAGAGCGAAAAACACATGCGGCATTAAGCGAACTGCAAGACCAAGTAACGCGTAGAACCGATGACATGGATACCCAAATTCGAGATTTTGGTCATCAACAAAATGAAGCACAAACCCGCAGTTTAGTGGTTACTCGCCACTTACAAGCCCTTCAAGCTAAACAAGATGACTTTGAAAATCAGATCCGTGAACTAAAACTTCAAGACCCCTCCCTAAGGCTTTATCAGCGAGCGGCCGAGTTAGTAAAGCAAGGCGCCAGTATCGAGGAAGTGATGGAGGCATGTGATATTCCTCGTGCCGAAGCAGAAATGTTATTTATGGTACACAAACAATCCCCTTCTCAATAATGCCATTAAACGTCCGTTTAGACGTCTAGACGTAAAGATGTTGACATCTGTGTGGTAATTGCCACAATACAGTCATAGTAACTTATGACTGGAGCCTTCTATGCCAATTCGTATACCAGAACAACTGCCTGCGCAGAATGTGTTGTTGGGCGAAAACATCTTCACCATGGAGAGCAATAGGGCGGCGAATCAGGATATACGTCCTCTTAAAGTGGGTATCTTAAACTTGATGCCTAATAAAATTGAGACTGAAGTACAGCTGTTGAGATTACTTTCCAACACGCCACTTCAAATTGATGTAGATTTTATTCGCATCGATAGTCAGGCACCCAAAAATACCCCTCAGTCTCACATGGATGCTTTCTATCACGACTTTTCACAAGTGGCAGACAAAAAGTACGATGGGCTTATCGTGACTGGTGCTCCTCTAGCATTGTTGAAATACGAAGACGTAAAGTACTGGGATACCATGACTACCATTTTAGAATGGGCACAGCGTCACGTTAACTCCACGCTATATTTATGCTGGGCTGCACATGCTGCTATGTACCATTTTTATAACTTTACCCGCACGCTGCGCAAAGAAAAATTTTCAGGCGTGTTCGAGCACAAAGTAAACGACCCCCATAATGAATTATTGCGTGGCTTCGACCCGGTATTCTATGCGCCTCATTCTCGCTATGGTCATATCGATACCGCGAATTACAATAGTGTAGATGGACTGCATGTGGTGGCAGAGTCTGAAGAAGTAGGCGCTTATATTGTCGCCTCAGAAGATAAGCGCATGGTGTTTGTTACGGGGCATCCAGAATACGATGCTGATACCCTTGGCGATGAATATTTTAGAGACGTAAAGGCAGGGCAGACACCGTCTATACCCAAAAACTATTTTACGGATAACGATCCGACCAAGCCACCTATCGTCAGATGGCGCTCCCACGGGAGTCTGTTTTTTACGAACTGGTTAAACTACTATGTTTACCAAACAACGCCATATGACTTAAATCAGTTAGCTGAAAAATCACAGCCAAAGAGGTAACGCGTGAGTCAACATCCAGTTTCTAGCGCCCAAGCAACACTGCTACGCGCTGCACAACAACGTATTCTTGTATTAGATGGTGCGATGGGAACCATGATCCAGCAGCATAAGCTGGAAGAAGAAGATTACCGTGGTACCCAGTTTGCCGATTGGCACTGTGATGTGAAAGGCAACAACGACCTTTTAGCCATTACACAGCCGGATATTATTTATCAAATTCATTGTGATTACTTTGAAGCTGGCGCCGATATCGTTGAGACCAATACGTTTAATGCTACCACAATAGCCATGGCCGATTACGACATGGAAGCGCAGTCTAGAGACATCAATATTGCTGCCGCTAAATTAGCCAGAAAAGCCGCTGATGAGTTCACAGCGAAAACCCCTGATAAACCCAGATTTGTCGCTGGTGTATTAGGCCCAACGAATCGTACTGCGTCTATCTCTCCTGATGTTAACGACCCAGGTAAGCGCAACGTGACTTTCGACGCCTTAGTAGAAGCCTATACAGAGTCTACCGAAGCGCTAATCGAAGGCGGCGTAGATTTGATTATGCTTGAAACCATTTTCGATACGCTAAATGCTAAAGCGGCAGCTTTCGCCGTGGAAACCGTGTTCGAAAAACTAGGTAAGTATTTGCCAGTGATGATTTCAGGCACCATTACCGATGCCTCAGGCAGAACGCTTTCGGGGCAAACCTCTGAAGCCTTTTATTATTCAATGCGCCACATTAGCCCGTTTTCGTTTGGCTTAAATTGCGCTTTGGGGCCTGACTTGTTACGCCAATATGTTGAAGAAGTCTCTACCATTAGCGAGTGCCTTGTATCTGCTCACCCCAATGCGGGTTTACCCAACGAGTTTGGCGAATATGATTTAGAAGCGCCTGAAATGGCCGAGCATATCAAAGAATGGGCAGAGTCTGGATTAGTGAATATTGTAGGCGGCTGCTGTGGCAGTACGCCAGAACATATTCGTGCTATTGCCGAGGCAGTTAGCAGCATAGCACCAAGAAAGGTGCCTAAGTTCGAACCCAAAATGCGTTTGTCTGGCCTTGAGCCGTTTGTACATTAGGAGGCAGCGTGAGCGCACAATTTTCTACATTTATTAACATTGGTGAACGTACTAACGTTACCGGTTCAGCACGTTTCAAACGTCTTATTCTAGAGGGTGATTATGAAACGGCTCTTGATGTTGCCCGCCAGCAAGTTGAAAGCGGCGCGCAAATTATCGATATCAATATGGACGAGGCCATGCTTGATTCCAAGCAGGCCATGGTTACCTTTTTAAACCTGATTGCGTCCGAGCCCGATATCAGTCGGGTTCCTATTATGATTGACTCATCAAAATGGGAAGTGATTGAAGCGGGGCTAAAATGTGTGCAAGGCAAGGCGATTGTAAACTCAATCAGCCTTAAAGAAGGCGAAGAAAGCTTTCTTGCCCAAGCACAAAAAATCAAACGTTATGGTGCTGCCACGGTAGTCATGGCTTTTGACGAAAAAGGCCAAGCCGATACGCAAGCTCGAAAAGTAGAGATTTGTCAGCGCAGTTATAAATTACTGACAGAGTCTATCGGCTTTCCGCCAGAAGACATTATCTTTGACCCGAATATCTTTGCGGTAGCAACGGGTATAGAAGAGCACGATAACTACGCCGTAGACTTCATAGAAGCAACCCGAAAAATTCGTGAGCTTTGCCCTTATGCGCATATCTCGGGGGGGCTTTCTAATATATCGTTCTCGTTTAGAGGTAACAACCCTGTTCGCGAAGCGATGCACTCGGTGTTTTTGTATCACGCCATTCGTGCTGGTATGGATATGGCTATTGTGAATGCGGGGCAGCTTGAAGTTTATGATGAAATACCAAAGGAGCTTCGCGAAGCGGTAGAAGATGTCATTCTTAACCGCCGTAGTGACTCTACGGAGCGTTTGCTTGATATTGCCCCTAACTATCAAGGCGACGGTAAAGCAGCGGCAAAAGAAGATTTAAGCTGGCGAGAGCAAGACGTGAATAAACGTTTGGCCCATGCGCTTGTAAAAGGCATTACCGATTACATCATTGATGATACTGAAGAAGCCCGCCTTCAAGCCGAGCGCCCGCTACACGTAATTGAAGGGCCGTTGATGGACGGCATGAACATTGTTGGCGACTTGTTTGGTGAAGGCAAAATGTTCTTGCCTCAAGTTGTAAAATCGGCGCGGGTAATGAAAAAAGCCGTGGCTCATTTACAGCCTTACATTGAAGCCGAAAAATCCGATGGTACTAAGAGCAATGGCAAAATATTGCTTGCTACCGTGAAAGGCGACGTTCACGACATTGGTAAAAACATTGTAGGCGTTGTACTTCAATGTAATAACTTTGAAGTGATTGATCTTGGGGTGATGGTGCCCGCTGCCACTATCTTGCAAGTGGCAAAAGATGAAAACGTAGATATGATTGGCCTTTCTGGCCTTATTACCCCTTCACTTGATGAAATGGTGCATGTGGCAAAAGAGATGGAGCGTCAAGGCTTCGACTTACCGTTATTAATTGGCGGCGCAACTACTTCCAAAGCACACACTGCGGTGAAGATAGAGCAAAACTATCATGCGCCTGTGGTTTACGTACCCAATGCGAGTCGCGCTGTTGGCGTGTGTCAAAAACTGCTTAATCGTGGCTCTCGAGATATTTACGCCGAAGAACTGGCAAAAGAATACGACAAAGTACGCGATCAGCATGCTCGTAAGAAGCCTCGAAGTAAGCCTGTGACCTTAGCGCAAGCGCGAGCTAATGCCTTCACGCCAGATTTTACAGAAGCACCGGTAACCCCTAAAAAATTAGGCGTAACGCCAGTGGATGTAGATATTGCTACGCTGCGTCCGTATATCGACTGGACGCCCTTCTTCCTAACCTGGTCTTTGGCTGGTAAATACCCACGAATTTTAGAAGATGAAGTCGTTGGGGAAGAAGCAAGATCCTTATTCGCCGATGCTAATGAGATGCTAGATAACATTATTGCTAACAACTCATTAGCCGCTAAAGGGGTTATTGGCTTATTTCCTGCCAACCGCGTAGATGATGATATTGAAGTGTATACCGATGAGTCGCGCTCAGAAGTGCAAGGTGTAGCCCACCATCTTCGTCAACAAACCTTAAAAGATAAATTTGCTAACTATTGTTTGGCTGATTACGTTGCCGAGAAATCATCAGGCATCAATGACTATATTGGTGCCTTTGCTGTGACTGGCGGAATAGGTGAAGATGAACTTGCCGATAGTTTTATTAAGGCAGGTGATGACTACAACGGTATTATGGTGAAAGCCGTGGCTGATAGATTAGCCGAAGCATTTGCCGAATACTTACACGAACAAGTGCGTAAAGTGTATTGGGGTTATGCCGAAAGTGAAGATTTAACCAATGATGACCTCATTCGTGAAAAGTACCAAGGTATTCGCCCTGCACCAGGTTATGCCGCGTGCCCAGAACATACTGAGAAGCAGCTTATCTGGGATTTATTGTCGGCAGAGCAGCATACCGGCATGAAACTAACCGAAAGCTACGCCATGTGGCCAGGTGCGGCAGTGTCGGGTTGGTATTTCTCCCACCCTCAAAGTAAATACTTTGCCGTGGCTAAAATACAAAAAGACCAAGTGGAAGACTATGCCACGCGCAAAGGTTGGACACTGGAAGAAGCTGAGAAATGGTTGGGGCCTAATTTACATGACTGAGTCGTTCTCAAAGCCGTTTAGCCAAGCGTGCGAAAACAATAAAGCGCCAATCTTAGCTGTGCTTAATCGCACGTTTGCTAATTGTAAAGGCGTATTAGAAGTTGGCAGTGGGACAGGTCAGCACGCGGTATATTTCGCTGAAAACTTGCCGCATTTGCAATGGTATTGTAGCGACCAACCTGACTATCATGAAGGTATTATAGCCTGGTTAGAAGAAGCTTCGTTACCCAATGTCACAAAGCCCGTGGCGTTAACTATAGGTAAAGACAGCTTTCCATCGCTACCCATTCAAGGTATCTACAGTGCTAATACCGCCCACATTATGCAGCGTCATGAAGCTGAACTGTTGATGAAATCAGTAAGTGAATACTTACCTTCGGGTGGTGTTTTTTGTCAATATGGCCCCTTTACTATTGGCGGCGAATTCTCTTCTGAAAGTAACAGAGTATTTCATGAATCACTTATCGAACGTGGATATGGTGGCTATCGTGATATCAGCGAGCTGACAGCATGGAGTAATGACTTAGTGCTGCGTGAAATACATAAGATGCCGGCCAATAACTTGTTATTGGAGTGGCATAAGCCGTAACCTTTATGTTTTTCCGCATACAGCCATGATGTATTTGGTCGTGGCTGTATTGTTCATTTTGTATTTTTAAAAGAGTCTTGAAATAGTTTCGAAATAGTTTCGAAATAGTTTAAAAATTTTGGAAATTTTCGAAGACCTATCTTCTGTTATTACTCTAATCAGTTTTCAGCATCTCATTCTCTGTTGGCTTTATTCTCTATCAGTGTTTTATTCACTGTAGCATTTCTTACTGACATCACAGCTTACAGCTCACAGCTTTTTGTATCGGCTTCCCTTCATTGGTTGCGGTAAATTTAACCACTTAAAGCTATCTTGTGTGCGAAATAAACAAAAATATCTAATCTGTTTTTTTAAACTTTAGTTGAATTGGCTTTTTGCGTTAAATATGAGTTGAAATCGACTCGTTTGTATTGGAAAGTAATAATGCACTGTTTATTATGAGTAAAGTGGAAGGGAGGGCCTTTTACTATTTTAAGAGAGTGGACGATATTAAGCGCCAGATGTTCATTATCTATTGCGCGCGACTAAAATAAAAAACAAATAGAGTAGTAATCATGAGTTCATTGTCCCTTCAGAAGAAGTTTATGTTGATCGTGGGGGGAAGCATTGCAGTTATGTTGCTTGTCACCGCGTTCTTTTTGGTGAATATAGTTGGTGATAATACGAGGCACCAAGTAGAACAAGAAGTTGCAGCACTAGTGGCTAACGAAGCCGATTCAGTGGAAGCCTTTTTTTCCCTCTATGGTGGTGTAGCCAAAACCTTTTTAAGTAACCCTTTTCTTAAAGATTTCTTTATACAACACACCCGTCGTGGTGCCAGTGAAGCCCAACTTTCTGACGCCGCCACTGTTTACACTGTTTTTGACAATATAAGTAGCCAAGACACTAATATTAAGTCGGCTTTTTTTGCATCTGCCGCTACCAGTGAGTACTTTTTTGAGCAAGGGCGTGTTGGGGTTGATGAAAGCGGCCCTGATGCTGGAGATGTGAATAAAGGCTACTTTGCATCTAAACGACCCTGGTTCCAATCGGCGGTAAGCAAAGGAGAGCTTTACGTTACCCCTCCCGCGGTAGATTCGCAGGATGGCAGTGTGTCAGCGGTAGTACAATCACCTGTTTATCAAAACGGTAGGCTGATAGGCGTAGGTGGCATTGATATTCTTATCAGTACCATAGGGTCGGTTATCGACAATATTCGGTTTGAAGGTCAAGGTACTGCGTTCCTACTGGATGAGAACCAAAACATTGTTTACTTTCCAAAGCAAACCACACCGCTCCCGCTGAGCTCGTCGTTAACGTCATTTGATTCAGTATTTAGTGATACTAAGGGTTTTAGTGCCTTGTCGAGAAAGATAGCGTCGACATCATCAGGGCAAGTGTCAGTAATATGGCAAGGTGAAGAATACGTGGCGGTATTCAGGCACGCTAAGCTTGATAACCCTACGATGGATTGGTCGTTAGGTATTTTGATCCCCGCGAGTATTATAGCGGCACCAATTAATAACGCTATTTCTACCGCAGTTATTGTGGCACTAGCGATTATTTGCCTTATTGCACTTATCACTTATGTAGCCAGTGCAAAAATCACTCAGCCGTTAACCAAAATGCGTGTTGCAATGGCGGATATCGCTAGTGGCGACGGTGATTTAACAAAACGATTAGACATTACTAGTAAAGATGAAATTGGAGCATTGGCGGTAGAATTTAACCGTTTTACCGACAAGCTCCGAGGTTTGTTAACGGAAACGGCATTAAACACTAAGGCTGTTTCCGATGCAGCTGATCATTTACGAGACGTATCCCAAAGTACCAGTGCAGAAATTCATCAAGAGCGAAGCCAAGTTGATAATGTATCTTCTGCGGTTACTCAAATGGCCGCCACAGTCGTGGAAATATCAACAAATGCGGCGCACTCTAGTGAAGCGGCTAACCAAGCAGAAGCCATTGTTACTCAAGGTAGTCAACAAGCAAAAGACGCCATGGCTGAAATCACTTCTTTAGCCGAAGCCATCGACCAAGGGGTGGAAGTGGTGAGTGGGTTAAGTCAGGAGTCGGACAACATTGGCGCGGTAATCGATGTTATTAACAGTATTGCTGATCAAACTAATCTACTTGCACTAAATGCTGCCATAGAAGCTGCTCGAGCTGGTGAGCAAGGCCGAGGATTTGCTGTCGTTGCAGATGAAGTCCGCTCTCTTGCCAGTCGTACGCAAGAGTCCACCACGGATATCCGTAAAATGGTAGAGCGTTTGCAACATATGGCAGAGCAAACTGATTCAGTTATGCAAACAGGCAAGGGCCTTTCTCAAAGTGGCGTTGAAAAAACCGCTAAAGTGGTGACTTCGTTGGAGCAAATCAATCAAGCGATAGGCACCGTGCATGAACAAAGCACGCATATAGCTCACGCTACTGAACAACAAACTGAAGTCGCCCAAGATATTCATAAATCTTTGGTGGCAATTACAGGTTTAAGCGATCGTACAAGCCAACACGCAGAAGAACTGGCGGTTGAAGCAACCCAGCTTAGCGGTGTATCAACTGAGTTAAATGATTTGGTAGCGCAGTTTAAAATTTAAGTACCTATAAGTACTTATTGAGGCAACACGGTAGCTTTGGCAAGAGTTATAAATTCGTCAACAAACCCTATCGGATCTACCTCTTTTCGGTGTCCTAAATATAAGGTTTTTTGTAGGCCCTTTTCACCTAAGGGCTTATAAGTTAACACCGCACTTTCTTTCGCTTCATCAACCAACCATTTAGGTAGTGCGGTAACACCGCGCCCCGCTGCCACCATTTGCAAAATAATTTCTGTGGTTTCAATGGTTCTGTGTTGTTTCACGCTTGCACCAGCTGGGGTAAGGAAGCCTGAAAAAATATCCAGTCTATTGGTTTCTACCGGATAGGTGATCACCACTTCATTGGCTAATTGCGCAGGGGTGATATAGGCGCATTCAGCCAAAGGGTGCTCATTGTGCATCACCAATACTTGTTCGTAATCTAATACGCCGGTGTAACTTATTGCCTCTACATGTAATGGGTCGGGCGTGAGTAATAAATCGATGTCGTAGCCATGTAAGGCTTGTAAGCCACCGAATGAAAAGGCCCGTCTTACGTCAACGTCTACATCGGGGAAGGCCTTTAAAAACGGTGCAACCACTTTTAACAACCATTCGAAACAAGGGTGACATTCCATTCCAATACGCAATATACCTTGCTTACCTTCCGCCATACGGCGAAGCTGTGCTTCGGTATGCTCGAATTGAGGAAGCACTCGCTGAGAAAGCCCAACTAGGCTTTTGCCAGCTTGGGTTAACACTAATTTTCGCCCTTCCTTTTGCCACAGTGGCAAAGAAAAACTTGCTTCTAGCTTTTTCATCGAATGACTAAGCGCTGACTGAGTAACGAACAACGACTTGGCAGCTTCCGTCATGGTGCCGTGTTTATGAATAGCGCTAATTATTTTAAGGTGCTGACGTTCAATCATAATTTATGAATGTTGCTCATGTATTAACGTAAATATACCATTTTTCTTAATCAATCGGGTCATCAACGTGAGGAAACTCGCGATAATATATAGACCAGTGATTAATCGTTAATAACTTCTACCGCTGTTGAAAGTCGGTTACTTATGATGTCCCTTATCACAGAGGTAATTTCCCTAAAGGTTTTGCGACCAGGGGCGGTATTTCTCCATGCTAGTGAGTGTAGCCTTTCCATGGGCATACCTTCTATTTCACAAACATGAAGTGCCTCTGGGTGATGTAATTCTGAATGTATATATAGCCCCGGCAAAAATGCCACGCCCATTCCCATGACTACCATTTGCCGCAGTGTATCTAAGCTTGTTCCTTCATAGTCTCGTTGCAGGTTTGCGCCAATTTCATCGCAGATATGTTGCACTTGATGATGAAAGTGGTGTCTATCTTCTAGTGTGAGTACTTTTTCTCCAGCAATTTGCTCAGGGCGAACAAAGGCATTTCCGGCAAGCTTATGATCAGAAGGCACAACAAATTTAAGCGGTTCGTTAAACAGTGGCTCAGTTATGAGCTGCGAATATTCACTCGAAAGTGGTGAGATAATTAAGTCGTATTCACCGTGCAGCAATCCATGTTGTAGTGCCTGTGGTGCAGCTTCTCGCACGTAGAAACGAAGCCCTGGTTTGCGCTGATGCAATTCGGGTAAAATATGGGGCAACAAGTAAGGGCCGAGCGTAGGGGGAATACCAAGGCGGAATGTAACCACTTCACCTTCAGCCAGATCCCGCGCTATTTCATTGAAACGGTGATTCGCTTGAAGTACTTCTTCGGCCGCTTCGAGTAGCGCTTTGCCTTGAGGGGATAATAAGGTGCCAGTTCTTGAACGTTCAAATAATACTAAATCCAAACTGCTTTCAAGGGCATTAATTTGACTCGTTAAAGTAGGCTGACTAATACCTAGGCTTGTGGCAGCTTGACGAAAGCTTAAGTATTTAGCTACCGCAACAAAATAACGTATTTGGTTAATCGATGGAGTTTTACCGTTCAGTAACATGGTTATTACGTCGCCTTAATTTTATAATTCAGAAAGCGTGATAGTTAAGAGCTATCACGAACTAGTATATTAAACTATTAATCTATCAGGTGACACTGGCGTAGACAGTTAAAGACAATAATTATTATTTAATGGAGAAATTTATGGACCACGTTATTTCGGGTGTTGCGAAATTCCAGAAGGAAGTGTACCCAAATAAAAAGGCGACTTTTCAAAAACTGGCGAACGGTCAGAACCCAGAAGTGCTTTTCATTACGTGTTCAGACTCTCGTATCGACCCTAACCTAGTGACGCAAACTGATCCGGGCGAATTATTTATCTGTCGTAACGCGGGCAACATCGTGCCGCCGCATAGCAACCAAACGGGTGGTATGACTGCCTCAATCGAATTTGCTGTTGCCGCACTGGGCGTTACGCACATCGTTGTTTGTGGACACACAGATTGTGGCGCAATGAAAGGCGCATTGAAGCCAGAAGGGCTTTCTTCATTGCCACACGTTAAAGAATGGTTGGGCCATTGTCGCGCTGCGACTGAAGTTGTTAAAGAGCGTAGTGGTTGTTCTGAACTAACCCACGATCACCTAGAAGATGTAACGAAAGAAAACGTGGTACAGCAAATTCAGCATTTACGTACACACCCTGCTGTTGCCGCAAAAATTGCGAACAAACAAGTTACGCTTCATGGTTGGGTTTATAATATAGGTAGTGGCGAAGTGTTGTGCTACAACAGCGAGTCTGGTGAGTTTGAGGTAATGGATCAATCTCACGCAGAAGCGCAGCTTAAACGATAAGCACTTCTGCGCGATAAGAATTTAGGAAACATTCCATGTTTAAGTTAAATGTAAGTAATTTACGTGGTGACATCACCGGTGGTTTAACCGCCGGTATTGTTGCCTTGCCGCTAGCCTTAGCGCTAGGGGTAGCCTCAGGACTTGGTCCAATGGCCGGCCTTTATGGTGCTATTGCGGTGGGTTTCTTCGCCGCGTTGTTTGGTGGTACACCTTCACAAATTTCTGGGCCTACAGGGCCTATGGTTGTTGTATTAGCAGGTTTGTTTGCCAGCCTCTCAGGCGATGCAAGCTTGATTTTCACCGCTGTTATACTCGCCGGTATTTTTCAGATTATTTTCGGCTTTTTAAAAGTTGGGGAATATATCCGATTGGTTCCATACCCTGTTATTTCAGGCTTTATGTCGGGTATTGGTGCCATTATTATCATTCTACAATTAGGCCGCCTATTGGGGCATGAGCCTCCAGGTGGCACTATTGGCGCATTAAGCTATCTACCTACAGCACTTGCAGATATTAATTTTGCAACGCTAGGCTTAGGTATTGGTACATTAATTATTGCCTACAAATGGCCTGCGTCATTAGGTAAATATGTACCGGGTGCGCTAGCAGCACTTATCATTGGTACTCTTGCAAGCTTGGCGTTATCTGTACCTATCTTAGGTCAAATTCCTACGGGCTTACCAAGCATCCAAATGCCAGTATTCGAGCAAGGTACAGCATTACTAATTTTAGAAGCTGCGTTTATTCTTGCAGTACTTGGCGCTATAGACAGTTTGTTGACGTCATTGGTAGCAGACAACATGACCCGTACTCGTCATGACAGCAATAGAGAGCTAATCGGTCAGGGTATTGGTAACACCGTAGCGGGTTTTATTGGTGGTATTGCAGGTGCCGGTGCAACCATGCGAACGGTTGTGAATATTCGTAGCGGTGGTAAAGACCGTATTTCGGGTATGGTTCACGCATTGGTATTACTTGCAATCGTGTTGGGTCTTAGCCCGCTCGCGGCGCAAATTCCTCATGCTGTACTTGCTGGTATTTTGGTGAAAGTGGGCTTAGATATTATCGATTGGAGCTACTTAAAGCGTGCTCACAAAGGCCCTCGCTGGGACTTCGGTCTGATGATTTTGGTACTTGCACTCACTGTGTTTGTTGACCTTATCACTGCTGTGGGTGTGGGCGTGGTATTCGCAGCCCTTGCTTATGTGCGCCAAGTTGCTCACTTGCAATTAGAAGAGCTTCGCAAAATTCCAGAGTCGCTTAACGATCCAGAAGAAAATGCATTACTTGAGTCGCTTAAAGGAAAGGTCTCTATTTTCAGCTTCGGTGGTCCGTTAAGCTTTGGTGCTGCTGCTGATGTAGGTCACCATGTAAGAGATAACGTGAAAGCGGGCTCGAAGGTGATGATATTAGATTTCACCCGTGTACCTACTGTGGATGTGTCTGCGGCAATGGCGGTAGAAACAGTGACCGTGGATGCTATGGCGGCTGGTAGACAGCTAGTGATCTGCGGTGCTAATGCCGCGGTGAACGAAGTGTTAGAGAGTATCTGTGTTAATCATCCAGGTATCGTTATTTATGACAACCTGCATGATGCATTGCTTTATGCGAAAAAAAAAGTGACGGAAACACCTAACCAGGAAGTTAATTTTAAGGCTGTATCGCAATCTTAACTTACTGATAAACAAAGTCATTTAATATAAGCCCTTCTCGCGAAGGGCTTTTTTTGCGCTTTTTTCATTGCCTGTCATTTTATATTAATTGAATGTTCAATTTAACTTAACGTAACTGTCACATCTGCTTTTTAAGGTGGTTGGGTGAAAAACACTCAAACGATTAAAAAGGGAACATTACACATGACGCGTTACCATCTTATTGCACTTAGTGTACTTGCCGGATTATCAGGCATTTCAAATAGCCAGGCCGAAGCTATAGCCGAAGATAAATCTAATGAAATAGAGGAAATTACGGTTGTTGGCCGAAGCGTGTCATACGCTAATAACGCCGCTTCTGACGACATGCAAAAGCAACAAGCTAATTTAAGCAGTGTGCTTGCTGTGGTAGATAACTTACCGGGTGTACTAATTAACGAAGGCGATACCTTTGGGGCCGATGATTGGTCTACTTCTATTGTTATTCGTGGCTTTCAAGTTAACTTAAACGAACAGCAAATCGGTATGACAGTAGATGGTATTGCCAATGGCAACTCTAACTATGGTGGCGGTGCTAAAGCAAACCGTTATATTGATACCGAAAACTTACAAACCATTGAGGTATCGCAAGGCACGTCTGATATTGCTTCTCGCTCTCATGAAGCGCTGGGAGGCACCTTAAACTTCACTACTATCAATCCTAGTGAGGAAGAAGGCTTTGTTGCGAGTGTTACGGCGGGTGAGTTCGATGCGTCTAAATACTATGTGCGTTATGACACCGGCGAGATCTTAAAAGATACGTATGCATGGATAAGTCTTTCTACGCAAGAAAGCAGTGATTTCATGGATCAGGTAGCTGAAAATACCCGTGACCATTTAGCGTTGAAAGTTACCTCTATGGTGGAAAACATTGCGTTAACTGGTTACGTCTCGTATGACGATACCCACGAAGAAAACTACCAGCGTATTTATAGTCTAGAGCAATATGCGCAAAACCCAGACTGGGATCAGCTTACTAGTGAGTGGACGGGAATTCCTTATCAAGATCAATCTTATCGTCGAGGCTGGTCTACGCTACGGGAAAACCTATTGGCTTACTTAAAAGCTGAGTTCACTGTTGGCGCGGTCGATATTTCTACTAGTGCCTATTACCATGAGAACGAAGGGCGTGGTGATTGGGTACCGCCGTATCTTGTTGATGTAAAAGATGACGGCGCTGAGGGTCACTCAGAGTTGGTTAATGGAAATACAGTTTACGGTGGGAGCGCACTGGGCAATATTTATTTTGTCGACCGCGATGGTATGCAGCTTTCTCCAATTGCTGGCTGCGCAAGCTCAATTACTTTTCCTTATGGTGGCGCGGGCGCAGAGTACGATCCAAGCTGTCATGAACAAGGCGCGATTCCAGTTGGTTCATACCGACACACCCACTACAACAAAGAACGCATCGGTTTTAATGCAGATGGTATCTGGTACGCCAAGTTAGGTGAATTCGATAACACGCTTCGCTTTGGTTTGTGGTGGGAAGATTATGAGCGTGATGAATACCGAGACTGGCACAAGATTACCGACTCAGCGATTGGTTACGATTTTAATAATTCACCTTACTGGGTACAGTATGACCGTAGTTTCCCCGTTGATACCCTAATGTATTATGTAGAAGACGAAATTGACTTCGGGGTAGCGAAAGTACGTTTAGGCGCTAAGCGTTTCAACGTTGATATTGCGAAGAACGATAATTTCGACAGTGCTAACAACTTAGATGTTAATTCTGATTCTGACACGCTATTTTCTGCCGGTTTTGTAGCGCCTATCGCAGTAGATGGGTTGGAGCTCTTCGCTGGTTACGGCGAAAACTTCGCTTCAATTAAAGATGCACAACTTGAGCGCGACGACACGGACTTACGCTTTATTGAACCAGAAACGGCAGAGAACATTGATGTAGGTCTTCGTTATTCAAGTGCTAAATTCAATGCCAATATTACTTACTACACCATAGAGTTTAATAACCGCATTCAATTCACCAGTAATGAAACTGCTAGCGGTATCGACTTCTTAGAAGCCGCTGCAGGTGGATATAGAAATGTGGGTGGTATTGAGTCTAGCGGTTTTGAAATGTCTGCAGACTTTGCGATTACTGATAACCTTACTGTATTTACGTCACTAACGTTAAGCGAGTCGGAATACATTGAAACCATTGGTGGCACGGGTACGCAGTATGACTCACTGGCTAGCGCACAAGCGGCTATTGCCGACACTACTAACGCTGAGTCTTCACTGGTAGCCGTAAAAGGAAATACGGTTATTGGTACGCCAGATACCATGGCAGTTATTAGCCTAGATTGGAGTAAAAACAATTATTTCGCAGGTATATCGACAAAGTATGTCGACTCTCGTTTCATCGATATTTACAATACCGCTGAAGTAGATGACTATTTAGTTAGCGACCTTTATATTGGTGGTTACATTAGCAATATAGGTCAAGGCATGGAAGAACTTGAAGTTCGCTTAACCGTAAATAACGTGCTAGATGAAGATTATGCGTCTACCATTGCCCCTAATGCATTTTGGATAGGTGCGCCTCGCGCGGTTGCCATTAATGCGCGTTTAACGTTTTAATTCACTGTAAGACGGGTTGCTGTAACGTACATTTCGAGTGCGTTGCAGCGGCTCATACGGTATGGAGCAGTTACATGCCTAAAGTAGGAATGGAGCCCATTCGAAAGAAGCAGCTAATTGATGCCACCTTGGTAGTCATAGCTGAGTACGGGTTTCACAGCGCCACAATTAGTTTAATTAGTAAACAAGCGGGTCTTTCAAGCGGTATTATTAGTCATTATTTCGGCGGTAAGCAGGGGTTAATTGAAGCCGCTATGCGATATTTGCTTGAAAAGCTTAAACTCCAAGGGAGTTTTACCAGTCACTTAGAGCGTATTGACACCATTGTTGAAAGCAACTTCTCGGTTGAGCAGCAAGAGTCGTCGGCAACGAATACATGGTTAAACTTTTGGGCGTTATCGTTACATAATGAGGGCTTACATAGACTTCAACGCATTAACCACAAACGATTAGAAAGTAACCTAACTTATAGTTTTACAAACCTTATCCCAAGAGAGCATGCGAAAGAAGCAGCGTTGTCTACCGCAGCTTTGATTGATGGTTTTTGGTTACGCAATGCCCTTGAAGGTGAAAAGCAAAATACTAAGGAAAATGTAACTAAGGCAAGTAACGCAGTTAAGCGTTATGTACGATTGGTCGTGTCTCAGTATCAATGATAGCGGCGTGTAGTTAGTAGGGGGAGTTAGTAGGGGGAAAAATTCAAAGCCTTTAATCACATAAACTTCATTTTCCGACACTATCTTCAAAGAAGCCCACACGGACAAAGCGTCCGCATGGGTATCCACTTACATTACCAAATACGAACCCGTTCTTCTGGCGGAAGATACAAGTCATCGCCAGGTTGCACGTCAAAGGCTTCATACCAAGCATCGTGGTTACGTGGGGCTTGTGCACGGTAACGACCCGGAGCATGCGTTCCACCACGTAGCTGGTTTAACATGCTTTCCTCGGTACGCTTTTCTCGCCAGACTTGGGCCCATGCAAGGAAGAAACGCTGATCGCCAGTTAGGCCATCAATTACCGGCGCTTCCTTACCATTTAAGCTTAGTTTGTAAGCATGGTAAGCCATTGATAAACCACCTACATCACCAATATTTTCGCCCAAGCTGTTGCGGCCATTAACGAAGTTACCTTCAATCGGCTCATATTGGTTGTATTGCTCGGCTAACATGTCTGCTTTTTTCTCAAATGCCGCGCGGTCTTCGTCAGTCCACCAGTTGCGCTGAATACCATTAGCATCAGACTTAGAACCCTGATCGTCAAAACCATGGCCCATTTCATGGCCAATAACCGCACCAATTGCGCCATAGTTCACTGCGGCATCAGCGTTAGGATCGAAAAACGGCGGCTGAAGAATAGCGGCAGGGAAAACAATTTCGTTAAACGAACTATTGTAATACGCGTTAACCCGTTGCGGGGTCATGCCCCAACGCTCACGGTCGGTTTTTTCTAGCTCTTTCGCAATGCCTTCAGCTTTGAAAAACTCTCGCAGATTGCGCACGTTTCCTACCAAGTCATCACTGTTAATGGTTAGGCCGTCGAAAGATTGCCATTTGTCTGGGTAGCCAATTTTAGGGCGAAATGCCATAAGTTTTTCTTTCGCGTTAACCTTGGTATCTTCACCCATCCAATCAAGGTTATCGATACGTTCATTCAGGGCAGTACGTAAATTTTCAACCAGCTCTGCCATTTGTGCTTTCGAGCTTTCTGGGAAGTACTCAGTAACGTATATCTTACCAATAGCAAACCCTAAAGATTCAGTGCCAGCCATTTGGCTGACAGCACGTTTCCAACGAGGGCGAGGCTCTTGCTGACCACTTAACGTAGTGCCATAGAAATCAAAGTTAGCTAAATAAATATCTTCCGATAGTAAGCCAGCGTTGTTTTTAATGGTGTGGTAAGTCAGGTAAGCCTTCCAATCATCTAAGCTGGTTTCATTAATAATATCTATGACATCATTGATGGGTTCAGGTTGGGTGATATTAAGTTCAGGGGCTTTAAAGCCAGTTTGTGTTAGAAAAGTGTCCCAATCAAATTGAGGATAAGCATCGGTAAGTTTGCTGCGTTCAATTTGATTCAAAGTAAGGTCGCGGTCGCGGCGTTTTTCACGAGGCCACTGGATGTTTGCTATTTCGGTTTCAAGTTGAAGAATGGTGGCTGCTTCCTCTGCAGCATTTTCAACGCCTGCAAAGTTTAACATCTGTTCAATGTGGGCAAGGTAAGCTTCACGAATTTTTACGAATCTTTCGTGATCGCTAATGTAGTAATCGCGATCGGGTAAGCTAAGGCCACCAACACCAACGCTAAGCTGGTACTCATTAGGATCTAAACGGTTGTACCACATGCCAGTATCAATAGGAGAGCTAGCACCGGTAAGCCAACTTTTACCAAATACTTCGGTCAAATCTTTAGTTGAAGCAATAGCATCAATAGACGACAACACATCAGAAATAGGTGTAAGGCCTTTTTCGTTAAGGGTTTCTACGTCCATAAAAGACACGAAGAAATCATGAACAAGCTGCTCATCAGCGTTCAAGTTTTCTTTTTCCATTAACCCGTCAATAATATTTTTAACCTGCTCTTCACTGCGCTCGGCCAGGGCAGTAAAAGCACCAAATCGGGTTTTATCAGCAGGAAGCTCGTAATTGTCGTACCAGGTACCGCCAGCGTACATGAAGAAGTCATCGCCAGGTTTAACCGCTTCGTTTCGGGCAGATAAATCTACGCCAAATGAACCGAGTTCAGCCTGACCCATTTCTTCTTCCATCGCCATCTTGTCAGCTGCTTGTTGTTTATTTTGTTCTGGCTGACCACAGCCTGCTAAGCCCAGCGATGCTGCTATGGCTAGCGCGAGTAGTTTTTGTTTCATATCGTTTTCTCATTATGATTATTCACCGCTAATAAAGGATTAGGGGTGTTTGTCGTTTTAAGGGTAGGTGTTATATCGTTATTAAAAGGTAAAACATCTTGGGCCTGATTGAAATACGCCACAATATGTTCTGATTCTTGTTGTAAAAATGACGCTACAGCATCATGAAAAGGGGCCGAAAACAGTTCATGTTGCGATTGGCAGTAAATAGGTTCAAAACCACGAAGAATTTTATGTTCGCCTTGGGTGCCAGGGTTAAAAAGTGGGAGCTTTTTTTCGATCGCAAAAGCAATACCTTCAAAATAGCAGCACGCAAAATGCAACCCGCTGACTTCCTCAAGTGCGCCCCAATATCTGCCATATAAGCCAGTATCATCAAAAAAGAACAAAGCGCTGGCGATAGGAGAGTCATGTTTGTATGCAGTGACAATAAGCATGTTGTCGGCCATGGTATCGCGCAACTGTCTAAAAAAATCCTCATTTAAATAGCCAGTATGCCCGCTGCGCTTTAAATACGTTGCTTGATAGCATTGCAAGAAAAAGTCGAGTACCTCATCGGTTATTTCACTGCCGGTTAAATGGCGGTATTGAATGCCTTGTTCAACAAGCTTTCGTTGTGTTTTTTTCATATCTCGACGCTTGCGTGATGTTAGCGCATTTAGAAAGCTGTCGAAACTGGTGTACTGGTAGTTATGCCATTGAAATTGAACGGCGTAGCGGGTGAGCAAGCCTGAATGATTACCGAGAAGCTCTTGAGTGCGAGCGTTGGTAAATAGCCAATGACAGGAAGAGATGGCTTCTTCGCCCATTGACTGCACGGTTTGAGAAATAAGGGCTAAAAGCGTGTCACTAAACGGCGCCTTTTCATGCGTTAGAATTCGCGAACCAGAGACCGGCGTAAAAGGAATAGCGGCAACCCATTTCGGGTAATAAGGAATACCGTGCTGGTGGTAGGCATTTGCCCATGAATGGTCGAATACATATTCGCCGTAACTGTGCGTTTTTAAATAGCCGGGAATAATGGCTATTACCGCGCTTTCAACAGGCGAAGGGCACGCATCCTTGTTAATAGCCGCCTGGTCAGTCGTTTGCGCTTGTTCAATGACAAGATGTTGCGGGAACCAGCCTGACGCTTCATCGCAGCACGCACTTTGTTCTAGCGCATTTAAAAAGTCGTAACGTAAAAATGGGCCTTCGCCTTCTGCAAGCGCATCCCATGTAACTTGGGGAATATCCGCCACCGCATTAACTACTTTTACCTTATATTCCATGCTTACGTTTACTTTATTCACTTTCGTTCAACGAGGCTAAAGATTACCATTAATAGTAATATAACGAGATTGAAAAGTATTTTAAGAAGGTTTCGATTAATAAAATGTCAGAATTTGACAGAAAATTCAT
Organism: Alteromonas sp. K632G; assembly: GCF_017653625.1. Classification (NCBI taxonomy): domain Bacteria; kingdom Pseudomonadati; phylum Pseudomonadota; class Gammaproteobacteria; order Alteromonadales; family Alteromonadaceae; genus Alteromonas; species Alteromonas sp. K632G. The sequence continues at coordinate 251,509 of NZ_JAGGDM010000001.1, forward strand.
TACCGACGCGATTACCCGCATGCTTGCACGACGAGAGCATAGCTTTTCAGAGATTTACCGCAAGCTTTCACAAAAAGGCATCGAAAGTGAGGCTTTTATGCCTGTACTGGAAGCCTTTCGGGAGGCGGATATTCAAAGTGACGAGCGGTTCGCTGAAAGTCGCGCACGTGCTTTGTACATGAAGGGCTCTGGCCCTAGAAAAATTAAACTCGATTTGCAGCAATATGGGGTGGATGAACTTGCCGCTGAACGGGCCCTTGATGAAATAGAACCTGACTGGTTTGAAAAAGCGAAATGGGTTAAAGATAAAAAATTTGGCCCCTTCAAAGAAACTGATTTTAAGTTACTGATGAAGCAAAAGCAGTTTCTTCAATACCGTGGTTTTTACAGCGAACATATTGAATATGCTGTCAAGGGTGAATAAAAATCGCATAAAATTCATTTATGCCCTTTATAACGGGTATAAAAAGGCTTATTTATACTGGTACAGCAGGCTATGGGCTTAACAAAAAAGCGCTAACCATGGTATTGTTGCGCACATCCGTGCGAGGGCATGAAATGCATAAACCACTAGGCGGTTATTAAAAAGGTTAATCTAACGATTAATCCGCTAGTGGCATCAATCCCGCACATTCTCATTCAATGTATTAAGGAAGTTAGGTTTTCAATGACATTATCAACTGCTGACTTACGCCAAAAGTTTAAAGATTATTTCCAGAGTCATGGTCACCAGCCTGTGGCTAGCTCGTCTCTCGTTCCAGCAGATGATCCAACGCTTCTTTTTACTAACGCGGGAATGAACCAGTTTAAAGATACGTTTTTAGGAGCGGAAAAACGCAGCTACACGCGTGCGGTTTCTTCTCAGCGCTGTGTTCGTGCTGGTGGTAAGCATAATGATTTAGAAAACGTTGGTTATACCGCCCGTCACCATACTTTCTTTGAAATGCTAGGTAACTTCAGTTTTGGTGATTATTTCAAAAAAGAAGCCATTGAGTTTGCATGGAATTTCTTAACAAAAGAAATCGGCCTTCCAAAAGAAAAGCTTCTGGTTACCGTTTATTCAGAAGACGAAGAAGCCTTTGATATTTGGGAAAACCACATTGGTGTTCCTAAAGAAAAGATAATCCGCATCAGTACATCAGATAACTTCTGGTCTATGGGTGACACAGGGCCATGCGGTCCGTGTTCAGAAATATTTTACGACCATGGCGCGCATATTTGGGGCGGGCCTCCAGGAACTCCAGAAGAAGATGGCGATCGTTTTATCGAAATCTGGAACCTGGTATTCATGCAATACAACAAGCAAGCTGATGGCACGATGGAGCCATTGCCTAAGCCGTCTATCGATACCGGTATGGGGCTTGAGCGTATTTCAGCTATTTTGCAAAATGTGCACAGCAACTACGAAATTGACCTATTCCAAAACCTGATTCAAGCGGCGGCCACAATTGTAGGCAGCGAAGATTTAGAGAATAAATCTTTACGGGTTATTGCCGATCACATTCGTTCTTGTAGCTTCCTGATTTGTGATGGCGTAATGCCTTCTAATGAAGGCCGAGGCTATGTACTTCGCCGTATCATTCGCCGTGCTGTACGTCATGGTTACCAGCTAGGTGCCAGCGATATTTTCTTCTACAAATTGGCTTCAGCACTAAGCAAAGAAATGGGTGAAGCTTACCCAGAGCTTGTAGACCAATTACCGGTAGTTGAAAAGGTATTACGAGTAGAGGAAGAGCAGTTCAGCAAAACCTTAGCCCGTGGAATGGCAATGCTAAACGATACGCTAGAAACCCTCGAAGGTGACACTATTCCAGGTGATGTGGTGTTTAAGCTTTATGATACTTACGGTTTCCCCACAGATTTAACTAACGATGTTGCCCGTGAGCACGATTTAAAAATTGATGTAGATGGGTTTGAAAGTGCAATGCAGGCACAGCGCGCCCGTGCGCAACAAGCCAGTAACTTTGGTGCCGATTATAACAATACACTGACTGTAGACCATGCGACATCCTTCACCGGTTACAGTGATGTTGAAGGCGAAGCAAATATTGTAGAGCTTATTGCCGATAATGCGTTTTGTGAGCGTTTAGAAGACGGTCAAGAAGGGGTTGTGGTTTTAGATCAAACGCCTTTCTACGCAGAAAGCGGTGGCCAGTCAGGTGATAAAGGGGTACTGCGTGTTGCGAATGGCGAGTTTATCGTTACCGACACTCAAAAAATGGGCAATGCTTTTGCCCACAAAGGGAAAGTGAAGGGCACCATTACCAAAGGTGAGCGTGTAACGTCTGCCATTGATAACACAAACCGTGATGCTGTGAAGAAGAATCACAGTGCTACACACTTGCTTCACGCAGCCCTTCGCGAGACGTTAGGTGACCATGTCACGCAAAAAGGTTCATTAGTAGAAGCGCAGCGTATGCGTTTCGACTTCTCTCACTTTGAAGCAGTAACACCCGCTCAGCTTATTCAGGTTGAGCGCAGAGTTAACGAAGAAATTCGTGCAAACCATGCGTTGAAAACCCAACTGATGGATTTAGATGAAGCCAAAGCATCAGGGGCAATGGCGTTGTTCGGTGAAAAGTACGATGAGAAAGTACGTGTAGTCACTATGGGGCCTTTCTCTGTAGAACTATGTGGTGGAACGCATGTTAACCGAACCGGCGATATTGGTTTATTCAAAATTACCAGCGAAGCGGGTATAGCATCAGGTGTGCGCCGTATAGAAGCCATTACTGGTGAGCAGGCGCTACATTATGTTCAAGACCAGCAAGCAACACTGGCAGAGCTGTCTAGTTTATTAAAAACCGATACGCAAAACTTGGTTGAACGGGTAGTCGCAGTACAAACTCATACTAAAGAACTAGAGAAATCACTCACTTCTGCCACACAAAAACTGGCGAGTCAGCAAGGTGCTGATATGCTTAGTAATGCAATTGAAATAAATGGTGTGAAAGTACTTATTGCTAAGTTGGAAGGTGTTGAAGCGAAATCTCTACGTTCAATGATGGATGATATTAAAAACCGAATTGGCGAAGGCATCGTAGTACTTGGTGTAGCAAGTGAAGATAAGGTCAATCTTATCACTGGCGTGACTAAAAACCTTACCGGTAAAGTGAAAGCAGGTGAACTGGTTAACTTTATCGCTGCGCAAGTTGGCGGAAAGGGTGGTGGTCGCCCAGATATGGCTCAAGCAGGTGGCGATAAGCCAGAGTGTCTAGGTACAGCGTTAGATTCAGTTAACGCTTGGTTAGAAGATAAGCTATAATCAAATCTGAAACTTGCAGTGAGTTTTTGAAGTGACACAGAAACATGGAACCACTGTTGCTACTGTCGGGTCGTGCCGATTAGTGGCGGAGTAATTAAGGAAATGTTCAGTATTAAGGAACAGGAGCAATCGAATGCTTATTTTGACTCGTCGAGTTGGTGAAACACTTATGGTTGGTGATGATGTAACTGTCACTGTTCTGGGTGTTAAAGGGAATCAGGTCCGAATTGGTGTGAATGCACCAAAAGAAGTTTCTGTGCACCGTGAAGAGATTTACATGAGAATTCAAGCTGAGAAAGGTGGACAACCTGGAACGGCTGAGTAATCACTCTCTGCACAAAAATCGGTCAGCTTATGCTGGCCTTTTTTGTTTATAGGGATTTTTTTAAATTAATTTAAAAAAAATTTAGGTAATTTTCGATATTTACTATAAAAGTTCATTTTGCACTAAGGCGTGCATTCCTAAATTAACCCGCTAAAATTTGATTATAACCTAACCAAAATACAGGTTTTTTGTACGAATCGTACAAAATGACAGCGAGTGAACATTTTTATCTAAAAAAGGTTTGACTCCGGCCGGTGAATCCGTAAAATGCGGCACCACTTAAGGAGAGGTGGGTGAGTGGCTGAAACCAGTTCCCTGCTAAGGAACCATACCTAATACTGGTATCGAGGGTTCGAATCCCTCCCTCTCCGCCATTGTTCGTTGATGGTGTGACGGTCAACAAAAGTTTTATTGCGCGTGTGTAGCTCAGCTGGATAGAGTACCTGGCTACGAACCAGGCGGTCGGAGGTTCGAATCCTTCCACACGCGCCACTTCTTTTAAATGCGTCACCTTTGGGGATAATACCTTAAAGTAAAAAAGTTTACGCGTGTGTAGCTCAGCTGGATAGAGTACCTGGCTACGAACCAGGCGGTCGGAGGTTCGAATCCTTCCACACGCGCCATATAAGAAAACCCACCATCTGGTGGGTTTTTTTATTTCCGCATTTTTGTTTCCGCATATCAAATTTCTATTCTTTTACGAATCTGCACAATTCGCTTCAACTCAACGATACACATTAGTCCCCAATCCCTGCCTCATCTCCTTCATGGCGATTGATAAAGAAGGGCGTCCGGTTAATGTACCTCCTTATACTCCTCAAGAGAAAAACGACTTCCAGTTAGAACTCGTTGCTATGCACGCTAAAAATTTCGCTAAACAACTTGATATGGATTTCACAAAAACCACAGGAGTTCATTAAGTATATATTTGTGAAAATATATCCATTCACTTAGCATAAATAGTTAAATTATTGCATTCTAGTAGCATAAATTGTGATTGCATATGCATTTTACTTGCTTTTTTGTTGTGTTTTATACCCTCGCATGATACTTATTCACAACGAAATTTTTGAAGAGTTCACCATGGAAACAGAATCAGTTAGCAGTTTGCTGCTTGAAGCCGGCTCACTGATGCTAATAGGAATGGTATTTGTTTTTTCATTCCTGGCATTGTTAATCGTTGGAATTCACCTAATTGCAAAATTTTGTGAAGCATTTCCGGGCGAAGCCGCACCGCAGTATGCTGCACCTCGTAGAAAAGCGGTTCAAGCTGGTGTCGATGGTAATGTTGTTGCTGCTATCACCGCTGCTGTTCATACTCATCGCCAAGCCAATAAAAATTAATTAAACAAATCATTCAGGAGTTACCATGTCTAAGCCACTGGCCTTAACCGAGCTAGTCTTGCGTGATGCCCATCAATCGCTACTTGCTACGCGTATGCGTATAGAAGATATGCTGCCTATTGCCGAAAAACTTGATAAAGCAGGTTTTTGGTCTGTTGAATCTTGGGGCGGGGCGACATTTGATTCCTGTATTCGCTATTTAGGGGAAGATCCTTGGGATCGCATTCGCCAGCTTAAAGCGGCAATGCCAAATACGAAGCAACAGATGTTGTTGCGAGGTCAAAACTTATTAGGCTATCGCCATTACGCTGATGATGTAGTGACACGTTTTGTTGAGCGTGCACATGAGAATGGGGTTGATGTATTTCGTATCTTCGACGCCATGAACGACATGCGTAATCTAAAAACTGCGATTAAAGCGACTGTTGACAGTGGCGCTCATGCCCAAGGTACAATTTCTTACACGGTAAGTCCTGTACACAATCTTCAACTGTGGCTCGATATGGCTAAGCAACTTGAAGATATGGGCGTTCATTCTATTTGTGTGAAAGACATGGCAGGGCTGCTTAAGCCTTACGACTGTGAAGCACTTATCAAGGGGCTTAAAGAAACCGTCAGTGTGCCTATTGCTATGCAGTGCCATGCCACCACAGGATTGAGTACGGCCACTTACCAAAAAGCCATCGATGCCGGCATCGACATGCTCGACACGGCAATTTCTTCAATGAGTATGACTTACGGTCATACCGCGACGGAAACCATGGTGTCTATTGTAGAGGGCACAGAACGAGATACGGGCATGTCATTACCGGATCTTGAAGATATCGCCAGCTACTTCCGTGGCGTGCGCAAAAAATACAGTAAATTTGAAGGTAGCTTGAAAGGGGTTGATGCCCGTATCTTGCTCGCTCAAGTACCTGGCGGCATGTTAACCAACATGGAAAGCCAGTTAAAAGAGCAAGGCGCTGAAGACAAGTTTGAAGAAGTATTAAAAGAAATTCCTCGCGTACGTGAAGACTTAGGTTTTATTCCTTTGGTTACGCCAACCTCGCAAATTGTAGGTACGCAGTCTGTATTAAACGTACTTACCGGTGAACGTTATAAGAGCATCACCAAAGAAACGGCGGGTGTCCTTAAAGGCGAATATGGCGCTACAGCTGCGCCAGTGAACAAAGAATTACAAGAGCGTGTGCTTGATGGTGGCCAGCCCATTACCTGTCGTCCGGCAGATAATATCGCCCCTGAACTAGACAGCCTTGAAACCGAGCTCACTAAGTTAGCATCAGAGAAAAGCATCACATTGTCAGATACTAAGATTGACGATGTACTTACCTATGCCTTGTTCCCGCAAATTGGCCTGAAGTTTTTAGAGAATCGCGGTAACCCTGACGCATTTGAACCTGCACCCGGCACTGAATCTGATGTTGCATCAAGTGCACCAACTGCTGCGGCGCCTGTGTCAGCTACTGGCGCACCGGCGGCCTACGATGTAAAAGTTGAAGGTAAGGTATACCATGTTGAGGTAGCAGCATCAGGTGAATTATCTAGCGTAACCCCAAGTCAGCCATCTACAGCTGCACCTCAGCCGGCATCTGCTGGCAGTAGTGAAAGTGCTCAAAGCATTAACGCACCGTTAGCCGGTAATGTGTTTAAAATACTAGTGCGTGCTGGCGATGTAGTGAACGAAGGTGATGTGGTTATTATTTTAGAAGCCATGAAAATGGAAACTGAAATTCGCTCTGCTGTTTCCGGTACCGTTAGTGAAGTACTCGTGGGTGAAGGCGATGCCGTAGCCAGTGCTCAACCACTTATTGCGCTGGGGTAATTCATGGATAAGTTGATGGTGCTGTGGGACAGCACTGCACTGGCACATTTTGAGTCAGGCCAGTTAATCATGATGGCAGTAGGTTTCCTGTTGCTGTTCTTAGCGATTGTGAAAAAATTTGAACCGCTGTTGTTAATCCCTATTGGGTTTGGTGCCTTATTAACCAATATCCCGTTAGCTGGGTTTTCAGAGGCGGGAGGATTGCTCCATTACATTTACGCTATCGGTATAGACACCGGGGTTTTCCCGCTGCTTATCTTTATGGGCGTGGGCGCAATGACGGACTTCAGCGCCTTAATTGCAAACCCTAGAATGTTGTTACTAGGCGCGGCTGCACAGTTTGGTATTTTTGCGACCTTGTTCGGTGCTATTGCGCTTAATATGATCCCTGGCTTTGAGTTTACGCTCAAAGATGCCAGTGCGATTGCTATCATTGGCGGAGCTGATGGTCCAACGGCTATCTTTTTGGCCTCTCGATTAGCGCCCGATTTGTTAGGGGCTATTGCGGTCGCAGCTTATTCATATATGGCGCTGGTACCTATTATTCAGCCTCCAATTATGAAAGCGCTGACCAGCAAGGAAGAACGCACCATAGAAATGGCGCAATTACGCCCTGTATCGCAACGTGAGAAGATTATCTTCCCACTGGCTACACTATTCCTAACTATCCTATTTTTGCCATCAGCAACGCCTCTAGTGGGTATGTTTTGCTTTGGTAACTTATTAAAAGAGTGTGGTGTAGTAGATAGGCTTAGCAAAACAGCGCAAAACGAGCTAATTAACATCGTTACTATTTTCTTAGGGCTAGCGGTAGGTTCTAAGCTATCTGCCGAGAAATTTTTAACCGTTGAAACCTTGGGTATTCTTGGGTTAGGCGCTGTAGCGTTTGCTATTGGTACTGCAACAGGCGTGTTAATGGCTAAGCTAATGAGCCGAATGAGTGGTGGTAAAATTAATCCACTCATTGGTGCTGCTGGTGTATCGGCAGTGCCAATGGCTGCAAGGGTTGTGAATAAAGTTGGCCTTGAAGCTAACCCTCATAACTTCTTATTGATGCATGCCATGGGGCCGAATGTGGCAGGTGTACTTGGTTCAGCTGTTGCTGCGGGTATCTTGCTGGCGCTAGTAGGTTAATGCGTTAGCCAATTGACTTAAATTGGCGACATTGCGAGGTTATATAGACTCACTCATATAAACAAAAAATGCGGCCTAGGCCGCATTTTTTGTTTGGGTATAAAGCGCAATGTTAAAAGGCGTTGTAAGAAATGGCGTCAGAGTCGCTGAATGACGTAGCGTCAAATCAATTTCCAAGCACCTACAAAAACCAACGTTAGCTAACTGATGGTATTGTTCGTAATTAACGACTGATAGGCCAAGATCAGCTTCTTAGTGATGGTATGTTCTGGCCAACGAAAAATCGTTTCGGTTTTCCCTTCTTCCACAATATTGCCATTTTCCATCACAATAACCCGATCGGCGATATGTCGAACTATTCCCAAATTGTGGCTTATGAAAATAAACGCCAACCCCATTTCTTGTTGTAGCTTCAAAATAAGGTTTACCGTTTGCGAGCGTATAGACGGATCTAGGGCTGCAAACGGTTCGTCGGCAATAAGTACTTTCGGCTTTAATATAATGGCGCGGGCGAGGGATACACGCTGTTGTTGGCCATCAGACAGCATATGACGATAGAAATAATAATGTTCTCGTAGCAAGCCTACTTTTGTCAGCATTTCTTCAATAAGGGATTTACGTTCCGCTTCCGTTAACTCTGTGTTTAAACGAAGGGGTTCGTCGAGCACTTTTCCCACGGGCACAGAAGGGTTCATCGACTCACTACTGTGTTGCAATATCATACGAATGTCGTGGGTGCGTTTTTGTTGATTATTGTGTTGGTTGTATTTCGCCAAATATTTGTGGCTATTAAGCTCAATAACCCCTTCATCAGCAGGAATAGCGCCCACTAGCAATTTTGCTAACAATGACTTACCTGCGCGGTTTTCACCAATAATCGCAATGGTTTCGCCACGTTGCACTGTCAGGTCGATAGGCCCTAATTCAAATATCTCAGGCTTTTTTAGCCAACGTTTCTTATCGTTATGCCTAAACGTTAATCCATCTACCTGCATAATGTCTGTCATAACTTCTCCATATGCAGCGGGAAATGGCAGTTATAGGTGTGGTCGTGAATATGCCTTACTGCGGGTCTAGACACACAAGCACGTTGTGCTCGAGGACAGCGTGGCCCTAGACGACACCCAATAGGTAAATGTTGCAACGTAGGAATAGAGCCGCCCAGGGTAGGAAGTTGAGATTTCGGCGGCAAATCCTTTCTGAAGCTCGGTGCGCTGTCCAACAATGCTTTGGTGTACGGGTGAAGCGGACGTTTCTTGATGTGCTTCATTTTACCCGACTCTACGGTTTGCCCTGCGTAAAGCACGGTCATGGAATGGGACATACTGGCAATAGCCAACAAATCATGACTCACAAACAAAATACTTAATGAGCGAGTTTGGTTTAAACGAGTAAATAACTTAAGAATCTGCGTTTTGGTGGTTGGCTCCATCCCGCGTGTGGGATCATCAGCAATTAATAGTTTCGGCTGAGATACCAACGCCATGGCAATCATAAATTTTTGCCCAATGTCACTGGGGATTTGGTGGGGGTAGGCATTCAAATAATGCCTGTGTTGCTTTATTCCCACTTTGTGTACAGTGCTTATGGCAATACGTTTTCTGTGTTGTGCACGCTGCCAAAACCAGTAGCCTTCTACAAATTCGTCGGGAATGCTTTCCTCAAGTTGTTCACCTAAGGTGGCAGAGGGATCTAAACTAGTCTGAGGATTTTGAAATACAACAGCAATATCTCGGCGCATGACTTCTCTGCGCTGATATTTTGACATGCTTAATAAGTTTTCCCCTTTCCAACTCATGCGATCTGCAGTCATTCTCCACTGCGAGGGCAGGGCGCCACAGATGGCAGATACAATTAAACTTTTCCCCGAGCCAGACTCACCCACCAGAGCGCGAATTTCACCGGTATTAACGGTTAAATTTACCTTGTCGAGAGCCTTGATGGTGGTGTCACCATCTACCATTTCTAAGGTTAAATTTTTAATGTCTAGCATAGGCATATTAGTGGCTCACTCTTTTTCTGAGTGCAGAACGTAGACCGTCCCCCACAATATTTATCGACAACACCAATAAGAAAATCGCAATGCCAGGCAATGCCACATTCCAAGGGGCGAGGTAGGCCACATCAAGACCGTCGCCCAAAATTGCCCCAAGCTCTGCGAGTGGTGACTGCGCGCCTAAATTCAAAAAACCTAATGCAGACACATCAATTACCGCAATCGATAGTGCCACAGTGCCTTGCACCACAAGCATTTCTGTCATGTTAGGAAGAATAGAGTGCACGAATAGTTGCCATCTATTTGCGCCGTCTAATTTCGACGCCATAATGTATTCTTTTTTCATTTCAGCGCGCACAAAAGTACGCGTACGGTGAACAAACTGTGGAATAAGTGCAAGCGTAATAGCCCACATACTATTGACCAACCCTGTTCCAAGAATAGCCACGATAATAATAGCAATAAGTAAGGTTGGAATGGCCATTAAGGCATCTAGCAAATGATTCACAATACTTGAACGCACGCCCCGTAACATACCCGCGAATGTACCTATGCTCACGCCAATCAGCATGGCTAGCACCACCATAAGAAACCCCGACCCTAACGTAGTGCGGCAGCCGTAAATAATACGAGAGAATACATCTCGGCCGAGGGGGTCGGTGCCAAATAAATGAGTTATAGAACCACTGCTTTCCCAGCTAGGGGGAATAAGTAGCGCATCTATATTTTGTTCCGCTGGGTTGTAAGGCGAAACCACCGGGGCGAACAGTGAAAAAATGATAAAGAAGCCAAGCAAAATAAGACCAACAATCGCAATGTGACTGCCACGGAAGGCTGCCCAAGTGCGTTGCCAGGGAGACGGATGAAACTCCTCTTCGTATAAACTAAACTGTGGCACGTTCGTACTTTTCTCGGCTAGGATCGATAATGCGGTTAAACAAATCGACCATAATAGTTAACGTAATAACGAGAGTTGATACCGCCAGCATTCCTACTCGAAGCGCAGGGAAGTCTCGTTGATAAATTGCTTGAATTAACCAGCTACCAATCCCTGGCCATGAAAATAAGGTTTCAACTATCATGGCATTGGTGATGAGCGTAGTAATTTGGATTGCCATTAAGGGCAATATAGGCAGCAATGCATTGCGAAGAACATGCCTAAAGAAAATTTGCCATTCAGATACACCTCTAGAGCGCGCGGCTACTATATACGGGCGGTGAATAACATCAATAACCGAGCGACGGGTAATTCGCACCATTGAAGCGGTTGTTATTGCTCCTATTGCCAGCGTAGGCAAAGCAAGGTGCGAAATAGCATCTCGGTAGGCAAGCCCATGATCGATATCCTCGGCCAGCATAATATCTATAAGCACAAAGCCAGTTACAGGTTCAATATCGAACAATAAACTAAGCCGGCCAGACAAAGGCGCAATATCAAGGTGTAAGCTAAAAAACAGGATTAGAATAAGTGCCAACCAGAACACGGGAAATGAATAAGTGGTAATGCTCAATGCATTAATAGTGTGGTCGGTAGTAGAGTAACTTTTCAGCCCTGCGTAATATCCCAAGGGGATACCAATGAAAAGCGCCATCAGCATCGCATAAGTGCTGAGCTCGATAGTCGCGGGCATGGCGATACCAATTTCTTCTCGAAGGGGCAGGCCTGACGCTAGACTGTAACCCCAATCGCCTTGTAGTAAAGACGATAAATAGTAAAAAAACTGTACTACATAGGGTTGGTCTAGGCGAAATTGACGCATAAGCGCCTCACGCTGAATCTCATTCTGCGGCACAATGCCGGTAAGGTTTTCTAGCACATCACCAGGAAATAGATACACCAATGAGAATGACATGGCGGTTAACACCAAAAGGGTTAAGATAAATAACACACCGTATCGCGATAATATTTGAATCACAGTGATTTACCTACTCCGCCAAATCTAACACCGCCAAAGGGGTTAATGGTCATGCCTTCAAGTTCATTTCTATAGGCTTGATAACGATAAGCGTGGGCAATAGGAACCAACGGCAATCGCTCGTAAAGCAGTCTATTTACCTGTTGATAGATTAGTCGCCGCGCTTCAAGGTCTTCTGTCTGCAAGGCTTTATCTAAGAGCTCGTCATAATCGTTATCACACCACATGGCTCGGTTAGTACCAGAAGGTATGGCACCACAACTCAGTAACGGTCGGTAAAAGTTATCAGGGTCGCCATTATCGGCAGACCAGCCTATTAATACAGAGTCGTGTAGGCCTTCTTGCAAGTGACGTCTAAATGTCGCCCAGTCGTAACTAACGATTGTGGCGATAACGCCCACTTCCCGTAAATATCGTTGGATCAGCTCCGCCATTTTGGCCGCGTTAGGATTATAAGCACGCTCAATGGGCATAGCCCATATGGTCATGGTAAACCCAGGCTCTACGCCTGCATTTTCTAGTAGCTTTCTTGCTAGTACAGGGTTGTAAGCCGTATCATCCGCATCGTTTTGAAAGGCCCAACTTGCGGCTGGTAGCAGTGTTTTCGCGCGGGTAGCACTGTCGAAATAAACCGCTTCTAATAACGTGTTTTTATCAATAGCCGCGGCTAATGCACGCCGTACATCGGGATTATCGAAGGGAGGGCGCTGGGTATTGAATGCCCAAAAACCAACATTCAAACCGGGCTTTTCAGCCAGTAATAAGTCGTCACGGGAGCGGATAATTTCCAATTCCGTTTGTGCAGGAAATGCCGTCGCATCACACTCGCCGGTCATTAACTTAGCCAAACGCAACGAGCTCTTCGGCGTTATATCGTAAATTAAGCGTTCCGCATTGTTTTGTTCACCCCAATAGGTTTGGTGACGTTGGTAACGGATGTAGTGATCTTTGCGGTAGTTTTCGAATTTAAACGGGCCTGTACCAATAGGGTATTGGTCAATTCGATTGGGCAGACCTTGTTGTAACAATGCCTCACCGTACTCTTGTGACAACATCACCGAAAAGTCCGTGGCTAAATTAGCTAAAAAAGAACTGTCCCTGCGCGTTAATTTTATTTCTACCCTGTACCCGTTTAATCGCTCAACTGAAGCAATATTTTGTGCCAACCCCAAACTTTCAAAGTACGGGTAGCGTCCGCCCGATACGTAATGGTATGGGTGTGAGGTAAGTCGCCACCTATCAATACTAAAAATGACATCATCAGCATTAAAGTTTCTGCTAGGCGTGAAATAGCTGGTGGTATGAAATTCAACGTCTTTTCTGAGTTGAAAGGTGTAGGTTAAGCCGTCATCAGAAACTAACCAGCTACTCGCCACGCTAGGTATAATACGGCCTGAATCAGGGTCGAAATCGAGCAACCTGTCATACAACTGATGCGATGACGCATCGGTTGTAGTGCTAGACGTATCTAACTGAGGATTAAACGTCACAGGGTTGCTTTCAGAGCAATACACCAAACCGCTATTATAAAATGCATGTTCATCTTGTTTTGAACAGGCCGCTACCAGTATTACCATAACAACAGTAAAGGCAGCGTAAAAAAGCGGTTTTACAGGCATTCAGTTAGCACTCCATCGATTCAGGGGAAGAGTCTAACAGGTTGTATTTTTTTAGATAACCTCGAAGTTGATGATAAGTGAGACTAAGTTTCTCAGCAGTCTTCTTCTGATTAAATTGACTGTCGGACAATGCTTGCTTAATCATGTCAATTTCGTATTGCTGAGAGCGGTCTTTTAAATCAATTGGGTATTCAACCGTTTCGGGTTTTAACGACGGTAATACAGCAGGCGATGAGTTTGCCGCAGGTTCACTATTGGTGACTATGCCTTCTACATTAGCTGCAACTGTATTGGAAGGCACTGTTGGTTCTGCTTCAGATGTACTCGAGGTTCTGTCGTTTGTTTTAATACGAGAGGTTGGTCTGAATAAAGACTCAAAAGGGTCGAGAACAATATCATGAACAGGTAAATGTGGGTTGTTCGTTCTATAAACCGCACGTTCAACCACGTTTTTAAGCTCTCGAATATTTCCAGGCCATTCGTAATCAAGCAAGGTGCGTTTTGCTTTTTCGGTAAAGCCGCTAAAAAGCTCCATCTCCATTTCTCTTGCCATACTAATGGCAAAATTTTCAGCAAGCATCATGATATCTTCACGTCGCTCTCTTAAAGGAGGGATGGTAATAACATCGAAGGCGAGCCTGTCGAGTAAGTCAGCACGGAACTCTCCAGCGTCAGCTAAGGCCGGTAAATCTTCGTTTGTAGCAGCAACCAAGCGCACATCGGTTTTAACCGTTTTATTCCCGCCCACACGTTCAAATTCGCCGTATTCTACTACCCGCAATAATTTTTCTTGGATTAAACCAGACGTGTTCGCCAGCTCATCAAGAAATAGGGTGCCATTGTGGGCAATCTCAAAGCGTCCTTCTCGGCGCTTTGCTGCGCCAGTAAATGCGCCAGCTTCATAGCCGAACAGCTCACTTTCTAATAAGCTTTCGTTAAGCGCGGCACAATTGAGCTTGACGTAATTTTGATCCCAGCGCTTAGACAGAAAGTGTAAACGGGCTGCTATAAGCTCTTTACCGGTTCCGCGCTCACCAATTACCAATACGGGTTTATCCAGTGGTGCTATTTGTGAAATTTGCTCTAGCACTTCTAAAAAACTATTCGCTTGGCCTAGCAAATTATCCTGCTGACGATACCTACTCATTAAATCCCTCAAATATTAGTCATTTCGACCAATTAATAGTGTAGAGTAAAAAAACTTGTTGTTCGAGCATTATTTAAACTAAACGAATATCTTTTAAAATTATCAAGTTAGGGTAATTCAAAAAACTGGCAAGCATATTGAATAGTCTTACTACAAGTTTATCTTGGTACAACCAGTTTTCGACTATGAGGTAATTATTATGGGTATCTTCTCGCGTTTCACTGACATTGTGAATTCGAATATTAATGCGCTTTTAGATAAAGCGGAAGATCCGGAGAAAATGGTCCGGTTGATTATTCAGGAAATGGAAGACACATTAGTAGAGGTGCGCTCAGCATCGGCTAAAACGTTGGCGAACAAAAAGGAAATTGTAAGCCAAATTAATAAATATGAAGCAGACGCCAACGATTGGCAGATGAAAGCGGAACTTGCGTTAAGCAAAGACCGTGATGATTTAGCCCGCGCAGCACTGCAGGAAAGAAAGAAATCAGCCGAAGCTGCTGAGACACTGACTAACGAATTGACCGTTGTTGAACAGCAAATTAGCAAACTTCAGGATGAAATTGGTCAGCTTCAAGACAAGCTAGCTGATGCGAAGAGTCGTCAAAAAACGATTATCATGCGTCAAAAAACGGTAAGTTCACGCTTAGAAGTGAAACGTACGCTAGATAGTACAAAAGTAGATTCAGCTATGGGGCGCTTTGAACAATACGAGCGTAAGATTGACGATTTAGAGTCGCAGGTAGATGCTTACGACCTAGGTAAGAAAACCTTAAATGATGAATTTGCAGAATTAGAAACAGGCGATAAGATAGACGAAGAACTAGCTGCGCTTAAAGCAAGAGTGAAAGGTGACACAAGCTCATCTTCAACATCAGAATAATAATTACAGGTAGCCTGCTTACGTACTAAGTGCATTACGTTAAGCGTTTTGCACAATGCATCAGGTATTTGGTGTTAGGGCCTTGAGCAGGCTAATCGGGGTTTTTTGGAGGTATTTACAATGGATGAAGGTATCATTGCAATGTTGGTAATGCCCTTGGTCATTTTTATGATTTTTGTGGCGCCGATTTGGTTAATTCTGCATTACCGCAGCAAAAAACAAGTCAATCAAGGGTTGAGTGTTGAAGAGCAAGCTTCATTACAATCACTTGCTGAACAAGCTGAAAAAATGAGTGATAGAATTCAAACCCTTGAGGCTATCTTAGACAGCGAAGCCCCAGAGTGGAGGAATCGCGCATGAGAAACGGCAAGCAGCTATACCGTGATACAGACAACGCCAGAATAGCGGGTGTATGTTCAGGAATAGCGCACTACTTTGGTTTAGAAACTTGGTTAGTGCGAATTCTAGCTGTGACGGGCTTTTTCTTACTTGCAGGTCCATTCATGTTTGTTGCTTATATAGCGGGCTGGTTCATCTTAGATAAGAAGCCTTTAGGTGATGCTTCAGAAGAGCAAAGCCCTGTGCATCAAAGCCGCGGCAAAGGATGGAAAAATACAAATTCTACATCAAGCAATAGTCGTCATAAGGTCGAAGTGAAAACAAAAGTTTGGCAGTCTGGTGAGCCACCTAAACAAGCATTTCACGATATTCGTAATCGTTTTCAGAAATCGGAAGTACGACTACGCAAGATGGAAACGTATGTGACCTCTAGAGAATTTGAACTTAACCGAGAAATCAGTAGATTGTAGTTAAGTAAGATTAAAATACATTCGCTAGAGACGCCCCGACAAATGCAAAACCGCTCTTCTTTAAGAGCGGTTTTTTGTATGTAAAGCATTATGTTATGAGGTTTTGTAAATAAGTTGTTACGGCTTGGCTGTGTAGCAAGAATAGGTAAACACTTCCCGTTAGCGTGCATTTCATTAGACTAATTGACAGAAGTCAGTCACGGAATATGTCGAAAGCAGTTATGGCAAAATCTAGCGTTTATCAATCAAAAACCTCAGGCAACAAAGGCGTTATAAACTGGTCAGAAGAAGAAAATCAAATCTGGGCAGAGTTGTACGCCAAGCAGCTTCCGTTATTGAAAACGCGAGCCTGTAGTCAATACATGGAAGGCTTATCGTTACTGGCACTGCCTGATGATCGCATTCCCCAGCTTCCCGATATCGATAAAGTACTATTAGCACAAACCGGTTGGAAAACTGCCGAAGTTCCCGCGCTCATCAATTTTGGCGAATTTTTTAGATTACTCGCCAACAAGCAGTTTCCTGTCGCAACCTTTATTCGCTCGAAAGACGAATTTGATTACCTACAAGAGCCCGATATTTTCCATGAGGTTTTCGGTCATTGTCCTTTACTTACGAATCCGGCTTTCGCGCACTTTACCCATACCTACGGAAAGCTTGGCTTAGCGGCTAGCAAAGAGGACAGAATCTACC
Organism: Alteromonas sp. K632G; assembly: GCF_017653625.1. Classification (NCBI taxonomy): domain Bacteria; kingdom Pseudomonadati; phylum Pseudomonadota; class Gammaproteobacteria; order Alteromonadales; family Alteromonadaceae; genus Alteromonas; species Alteromonas sp. K632G. Next base: position 268,465 of record NZ_JAGGDM010000001.1, read on the forward strand.
TCGCACGACTTTATTGGTTTACGGTTGAGTTTGGGTTAGTTCGAAGTAAAGCAAATCCAGAAACGCTGGAAATTTATGGTGGAGGCATATTGTCTTCACCGGGTGAAACGCTATATGCATTAGAGAGCGGCGAGGCAATAAGGAAACCGCTTAAAGCGATAGATGCGTTAAGGACACCGTATAGAATTGATATCATGCAGCCTTTGTATTACATACTTCCTGACTTTGATTATCTGTTCGAGTTGGCCGACATGGATATTATGAGCCTAGTGAATAAAGCGAAAGGACTCGGGCTATATCCCGCCTTATTCGACGCCAAAAAGCAGGCTTAAGTTAATATTTTGTTACAGCGTGGCGTGATAAGGGGAAACGTTTTCACACCTTTCGCTGCGTGGAACCGCTTTAAAAACCAGTCTTTCAAGGTGATAATTTGGCATAATTAACTTGTTATCTTTTTGTAAAAGTGTGATATTGTGTACATATAAGTTTACAAGAGATGTGAAGTCACACCCATGCGATTAGAAATCAGTTGTCAGGACAGACTGGGTATTACTCAAGATGTGTTGGATATCCTCGTTACCCACGAAATCGATCTAAGAGGTATTGAGATTGATGAGACAGGTAAAATTTTTCTTAATTTTCCCAATATTGAATTTGCAGACTTCCAGCATCTAATGCCCAAAATTCGTCGCATCGATGGTATTTCAGATGTTAAAACGACGCATTTTATGCCAAGTGAAAGAGAAAAAACTCAGCTTTCTGCCATATTGCGCACGCTTCCTGATCCGGTGTTTTCCATTGATGCTCGTGGACAAATCTTGTTATGCAACGAAGCAGTAACCTCTGGGTTAGAGCAGAGCGTCCACGATGTTGAAGGCGTAGAAATAGGCGAAGTAGTGAAAGGCTTTAACTTCACCCGCTGGATGGATGGAAAGCTGCCTCGCGCTCAGTCTTCTAAGGTAAAGTTTATCCAACAAGACTATGTGGCTGACATGTTACCTATCACAGTGCCTGATGGCGACAACAACATCATTATGGCCGGAGCGGTGGTCATTTTAAAATCGGAAATGCGGTTAGGCCAGCAGTTTAGTGTATTCCATCAATCGCCCACTGACAGTTTTGATAGATTCATAGTGGAATCTCAGGCAATGAAACGCGTGGTGAGTGAAGCAAAACGTATTGCTGATCTAGATGCACCGGTTCTTATTTTCGGTGAAACAGGCACAGGTAAAGAAATGATTGCCCGCGCTTGTCATCAATCCAGTCGCCGCAGTGAGGGGGCGTTTTTAGCGCTCAATTGTGCATCGCTACCAGATAGTGTGGCGGAAACTGAATTATTTGGTTACGCACAAGGTGCTTTTAATCAACCTAATGCTAAAGAAGGCCTGCTAGAGCAAGCAAGAGGTGGCACACTGCTACTTGATGAAATTGCAGACATGAGTTCTCAGCTACAAGCCAAACTGCTTCGGGTGTTAGAAGACGGTGAGTTTAGACGAGTAGGTGATGCGGAACCGGTTACGGTAGATGTTCGATTTATTTGCACTACCTGTCGCGACTTAGGTCAACTGGTAGAAGAAGGGCGTTTTCGCAAAGAATTGTATTATCGCTTAAATGTATTGAGCTTAGTGATGCCATCGTTAAAAGAACGCCGCCACGATATTGTTCCACTTGCCGAATCGTTTATTGCCCAGCACAGTACGAAGCTGGGTCGTAGACCGGCCAAATTAAGTAAGTCCTGCGTTGATTTTTTGCAGCAATACCCTTGGCCTGGCAATGTCCGTCAGCTTCAAAATGCACTGTTCAGAGCGTTGTCTTTGCTAGATGGTAAGGAAATAACCAAAGAAGATATTCAGCTTCCTAGTTGTGCCCCTAGTGTGACCTTTATCGATGAAAACTTCGAAGGTACATTAGACGATGAAGTGAAAAAATTCGAAAAAGACCTACTGAAGCGGCTCTATCCTTTCTACCCAAGTACGCGTCAATTGGCGAGAAAGTTAGGATTAAGTCATACCGCGATTGCGAATAAATTACGTGAGTACGGTATTAATAAGGCATCAATAAAAATGTAGGTTTCACTGTTTCGTTAAATTTACGTTGCCTTGCTTAGCTAATAAGGGCGGTACTTCAGTAAGAAGTGCCGCCTTTTTTTGTACAACCAAGCTTACAGTGAAAATTATTGTCGTGTGCTCCTGACTTTTCATCTTGTTACGGGTGATGCATAAAGAATAATAAATGTTATATACGCAAAAGCGCTGATCACAGTAAGGATCCAATTTATGAAACTAGCTACTTATAAGAACGATAGCCGAGATGGCCGTTTAATGTTGGTATCTAAAGATTTAACGCGTACCTGTTCAGTAGAAGATATCGCTCACACTATGCAGCAAGCACTCGACAGCTGGCAGGTTACTGCTCCGCAATTACAGATGCGCTACGAACAGCTCAATAATGGGGTAATAGAAAGTATTGAATTTGATGCTACTCGCTGTGAGTCACCCCTACCGCGCGCTTACCAGTGGGCAGATGGCAGTGCGTATGTAAACCATGTAGAGCTAGTACGAAAAGCGCGAGGCGCTGAAATACCTGAAAGTTTCTGGAGCGACCCACTCATGTACCAAGGGGGATCTGACGACTTTATCGGTCCTTGTGACGACATTATTCTGCCCAGCGATGAATGGGGCATTGATTTTGAAGGTGAGGTGGCCGTTGTTACCGATGATGTTCCGATGGCCTGCACTGATGCACAAGCGGCAGAGCGAATTAGACTGGTAATGCTTGTGAATGATGTATCCCTAAGAGGCTTAATTCCAGGTGAGTTGGCGAAAGGGTTTGGGTTCTTTCAGTCAAAGCCGGCCTCTAGCTTTTCACCCGTGGCGGTAACACCCGATGAACTCGGGGATGCGTGGGAACAAGAGAAAGTACATTTACCGCTTCGTTCCACCTACAACGGTGAATTGTTCGGTAAACCACAAGCAGGTGAAGACATGACATTTAGCTTCGCTAAGCTGGTGTCACATGCAGCTAAGAGTCGAAACTTAGGCGCTGGCACCATTATTGGTTCAGGTACCGTATCGAACAAACAAGGTACTGACCACGGCTCAGCCATTGCTGAAGGTGGCCTTGGCTACTCGTGTATTGCTGAAGTGCGCATGATTGAAACTATCAGGGATGGAAAACCTACTACTCCCTTTATGCAATTTGGCGATCGAATTAGGATAGAAATGTTCGATAGTAACGGACAAAGCATTTTCGGTGCTATCGAGCAACAGATTAAGCCTTTAAGCTAAATTTGATAAACGTAAGCTGAGGGTTAGGCCCATACGCTCGCCCTCAGCAAATTACGCTATGATTATAATGAGTAATACAACACACACGTAAGGCGGCGGGTATTTATGAGTTTAACTTTATATGGTTACTGGCGCTCAACGGCGTCTTACAGAGTAAGAATTGCACTTAATTTAAAAGGTGTAGAGTATCAATATGTGCCTGTGCACTTAGTCAATGAAGGTGGGCAGCAGCACAGTGCGCCCTATAAACAGCTAAACCCCGCTCAGCTAGTGCCCACTTTGGTTGACGATGATGAAGATATTATTCTTAATCAGTCTTTAGCCATTATCGAATACTTAGATGAACGTTTTCCCTCACCGTATCAATTGATACCATCGCACAAGACAGAACGAGCAAGGGTAAGGGCGCTGGCTCAGGATATTGCATGTGACACTCAACCTTTAAGTAACTTGCGTGTACTCAATCAGCTTAAGAATGAATATAGTGCCGAACAAGAAAGTGTAAACAAATGGGCGGCGCATTGGATAACGCTGAGTTTCGATGCCATTGAAAAGCGGCTACAAACCCAAGCTGGTAAGTTCTGCTTTGACTTTGATGTGACCATGGCTGACTTGTGTTTGGTACCGCAGGTTTATAACGCGCATCGCTTTAATGTGGATATGACACGATATCCGCTTATTCAAAAAATAACAGACAATTGCAATGCATTACCTGCTTTTGAAAAAGCACTGCCTGAGAATCAGGTTGATAGCGTGCTTTAATAACGTGAGAAAGAAGGGCAGCAGGGCGTAGGTTTCAATGAAACCTACTGTCGTTTGATGGGGAGCTCAGTGGTGTTCTTCACTTGTTTTAACGCGAAGGTGGAGCTGACGTGATCAACTAATGGAAGGTGAGTCAGTTTCGTTTTAAGTAAAAATTCGTATTCTTCAATACTTTCCACAATCACTTTAAGCAAATAGTCTTTCTCACCGCTGGTGGTGTGGCACTCAACAATTTCATCAATGCTCTGTACCGCATTTTCAAAATCGGTGAGGGAATCACCATCGTGATTTTTAAGCGTGACATAAATGAATACCGATACACCAAGGTTGAGTTTTTTACTATTTAAAAGAGTGACTTTACCAATAATAATGCCATCGGCTTCCATCCGCTTTACACGTCGCCAACAGGGGGTATGGGACAACCCAACCTTCTGGCTCAACTCAGCCATAGAGACAGTGGCATCTTGTTGAAGTACTCGTAAAATCTCACGATCGAATTTATCTAATTTCATTGAACGCAGCTTCCGTCGTTTTTATGATGTTTATTATATAGAAAAATAAATTCTAGGATAGATATCCTAGAAAAATAGTATTCATACTTTGTGTATTTCACTTTACGAGGGCCGGTCATTAACTTAGCAAGGCGTGTCCTCTGGTTGTTGGGCTACACTTGGGCAAAATCCATCACATTATTAATAGGGAAAGTATGTCGGTTTTCGATCACATAGAGTTTGATAGTCACGAGCATGTCGCTTTTTATCACGATAAAGAAGCAGGCTTAAGTGCCATTATTGCCATACACAACACAAACCTAGGCCCAGCATTGGGTGGTTGTAGAATGTGGCCCTATGTAAGCAGTGCAGAAGCACTAACCGATGTACTCCGTCTTTCTAAAGGAATGACCTACAAAGCCGCCATGGCTAATATCGCATTGGGCGGTGGTAAATCAGTCATTATTGGTGATCCTCGCAAACAAAAAACGCCGGCGATGATGGAAGCCATGGGGAAATTCGTTGATTCATTAAGTGGCAAATATTTTACCGCAGAAGACTCGGGCATTTCAGTTACCGATTTACAAACCATGGCGACTCAGTCTGATTACATTGCCGGAGTAAACGCACAATATCACTACGCTGACGAACAGCCAGACGGTAATCCAGCACCCTCTACCGCTTATGGTGTGTTCGTGGGCTTAAAAGCCAGTGTAGAACACGGATTGAATCGCAGCTTAGAGGGGGTAAGCGTAGCAATTCAAGGTATGGGGCATGTAGGGTATCGCCTTGCGTCACACCTTCATGCAGCCGGTGCAAAGCTCTATGTTGCTGATATATTCCCCGAAGGTGTTGAAAAGGCCGTAGCAGAACTGGGTGCTACGGCGGTAGCGCCTGAAGAAATTTTAGGGCTGGACGTTGATGTACTAGCACCTTCTGCATTAGGTGCTGCAATTAATGACCAAACATTACCCATGATTAAAGCTAAGGTCATCGCTGGTGCGGCGAACAATCAACTCGCACGTGAAGAAATTGGCGATATGTTAGTCGAACGAGGTATTTTGTACGCGCCTGATTATGTGATTAATGCAGGTGGCATTATCGATATCTTCCATCAGCGTATGGAAAAGAGCACAAACGCAGCGCTACGCAAGCATATTGAAGATATTGGTACGACGCTAAAAGAGATTTATACCCGTGCTGATGCCCAAAAAGCAGCCACAAATCGTGTGGCAAACATCATTGCAGAAGAGAGATTTTCGTTAAAGGGTTGAAAGTTATCGGGCAAGTAGTCATAATGCGCCCCGCGCTTAAGACTGCTGACGCCTGTTAGCATTTTATTCGCTTTCTATGGTGGGCTTTTGGTCCTCCCGCAATGATACTCTGTGAACTCGGTCAGGCCTGGAAGGGAGCAGCCGCAGCAGACGACTCATGTGCCGGGATGTGGCTGGGAGCCCGCCACCCAATTTACTCCCCGTATTTTTGACCTTACACAACCTTGTATGGCGTTACTCTGCTTTCTCGCTTACCGACGTTTTATCTGTGTCGTCTAAATATTTCATCGCATTATCGATAGCATACGTAACATTCATCTCCATTTGATTTCGTTCACTCTGGGGAAGATAAAAGGCCATATCGACTTCATAGCGGATGTAGCGTGGAGGCACTTGGTTAAGTGCCAAGCAGCATAAGTCAGCTAAATAATCAGGACTTTTAGTATTATCCAGCCCAAGTTCTGTTACACGTTGTAATACAAGATGTTCGTAATAATTATGAATGTCATCATCAAGCTTCATATTTGTGCCCTAATTTAAATTTTAACGCGATGTTATTTTTTATGGGTATGTATATTTTTAATAACGCCCCTAGATAATTTATAGCCTGTATTTTGTCGATGTCGAGTTAGCGATGTTAGAATTTCTTTCTGTACATAACGACGACAAGAATAATCGGCATGAAAAAAAATATAGAACCCTGCTATTACGGTGATTACCTCGCGTTAGATAAAATACTTGGCGCACAAAAGCTTCAAAGTACCAAGTACGGTGAACCTGCTCATGAGGAAATGCTATTTATAGTAGTGCATCAAGTGTATGAGCTATGGTTTAAGCAACTGTTGCACGAACTCAATGCGGTTATCGACACATTCAATCAAGCAGCAGTAAAAGATCAGCAACTCACTTCAGTAGTACATAGGCTGCACCGTGTTATTCAAATTCAAAAGCTGATGAACGACCAAATAGGTATTATGGAAACTATGACGCCTCAGCAGTTTCTTTCATTCAGAGATTATTTGGTTCCCGCCTCAGGCTTTCAAAGTATTCAATTTAAGCAACTTGAAATTTCATTAGGGCTTAAACGGGAATATCGTATCGATTTCGATAAGCAAAGCTTTTATAACCGATTAAGTGATGATGATCGTAGCTTATTGGAAGCGTTAGAAGAAAAGCCAAGCTTGTTCGAATTAGTGGATAAGTGGTTGGCACGTATGCCACTACTTAAAACCGAGGATTTCCACTTCTGGGACTACTACCGAAAAGCAACAGATGAAATGCTTAACGATGACAAAGAAACCATAGTAAAAAATGCGTTTCTGTCTGAAGTAGAACGTAGACAAGAGCTTAAAGACTGGCAATCGACCAGAGAGAACTTTGACGGGCTATTTAATCATGATACGTATGAAGCCCTTCTTAAACAGGGTAAATTTCGCTTATCTCATGAAGCATTATTGTCGGCTTTATTTATAAAGCAGTATTCAGAAGAGCCTGTTTTTAACCTGCCTTTCCAACTTATTACCGCACTGACAGAAATTGATGAACAATTAACGTTGTGGCGTTATCGCCATGCCATGATGGTACAACGAATGCTGGGAACAAAAATAGGAACGGGCGGCTCATCCGGCCACCATTATTTGAAGAAAACGACGGAATCTAACAGGGTATTTCTAGACTTTTTCAACATGGCTACGTTCCTTTTACCAAAAAGTTCACTTCCAGAACTGCCTGAATCGGTGAAACGACGCTTAGGCTTTTATTTACAATAGACGAAAAATGCGACATTTCTGCATTTGCGACGAATGTAATTCGTCGCAAATGGGGAACTTCGTTAATACCCCCCCCAAGGCCAAGCCACTCAATAGATTGCGTGGAATTTCCCTACTTCACGCCCATGCCATTCATCGTAAAAATTTCCATTTACGCTTGCTTTATCCCCTTTACATATGTCAATTATACTTTCGGATAATCATAAAAATCCGTATAAAAAACAATCGTTTAGATTATCTTTATGGTTTTTTTAAATAAAGTTAAGACTAACGAAAACACACATCCAGGGAGTTATACATGCTTCAATATAAAAGAAGTGCAGCGGCTTTTGCCGTAGCGCTCAGTCTTGGTGTTTCGGCACCAGTATTTGCAAACGACACAAATGGTTTTATTCAAGGTAATACTGCAGAAATTAGCGGTGCAGAAATTAGTGGCGTTACTGTAACTATCACTAATGTTGATACAGGTCTAGTTCGTACAGTTACCACAGATGCTAACGGCGATTTTCGTTTTCCATTGTTACCGCCAGGTATCTACAATGTGGTTGCTGAGAAAGACGGCTTTCGTAACACTATCCAAGAATCTGTAAAAGTTGGTATTAGTGGTAAAACTAACTTAAACATGAAACTTGCCGGTGACGATGTTGAACGAATCGAAGTAACTGGTTCAACAATTGCCATGGTAGATGTAACAAGTTCAAGCACCGGTATTGTGGTAGACACTGTTACCCTTGATAGAGTTCCTGTTCCTCGTAACTTAACGTCAGTTGCGCTATTGGCACCAGGTACAACCCAAGGTGACTCAGCGTTTGGTGACCTTCCTTCCATTGGTGGTGCATCAGTTGGTGAGAACGGTTATTACATTAATGGTCTAAATATTACTAACTTTAGAACGGGTGTGGGTTCAAGTGAGCCACCTTTCGACATGTACGAAACCTTTGAAGTTAAAACCGGTGGTTACTCAGCGGAATATGGCCGTATAACTGGCGGTGTTATTAACGCTAAAACTAAAAGTGGTAGCAACGAATTTAAAGCTGGCGTTAATGTTTACTGGGAGCCTGATGCACTTCGTGAACAGAAGAACTCATACAGAAGAACAACTAATGGCACTTACCGCATTGATAATACCGGCGATGAAAAAGATTCGTGGGATGCTAACGTGTGGGCTAGCGGCGCGCTAATTGAAGACAAATTATTCTTCTATGCGTTGTTTAACCCGCGCTCTGTAGAAGAGAAATTCGTAGGTGAACAGCAGATAAACAGTACTGGCTTAGTTCAGAACGGTTTTACAGAAACCGATGAAGATGCGTTTTGGGTAGCGAAAGTTGATTGGTATGCTACTGAAAACAACATATTGGAAGTGACAGTATTTTCAGATGAGCGTTCAACCGAAATCCAAACGTTTGATTCGACTGATGGCGTTTTTACCACAGACTCGAGAGTTGGTTACGAAGATGAAGGTGGCCTGAACTACACGGCTAAATGGACGAGTATCATCACTGATGATTTCTCTATCTCAGCTCAGTACGGCGTGAACAAGCAAGACCGTACCGTGCGCAGTGAATTAGATGCTAATCCAGTAGCATACTTTACTTACGATAGTACTGGTGCTTTTGTTCCAACAAGCACGTGGGCTGGTTTTACTGTTGAGCAGGGTGACGATAAACGTGAAGTTATCCGCATCGATGCTGACTGGTATATTGGCGACCACTCAATTCGCTTCGGTTACGATTACGAAAACTTAACAGCAAGTAGTTATACGATTAACTCAGGCGGCGCATACTATCTTTATTATGTAAATGATGACGATTTAGCTAACGAAGAAATCTACCAAGTGCGTCATAGAGATTACGAAGTTGGTGGTGATTTCGATTCAGAAAATATTGCATTCTACGTACAAGACCAATGGCAGGTTACTGATGACTTAGTGATTAATGCCGGTATTCGTAACGACTCTTTTGAAAACTTCAATGCAGATGGTGAAACCTTCGTAAAACTTGATAACCTTTGGGCACTTCGTTTAGGTGCGGTATGGGATGTGCGTGGCGATGGTGAAACGAAAGCATGGGCAAGTTTCGGTCGTTACTACCTTCCAGTTGCAGCCAACACGAACATTCGCTTAGCCGGTGCAGAAACCTATACGCAAGAATACTATGAGTTTGACGGATACGCTGATGAGTCTTTATTCATTCCTAATCTTACCGGTGATAAAACTCAGCCTGACGATGTTTTCGCTAACGGTGAAGCAAAATCTCCAGCTGAATTAGTTGATCAAAATATTGATGCAATGTACTCAGATGAATTTATTGCTGGTTATCAGTTCCAATTGAACGACGAGTGGAGCATGGCGATTCAAGGTACTTACCGAGAATTGGCGACTACTGTTGAAGATATGGCAATTGATGCAGCGGTTATCGAATGGGCTGCGGCTAATGGCTACGGTGACGTTTCTGGTATTTGGGACGGTTTCCATCAATATGTATTAACTAACCCCAATGTAGACATGCGTATTGGTACCACTGAATTGCCAGGTACTAACGGCGAATTGGTTTATATGGATTTGTCAGCCGAAGACTTAGGCTACCCAGATTCAGTACGTAAATATGCAGCCGTTGACTTTACCTTCCAACGTGCTTGGGACGGCGTTTGGATGTTCAATGCTGCCTATACGTGGTCGCATAACTGGGGTAATAACGAAGGTTTTGTGCGTTCTGACAACGGTCAAGATGACGCAGGCTTGACAACATTGTTTGACCAACCTGGATTGTTAGATGGCGCCTACGGCGACCTTCCTAACGATCGTCGTCATCAAGTTAAAATGTACGGTGCCTATGCGGTTACCGAAGACTTAACGTTAGGTGCTAACTTGCAGTTCTGGACCGGTAAGCCAGTGAATGCATTTGGTTATCACCCGACTGATAAATTTGCACAAGCATATGATTCAGAGTCATTTTATGCCGGTGGTGAGCTTGCCCCTCGTGGCTCTCGCGGTCGCACAAGTAGCTACTACTCAATTGATGTTTCGGCGTCATATAATATTGATATTGGCGAAGATCAAACATTGGTTGTTCGTGCAGATGTCTTTAACGTGTTGAACAACGATAAAGTGACAGAGGTTTATGAAATCTATGACAGTGAATCGTCTCAAGACCCATTAGACCCAGATGTAGATCCTAACTATGGAACGCCTACACAATGGCAAACTCCTCGTTATGTTCGCTTTAGTGTGAACTATACGTTTTAAGACCTAATGCTAGGGAAGTGCGACTTATCGCGCTTCCTTGGCAATTCATCTCGGACTGGTTAAAAAGCGACCGGTGCAAGGGGTGGTAAGGTAATATTTATGTAAATTGTAAGTAAACATTTACAGAAAAAGGAAAAATAAACGAAAAAAATTGAACTTTTAATTATTCCACTCCCGATCTCAGTTGACCGTTTACTCATGTTGTGTTTATTATCTTAGTGAGGCTTTGACCTTACTAATAATAATTCGTTATAAACGATTTTAGAAATACACACTAAACGAGCTTTAGTGGTCCAGGGAGACAACACATGTTTACAAATTCTAAACTGGCTAAGTCAGTTAGGTTGGCCTGCGCGTTCGGCGCGGTTTCAACAATAAGTTTTTCTGGTGCAGTTGCTGCACAAGAAGCCGAAGAAGCAGCCGATTCTGTTGAAAAAATCGAAGTAACTGGTTCTCGTATCCGTCGTACAGACATTGAAGGTGCTAACCCAGTAACGGTTATGACCCGTGTAGATATCGAAAAATTCGGTATCACTTCAATCGGTGACGTACTTCAAGCTATCCCATCTGCTGGTTCAGCAATCAACACCAATAACAACAACGGTGGTAATGGTACAACTACTATTAACATTCGTGGTATCGGTTCTAACCGTACTCTTGTTCTTGTAAACGGTAAACGTTGGGCTCCAGGCCTTACCGGCTCTGTTGACCTTAACAACATTCCTTCATCTATCATCGAGCGTATCGAAGTACTTAAAGATGGTGCTTCTGCTGTTTATGGTTCTGATGCGGTAGCGGGTGTAGTAAACATTATCACTCGTCAAGATTTTGAAGGCGTACACGCTTCTGGTTACCTTGGTCAATACGACGAAGGCGACGGTAACAAAGAATCGTGGGATATCGGTTTCGGTGTTGCTAATGACAGAGGTAACGTATATTTCAACGTAAGTTACGTAGAAGAAGAGCCAACATTCGCAGGCGATCGTGAGATTTCTGCAGTACCAGTATTCGGCGCGCCTACAGGCTACGGCGGTTCATCAGGTACACCGAATGGCCGTTTTTGGTATTTCGATGATGAAGCAACATCATTCAACGTTCAAAACGATGGTCAAGGTGGATTAATCCCTTGGACTGGTAGCAGTGCATTTAACTTTGCGCCTCTTAACTACCTTTCTACACCTCAAGAACGTATTAACCTTTATTCACAAGGCCGTTACGAATTAACAGACAACGTTTCTGTTAATGTAACTGGTTTTTACGGCAACAGACGTTCTTCACAGCTTCTTGCTCCAACACCATTATTTATCGGTAACGCTGCTGGTACATCTGGTGTAACAATTGCTGCAAACAACCCATTCAACCCAACAGGTCTTGATTTATCAGATACTGCTGGCTTTGGTGAAGCGAACAGCTTGTTCTTCGCTGGCCGTCGTATGATGGAAGCGGGTTACCGTGAATTTGCTCAAAACGTTGATCAGTTCCAATTCAATGGTGGCTTTGACGGTGTTATTGAACTGGGTGATCAAGAGTACTACTGGGATGCAACTTACACGTATGCAGACATTACTCAGAATACTTTAACCGACGGTCTTCTTAACATGGACCGCGTAGCACTAGCCCTAGGTGACGTTGATACCTGTGCTGCTACTGATGGTTGTGTACCATTAAACTTCTTCGGTGGTGCTACTGCTATCGGTGAAGGTACTATCACGCAAGAAATGCTTGATTACATTCAGTTTACAGCACAAGATGCAGCTAACTCTACGTTAGAAAGTTACTCAGCAAATATATCTGGTGAAGTTTTTGAACTACCTGCTGGTTACCTTGCATTTGCTGCTGGTTACGAAAAACGCTGGCAGTCAGGTTACGACCAACCTGATGCACTAATTGCAGCTGGTATTACTTCTGGTAACTCTCGTCAACCTACTTCAGGTTCATTCAGTGTTGAAGAAGTTTACTTAGAAGTTGCTATCCCTCTTATCTCAGATGTTGAGTTTGTTGAGCAATTAGATTTAGAGCTTGCTACTCGTTACTCTGACTACAGCAACTTCGGCGATACTACAAACTCAAAAGTTGGTTTGAAATGGCGCATCAATGAAGATGTATTAGTTCGTGGTACTTGGTCTGAAGCATTCCGTGCTCCTTCGCTATCTGAATTGTTCCTAGGTAACAGCGATAGTTTCGCAACGCTAATCGATCCATGTAATGGCGGTGAAGCTGCAAATGCTAACAGCCCAGGCTGTGCCGGTATCCCTGCTGCTTACGAGCAACCTAACCCACAAATCAGAACAACGGTTGGTGGTAATTCAGATTTAGCGCCTGAAGAAGCAGAAAGCTTTACATACGGTTTCGTATACTCACCTGCTCAAGTTGATGGTCTGTCAATCACATTTGACGTATTCGATATTGAAGTGGACAACGCAGTATCAACTGTTGGTGCTCAACGTATCCTAGATGCTTGTGCAACTACTGGTACAACGTTCTGTTCACTAATCGAACGTAACAGTGGCGGTGTAGTTACTGAGTTGTTCAACGGTCTTGTAAACCTTGGTGGTCAAACGACTTCTGGTTTCGATTATAACGTAGCTTATAATTTCGAGACTGAATACGGTGATTTCCGAGTAAACTGGGACGGTACTTACGTAGACGAACGTACTAGTATCTTCGTTGACCCTGTAACTGGTGAATCAATTTCAGAAAACGATGCTGGTAAAGCATTTGACCGTGACGTCATTCCTCGTATCCGTACTAACTTGTCTGTTACATGGGCATACGAAGATTGGACAGCTAACTACCTAGTTCGCTTCATTGGCGGAACCACAGAAGCGTGTTCATTCGATGACGATACTGATGATGCAGGTAACTACTTAGAAGATACATTGTGTAGTGATCCAGGCGTAAGCGTGTTTGCTGAAGATGGAAGTCTTGAGTCTAAAGACAGCTTCAACGAGCTTGATGCGATGGCTTACCATGACGCTTCAGTAGGTTACTCAGTAACAGAGAACCTTCGTTTGACATTTGGTGTTAACAACTTATGGGATGCAGATCCTGAAGTTTCTTACACTACATTTGCAAACAGCTTCGATCCTTCAATGTATGAAATTCCTGGACGTTTCTTCTACGGTCGTATCAACGTAGATTTCTAAACACCGGCATTTAATTGCATTTGACAAAGGCCTCTTCTGAGGCCTTTTTTATAAGGGTAAATTGTGAGTTCAGTACAGCAATTACTTGAGCAGGCTCAATATCATCAACAGCAGGGTGCCATTGAAAAGTCGATGGTATTACTTGGTGAAGCCGGTAAATTAGGCAATATGTATGCGGCTTTGGATTTTGCATACTATACGGTGAGTAGTGACCCGAATTTGGCTCTTCTTTATCTTCAGTCTATTCCTGATACTAAACACCCCACAGTTCGTTACCACAAGTCGCTGATTACTCGATTTTATATTGAAGGTAGCTTTAGCCGAAGTATTATAAACGAACTGATAGCTTTAGCGCAGAATGGCCATGCAGAATCTTTGCTGGTGCTCTCATGTTGGTGCTCCGAAGATGAAAAAGTCTATCTTCAGGTTGTTAGTGTTATGGCGAAATTAACGCCGAATATATATCGGCAACTCGTTAACGATGATAAGCAGGTGCTAACAACTTCTCTCGAACCTCTAGATGAAAGTGATATTGAATTTGCTATTCGAGCTCGAGAAGCAAAGTTGCGCTCACTTGAACTTGAAGTTTTAAATGAAGATATATCATTAGTGCGTGTTAAAAATGCATTGTCAGCATTTGAGTGTCGTTATCTAAAGCAACGCTTCATGCCACTTTTAACCCGTTCGATGGTTGCTAGTCCTGCGGATGGAAGCCCTATGGTTGATTCTATTCGTACCAGCGAGGTTGGCGTTATTCTATCTGAAATGGCAGATTGGATTGTTAGAGATATAGATACGAGAATGGCAGATATCTCAGGCACTGATACATCCCATGGGGAGCCTTTAAATTTACTACGCTACAAAGAAGGGCAAGAATACAAAGCCCATTATGATGCGTTTTCTCACAAACAGCATGAGCAAGCGGAGTTTATTAAGGAAGGTGGGCAGCGTTCAAATACTGTTCTTGCTTATTTAAACTCAATGAGTAGCAATGGTGAAACCCATTTCCCTAAAGTAAACATTAAAATAAAGCCTGAACTAGGAACCGTTATTTCATTTAAAAATATTGATGAAAATAACGAGATATTAAAAGCCAGTTTACACCTTGGCGCACCAGTGGCTGACGGTGAGAAATGGACGCTTACAAAATGGATAAGGATCAACCAAACACAGTATGGTACTTTAACCCACGGAACTTTTATCCAATAAACTTTAAATAAGGATTTATAAATGTTTAAAACTATTTTAGTCACTTTTGCTATTTCTGCCACCCTGGTTGGTTGTGGCGCTACAAGTAATAACACTCAAGAATTAGCAAATAATAAAACTGAAGAGATAGCCAGCAATCAAGAACGTGATGATCAAGTTTGTAAAATGGAAAAGCGAATCGGTTCTAATATGATGCGTCGCGTCTGCTATACAGTAGAAGAGAGAGAAAACATGAAAGAGGCGGCTCGTGATGGTTGGTTGCGTATGCAACGTGGTACAGAAACATCGGGTTCGGAGAATTAAAATAATAGAGGAGCTGAGAGTTAACCCAGCTCCATTTACCTCGGATTTTCAATGACACCTTTATATATATCTACCCTCAATGACATTGAGAAAATGTTGTCGAAAGGAGATTTTGACCAAGCGCTTTCCTTATATGTTACGTTAAATAGTCAAAATTCGGAGTATCTTGATTTTAAGTCAGGAAAAATGACTAGGTCACGTTTTTCTCACATACAGAATGCAGCTAACTTAGCACGTAGGGACGGTTACACACGATTGCAATTCATGGAGTCGGTATCACCAAGGTTGAAGAAGTCGCTCGCACTTTTTTTTGGTGTCGAATTTCACCCTTTCCAAAACGAACTTCAAAAACCAAGTTTCTTTTATATTCCCGACTTACCAAGTAAACCTTTTTATCAAGCAGATGAAGTTGAAGGGTTAACTGATTGGATAGTAGAGCTTCAAAGTCACAAAGATGAACTTCTAAACGTTGGGAAACGAGCAAACGTTAAGTATGTTGGTGAGTTTGAGAATGTACCAGCTACTGAGACATGGGATAAGCTTCGCGATGAATGGTTATCTACTCATCTACTAAAAGAAGGCAAGAACTGTTCAGGGTTTGAAAGTTTATCTTTAGCGTTACGTAATGAACTTGAAAATGCACCCTTAGCTTTCTGTCCTCCGCATGCTCCAGAGGTATTTCTCTCGGTACTTAAACCCGGCTCCTACATACCCCCGCATTACGGTATTTCAAATTGTAAGCTGACTGTCCATATTCCTTTGCAAGTAACAGAGGATGCGAGCTTAACTGTCGGTGAAGAGATTTTTAATTGGGGAAAGGCTAACAAGCACCTTGTGTTTGACGATAGTTTTATACATTCAGCGTCTAATAAGTCTGACAAAGAGCGGGCAGTGCTAATACTTGATGTTTGGAATCCAGCATTGACTCTCGATGAGAGAGAGGGAATAACTCAGTTTATGTCCATTTTATCAAAATGGAATGAAGGGGCAGGTAAGCTTATGAATTTAGATCGTGGCTTAGGGTAGTTATGGCTATAGATAAGATGGGAGTGTTACGGCAAGTAGTCAATGCTTTTCAACAAGGAAAGTACGGCTACGTGATTCAATTTATAGGTGCTAACCCTAGCATTCTAAAGCTTGATCCTGTGGCTGTTCAGGTATATTCGAGTGCTCTTAGAAAGGCGCAAGCAGGAGCACGTGCAGAATCAGTCATTATAAAAGGACTAAAAACATTCAAAGAGAGTCCTCAACTTCTCAACAGCTTGGGTACAACACAACTGGAATTGGGTAAAGCAAAGCATGCGGTGCAATCGTTAAAAAAAGCTTTGTCCGCAAATCCTAGTGATATTGAAGTTAAGTACAACCTTGCCCGAGCATATAAAGAAGTTGGTTTGTTTAATGAGGCTCAAGCCATTTTTGTAGAGGTTATTCGCAAAAAACCAACGTATAGCCAAGCCAATATTCACCTTGCTGATGTATATACTAACTTAGGCGCACTAGAAAAAGCGCAATCGTGCTTAATATCTGTATTAGAAAAAGAGCCCACCAATATCGTTGCATTAAACAATTTGGGTAATGTGCTTAGGAAGATGAACGACTTTGAAGCGTCAGCACAGCGCTTTGAAGCCGCAATAAAGCTACAACCGACTAACAGTACCTTGCGACGAAATTTAGCGGCAACTTTGGTGTTATTAAATCGACGTGAAGAAGCCAAACAGTGTTTTATCGACGCTGTTTCATTAACGCCCTTAGATTGGAGTGCACAAGAAGAGCTTGCTGCTTTTTTATGGGAAGAAGGTGTTGAATCTCCTTTTGAGTATATCGAACCTCAGATCAATCTTGAAGGTACAGATTCGGCATTTGTCTTAGCCTACATAAAGCTCTTAGTCCGGGCAAACCAATTTCAAAAAGCGCTTGATGTACTTAATAGACAAGAACCGTTATTAGCTTCTAATCTTGAATTTTATATATATAAAGCACGCGTGCATAGGGAGTTAGCTGACTATCACGCATCCTTAGATTATGTTGAAAAAGGCGAAAAGCTAAAAGTCAAAAATAGTGTAGGGCTAGAGAGTGAGGCTGGATATACCTTACTAAGTTTAGGGCGGGCAAAAGAGGCCTACACCAAGTTTGCTAAATTAGTGAAACAAGAGCCGCTTAATCAGGGGTGGTGGACAATGCTTTCTACGTGCTATTACCTGCAAAACGAAGAAAGTAAGTATCATTGGTTGTGCAATTATCAGCAATTACTGGCCGTGGTGCCAATTCTACCGAGTATTGAGAGTAGAAAGAGTTTAAATAATGCATTGCGTGATGTGCTTGATGATTTGCACCAAAATGAACGTCATCCTATTGGGCAATCGTTGAGAAATGGTACCCAGACGTATGAAAATCTCTTTGATGATAACAGTGAGGTAATAAATACCCTGTCCGGCCTCATTCTTGAAAGAGCAGAGGAGTTCATTAAATTACAAAGTACAGATAGAAAACACCCTTTCCTATCTCGCTTGGGTAAAGATTTAACGTTTAAAGGCTCATGGTCAGTAAAGTTACGCTCCGATGGTTATCATCGTTCGCACTATCATCCTGAGGGGTGGTTAAGCGGCGTGTATTATGTAGATGTCCCCGATGCTGTAGACAAACATGGGGAAGGTTGGCTAACTTTCGGTCGAGCTGATATAGCAAATCAAAATTTCGAAGGTGACTTGGCAGTAAAGCCACAGTCAGGGAATCTTATCTTGTTCCCGTCTTACATGTGGCATGGAACCAATGCATTTAAGAGCAGTACCGCTAGACTTACGGTTGCATTTGATATCATCCCAAGCCATTAACTTGGGATGTGTAAATAATCAAAGTATTGATTATACCGCTATTTGGTAAGTGCCTATAACGTTCAGATACTTATAGTACCAGCGTATGAAGATAAGCGATGATTAGCTCGTCAATTCAAGCTTAAACGCTAATGTATATCTAGGAGTATAGCAAATACGGTTTGGCGGCCTGCCTACGTGTTTAATGGCGCCATGGAAAATACTCACTCGACCAGGTTTCGGGGTACAAGCAAATAAACAATCATCTTGTTCGTTAAAAAACATAGTTTCACCGCCCCATTCTATATCCCACGTTGGCGAAATATAGACCAAAACAGTGAGTTCGTCGGCACCAGGCATACAATCAGTGTGAGTAAAAAGCATATCACCAAACGAGGCGTGATTCACGTAACCTCTATATGCCTTATAGGTTTTACCAGTAAGCGCTTGAACTGCACTAATTGCACGATTATAAACAGGTAGGCTTTGTATTTGTTCGCCAGATAGATTCACTGCCCAATGACGAAATTCTTTTGTGTCTGGTCTCGCAATTTCATTGCGTTTAAAAGCACTGACTTCAAGACCGTTAAATATCCCTTGTGCTTCTTGCGAAGAGCATAAGCCGTCGAAAATCCAAAGCGGTTTACTATCGATTGATACGGAATGTGTAGCTTCATACGTCATGGATTAATCCCGAAAATTGAATTTTTTTAAGTTTATCCTATAGCGGTTAGCAATTATACCTAACACCTACAAGTGACAAAAATCCGATTAGGAAAATGAACGCCTACATTGTAAATTTGGCATAGCGTTAATATTTAGTGAATTGCTGCACCAAAATGGAACCTTTCATTAGAAAGGATGCTGCATACGCTTCCGTTTGATGGTACGACCACCAAATTATGACCATAAGAAGTTAACAAAAAGTGATTACTTTGAATCTAACGTGACGAAGTTGAAGCTTATATTGGACTCTGTAGGAAATTGCGGCGTTTCTCCCCCAGATTTAAGTATAAAACCAAGTAAAAGCACGGTTTATTTTTGCTCATAAACAAAAAAATAACCCTGTATTTGTCAGTTATTTGTACGTTGGAATGAATTCTGCAGGAAAATTCGAACGTATATTAAACAGATGATAAAAAATCTACTTGGTGTAAACAGGGTGTTACTTGACTCAGTGCTGTAATCCGTGTGAGTATAATACGTTCGTAGTACTGGAAGCTAAGGTCCGTACTACATTCCTAAAACATAATTGTGAAAGTTTAATACGCCCCTTGCCCGAACGGTTTTCCTTTATCGGCGAGGATTCAAATAAGAAATTTGGTTGGGAACTATGTCCAAAATGAGCAAGAGAACTCTTATTGCTTCTACTGTTATCGGTGCTTTCGCACTAACAGGTAGTGCAGTCTCTGCAGATACGCTTGAAGACCTTCATAAAGAAGAAGCGAAAATCCACGCAGCTGCAGCGAAATCTCAGGAAAAAATCAACACGTTGTTTGAACAGTCTCAAGAATTACTGGTTGAGTACCGTCAAACAGTAGATGAGACAGAAAACCTCAAAATATACAACGACTACATTGCGAGTCTTGTAGCAGATCAACAACGTGGTATTGATTCTTTGCAACGTCAAATTGACAGCATTGAACAAACTAAGCAGGGCATCGTTCCTCTTATGTTCCGCATGATCGATAGTCTTGAGAAATTCATCAAACTTGATCGTCCTATTCACTTAGACGAGCGTCTAGAGCGTGTTCAGCGTTTACGTGATGTTATGTCTAACTCTAACGTAACTGTTTCAGAACAGTTCCGCCAAGTAATCGAAGCATACTTGGTTGAAGTTGAGTACGGCACTAAGATTAACTCTTACCAAGGTACTATTGATAGCAACGGCACTGAGGTGACAGTTGACTTCTTTAACCTAGGTCGCACTGCACTAGTAGCATTGTCTCTTGACCAAGAAAACGCTTGGGCATGGAACAATGAAAGCCGCGCTTGGGAACAACTTGGCGACGAATATCTGTCATCAGTTGTTGACGCAGTTAAAATGGCTAATAACGTCATTCCTGCGGATCTGATCAAACTACCAATTAGTGCAGCGGAGTAATTGTTAATGAAACCAGTATTCAAATCTCTTTTAACCGCTGCCACTCTTGCGGTTGTAGCAACCGGAGCTCAGGCTCAGGAAGCAAAGAGCCTTAAAGAACTTTTAGACCAAGTTCAGGATAACCGTGTTTCTGAAACACGTATCAACAAACAGCGTGAAGCAGAGTTCCAATCTGCTCGTGCAGACAAGCAAGCGCTTCTTCGTAAAGCAGAATCTGAATTGAAAGCTGAACAGGGTCGTGGCGACCGTCTTCAACAACAATTCTCTGACAACGAAGTAACGCTTAACGAAAAAGCCGCTGAGCTTGACCAGGCAACTGGTACACTTGGTGAGATGTTCGGTGTGGTTCGTCAAGCTTCTTCAGAAGCTTATGGCCGTGTTGCTACATCAATCGTTAGTGCTCAATTCCCAGGCCGTGGTGAGTTCCTAGCTGGAATGGCAGAAGATTCTAAAGGTCTTCCTAACATTCAAGAACTAGAAGACCTATGGTTTGCGCTACAGAAAGAAATGACTGAAGGTGGCGAAACAGTTCGTTTCACTACAGAAGTTGTAAACCTTGACGGCGGTTCTTCACAGCAAGAAGTTGTTCGTATCGGTACTTTCAACCTTGTAGGTGAAGACGGCTACCTAACTTATGATGCTGAAAACGAAATCGTTCAGCCTCTAGGTCGCCAACCAGATAGCCGTTTTGTAGGTTCAGCTGACGATCTAATCGCAGCGACTTCAGGTATGGTTCCTTTTTATGCCGACCCTTCTCAAGGTGCAATCCTTGGTCTGTTGAAGCAAAAAGCAACAATGTCTGAGCGTTATCATGCAGGTGGTGTAGTAGGTTACACAATCACTGTAATGCTAGCGATTGGTCTACTTATCGGTCTTTACAAGCTAATTACGCTTACCGTAGTTGCTGGTAAAATGCGTTCACAGCTTAAAAACCCAGGTAACCCTTCAGATGGCAACCCACTAGGTCGCATCTTGAAAGTTTATCAAGAGAACAAAGCTGCTGATGCTGAAAACTTAGAGCTTAAACTTGATGAAGCTATCTTACGTGAACTTCCACGTATCGAAAGCGGCATTAACGTAATCAAGATCTTTGCTGCAATCGCTCCGTTACTAGGTCTACTTGGTACGGTACTTGGTATGATCGCAACGTTCCAAACAATCACATTGTTCGGTACAGGCGACCCTCGTATGATGGCTGGCAGTATCTCTATGGCGCTTGTAACTACGGCTCAAGGTATTATCGCGGCGTTGCCACTGATTCTTACTCACAGCATCGTAGCTTCACGTAGCAAATCAATCATCCACATTCTTGATGAGCAAACTGCGGGTATCGTAGCAGCTCATTCAGAGTCGGAGAAAGCGTAATATGAATTACCTGATTGGATTAGTTGAATCGGTCAGGGATTTTATCGCTACCGGCGGTGACGTGCTTTATTTCGTTGCTGCCGCGCTCTTTCTCATGTGGGTTTTAATGATTGAGCGTTATTGGTATTTAACCTCGGTCTTCCCAACGGTGAAGAAAAACATCATCAAAAATTGGGATGCCCGAGCAGATACCACATCTTGGTATGCGCATAGAATCCGTGACGCGTGGATTTCTCAGGCGTCAGATGATCTGAACGCTAGAATGCTGATTATTCGCACCATTATTGCAATGTGTCCGTTAATCGGGCTACTGGGAACAGTAACCGGTATGATCGGTGTTTTCGAGACGATGGCGACACAAGGCACCAGCAATGCACGTTTAATGGCAGCTGGTATCTCCATGGCAACAGTCCCGACTATGGCGGGAATGGTAGCCGCGCTTTCTGGACTGTTCATCAGTTCTCGTCTTGAAGCGAAAGTGAAGCTGGCACGCGAAGGGTTAGTTGATAGCCTGCCACATCATTAGAGAGAGATATTATGGCTCGAAAAGTCAGAATCGAGGAAGAAGACGCACAGATTGACATGACACCCATGTTGGATATCGTGTTTATCATGCTGATCTTCTTTATCGTTACCACTGTTTTCGTTAAAGAAGCAGGGATTGAAGTTAATAAGCCCGACGCGAGCCAGGCGGTTCTTCACAAGAACGCAAACATTTTCATAGCGGTAACAGAAGATGGAAGCGTTTGGTTAGATAAACGTGAAGTAGCGCCGGACAGCGTTAGAGCGAATATTGAACGACTGCTTACCGAGCAGCCAACTGACTACGTAATCATTCAGGCTGATGTTAAAGCCAAGCATGGTTTAGTAGTAGAAATTATGGATCAGGTTAAAGCTGCAGGCGTTAATCGTGTTTCGGTAGCGGCAAGGGGTTAAGATGTTACGTATAATTGTATCTATATTCTTAGGTGCTGGTGTTGCATTTGCCCTGTTCGTACTTATGGCTAAGTTGATTGAAAACTCAGCCAGACCTGCGGACGAAGTACCTGAAGCACCGGTAATCGATATTGTGATGCAGGAACCAGACGATCAGACGCAAACGCGTCAACGTGTTCCGCCTCCACCTCCACCTCCGCCTCAACAGCCTCCTAAAATGGAGCTTGTTGAGCCAGAAGCAGCTGAACCGGATGCAGATGGCTTTAGCCTAGCAATCCCAGCTATTGATACGGGTGGTGTTGGTGTAAACATTGGTGGTGTTGGCGCTATGCAGCGTGATGGCGATGCTACTCCAATCGTTCGTATCGATCCGAAATATCCGCCTGATGCAGCCCGTGATGGCCGTGAAGGTTGGGTAAGATTGTCTTTCACTATCAATGAAATTGGTGGTGTAGACGACATCGAAGTAATTGAAGCTGAACCTAAGCGTGTATTCGACCGTGAGGCACGACGTGCATTACGTAAGTGGAAATACAAGCCTAAGATTGTTGACGGCAAAGCTGTTAAGCAAACTGGCATGTTCGTACAGCTAGACTTTAAACTGGAGCAATGATCATGATGAAAAATAAATTCAAAATGTCTGCATTTGCTTTAGTGCTTGGTGCCGGTGCAGTATTTACTGCGCCAGCGGCACTAGCACAGTCTTCACCTGTAATGTGTCCTGGTTACGAAAAGCCAAAAACAACCTTAGTAGGCGAGCGTACAGGTAAAAAAGTTCAAAAAGCGTTTGAATTTTACAACGAAGATCAAGTTGATGAAGCGTTAAACATTCTATATGAAATTGACCCTTCTGAAGACTTCGATGCGGCGTATGTAAATCGCTTTATTGGTAACTTATTAGCTGCACAAGAAGGTAAAGGCTCTAAAGCACTTGGTTATTTGAACCAGTCTGTAGAACCGAAAGTATTGAATGATCTCGAGCATTCTCAAACACTTAAGTTATTAGGTGATTTGAACATGCAAGAGAACAAATATACTGATGCGATTAAATGGTATAACGCGTGGATGGACTTTACGTGTAAAGAAGATGCGGACGTTTATACCCGTTTAGCGCAAGCTTATTATGAAGCAGGCCAATTGGATAAGATGATTGAGCCAGCTGACAGAGCAATTGCTTTGTATGATAAGCCAAATAAAAACCCTTATGTGTTAAAGCTAACGTCATATTACGAACGTAAGATGTTTCCTCAAACAGTGGCAGTTGCAGAAGAACTTGTTCGCAACTTCCCTGAGGAGCCGCGTTGGTGGACTCAGCTTGGTTTCTTCTATCTTTCAGTAGAAGACTTCGAGAAAGGTTTGTCTACGTTCGAAATGGCTTACATTCAAGGTTACCTTAAGAAAGTAAATGAGATTAAAACGTTATCTCAGTTGTTCCAAACCAACGGCATGCCTTTTAAAGCTGCTCAAATTTTGGAAAAACACGTTAAATCTGGTTTACTTGAAGAAGATGCCGATATGCTAGCGAGTATTGCTAACGCATATCACCAGGCGAAAAACTATGACAAAGCAGCTTCGCTTTACGCTAAGGCTGCCGCGAAAAGTTCAGATCCTGAGCATTACAGAAAGCAAGGTACCTTGTTGTTAGTTGCTGAAGATTACAAAGGCGCGATTAAAGCATTAAACAATGCATTAGAGCGCGGCGTTGAAAATCCTGGCAAAGTTCACTTCACCCTAATGGAAGCGAACTTCTACGCAGGCGACTTCAGAGAAGCTTATAAGCACATTCAAGAAGCGAAGAAAGATCGCTCACTACGTCGTAATGCGGCGGCTTGGGAGCCTTACATTAAAGAGAAGGCTAAGAACCGCGGTATTAACATTTAGTAGTTATATCGATAAATAGAAAGGCCTCCGTATGGAGGCCTTTTTTTTCGTTTAGTTTGCTTAAAACAATTAATGCCTCAGGTCATTACACAGGACAACAAATAGCGTACTTTTTTTCTTAGTGCGTCGGTTAATGCCTTACGACCACTTACGTTTAACAGCTGAATAAGCTGATTAGTGGGGAGGGGGGATGAGCCAAGTAATAAAAGAAGTTGAGGTGTAACTGCTTCAGTTTCATTCTTACACATCTTAGTTGGCATCTTCGTAGACTTTTCAGCATTGCTAATATACTTATTAGATACAGATAGCTCAGCGGCCAGCGCGTTTATCGCAAAACCAACTTGGTTTAGCGGCCTAGTAGCATTCACAAAATGCTGTAGCTTTTTCATTAGCGTTTTTCTTACGATATCCGGTAAGGCACTCAAAAGTACGCTTTCGTTTTTTTGGCTATAGGCAAACAAGCAAGATAGTATTTCTTGTTGCGGCCGATAGCGTTCAGATATGGCTTTTACCACCAACGCACTAGTCTCTCCACTTGCTTTGTTAGGTTTTTCACCCATATCCACAAGTTTGAATCCGCATTGTTGCCAAAACTTATTAAGCTTATAAGAGGTGCCATAGGAGCTTGTCAGTGCATCAATGTCTTGTGAAAGGGCTTGCGATTTAATAAAGCGTATAAGGCCTGTACCTATACCTTGGCCTTGAAGATAAGGAGCTACTGCTATGCGGTTTATTCGCCAATAACGATAAGCTGCAGTCTCCGGATGGGCCGTGAGTAGCGTAAGCCTTTGCGCACCTAAATGTCCTTTAGGCCGGCGGGAACCATCTGCAATCCCTTTTTGTACATCAGTTAAAACCTCGCCGCCTTCACAATTTATTACTGCAGCTGCGGTTAAACGACTTGCATTCCATTCGGTGAATAATATGATGTCCGGGCTGTCACAAAGCCGCATGAAGTCATCGGGTGTGGTCTGATAGTGGGCAGTGGCCAGCAGTTGCATAACACTCTGTAATTGGTGTTCTGATAATGCAGACACCAAACCCATCCTGTAGTCATTTATACAGTTGTCCGTTGATGGTTTATGCAGTACTTCTATCGGTCTCTCTATCGGTCTCTCTATCGGTATTTCTCTCCGTACTTCTCTCCGTACTTCTTGTGGTACTTGCCGCGATACTTCTTGTAATACTTGCCGCGGTGCATCACTGACAGTATTCAATGTTTCTGCACCTTCAAATAAGCAAATATTATGTATTAGGTTTTCTAGTTTATCGTGCTTAGGCCAGCGCAGCGGTGTACGCAATGAAAGGTGCACCGCGCCTTCAGCTTCAAAAGCAGGTAGCATGCGTTGCATAAAGCCTTGCCCACTTCCTTCGTATCCCTGCAATGTTGTGGTGATCACATAGTTATCATGAGCGCCAATTAACAACTTAAGAACAGGCAAGGGGAAGGATGCTGCTTCATCAATAATAAGTAAGTCAAAGTCACCATTAATAAGCGTGGGATTATCTGGTGCAAGCCACTGTGCGCTGCCACCTTTCTCAATACTAAAAATCTCTTTAGTGGCCGATTTAGCAGCGTCTGTCTCAGTGTTATTACTATCAGGGGTATTAACCGTGTAGTCCGTAGACTGACCTGCTTGGTCTTTGTCCTCTGTATTAAGTAAACCCATGCCTAGGCGAATATGCTTGAAAAGGGTGCTTGTGTTGTCACGAATGGCGCTCGTGATAACTACTTTCTCGCCTTTATTCAGTCTTGAAGCGACAAACAACCCTACTAGCGCAGACTTCCCTCTGCCTCTAGGCGCTGTGATGACAGCTTTACGAACATCTTGCGACCACCTATTTTTCAGGCAATCAAATGCCACCTGTTGATCCAGTGATTTAAACTGTGGTCTACGGGGTGCGTCATCTTCTAGTGGCTGAATTGCTTGTGCATTTTTTGAGACTACCGGATTGATAGAGCTTTCGGGTTCAATCGGGTTTACATTGTTTAATGAATCAAACACATCGCTCCCCAATAAATCGGGGATATGGCAATGGTTACCATCCCATACAACTACGTCCGAATTGCTTTTTATTATTGCGACAAGCCTTTTTATATACAGGCTTTGGGTTGCTTTAAACCCGTGAGATAGATGCGTATGACTGGCGTGTAAATGCCAAGAGGCTAACGCAGGGCAGCATAAAATGAGACAACCACCCCAACGAATAGTGCCTGCAATGGCCATCATATTTCCAGGATTAAACCCATGATGTGAGTGTATCACCCCGATATCGCATTCATTACCTAGCAAATGTTTGCGAAGGAGTGAGGTCTCCCCGCCGATTTCTTTAACGATAAGTGAAGAGGGAATATCGCTCAAAAGAGACGTTAAACGCTGGTTAACCCATTCATAATCGCCAGAAAGCACAAGTAGACGTCGATGCTCGGTATGTCTTGCTTGCGAATAAATAGGGTTAAACAACCATTGAGTTAATTCCGGTGGCGCCATAGATGTGTTTTTTCGGTATAATTAAGACTTTCTGTGCTTATAGTAACTACTTATCTAAAGGAATTCGAATGCGCTTTCTTTCTCGGCGTCTAGTGATGCCAAACGACTTAAATTATGCCAACTCTTTATTTGGCGGCCGCGCACTTGAGTGGATTGATGAAGAGGCTGCTATCTGGGCAATTTGTCAATTAGAAACCAATTGTTTGGTTACCAAGCATATAGGGGAAATTAGTTTTGAGTCGCCTGCACTGCAAGGGGATATTGTTGAGTTTGGTCTTGAAACCAAGGCGGTGGGCAGAACGTCGATTACCGTAAGTTGTTTAGTGCGCAATAAAGCCACTAAAAAGACGATTTGTTTTGCTGACGACATTGTCTTCGTTAAAGTTGACCCAGAATCACGCCAACCTGCAGCGCATGGTAAAACACTTGAAGCGTTAGTGTCTCAAACTAACGAAGAAGTACGAAAGCTTAATCTAGAATTAGAAGAACAAAAATAAAGTCAAAAGACCAAAATACGAAGTCTACTGTTACGCCAAGTTAACCGTTTAATATCTTGACGGTTTTGGCGTAACTGGTAGACTCCTCGCTGTATTCGGTATTCTAACTGAATGCATATACCAAGGGGTGTCCGTACCGCGGACTGAGATTCACATCAACACTGTGAGAACCCTTACACCTGATCCGGATAATGCCGGCGTAGGGATGGTTGACCACATAGTCGTATCACCTGCCGTACACCCGGATCTTTTTTCTTAGAAAAGAATAAGAGATCCCATGCAAAAACCAATATTTTGTCTTTCTTTAATTGCTGCATCGCTTTGTGCTAATGCGCAAACCAATGATCAAGAAACACAACTTGAAGACGTTGAACGTATTGTCGTTAGCGGAGACTTTCGCGAAACCGTATTAGACCAACTAAGTGCCAGTGCGACCATTTTGGGCGCCAAGCGCTTAAGCAGTCGCCAGCCTACCCATATTGATAGTGTGCTAAACAGTGTGCCGAACGTGAATTTCGCCGCAGGCGCCTCACGTGGACGCTTTGTGCAAATAAGAGGTATCGGTGAACGTAGTCAATTTGTAGAGCCTATTAACCCTTCTGTTAGTTTCATCGTTGACGAATTTGATTTCTCTGGTCTAGCGGCAGCGGGACTTATTTTTGATACGCAGCAACTAGAAGTGTACCGAGGCCCACAGGCCACTTTATTTGGTTCTGGCGCGCTAGCAGGTGCAGTGAAGCTTTCTAGTACGCCTGTAGGTTCAGAAGGCGCTGACTATGTTGAATTAAGAGCTGGTAACAAAGATAGTTATCGGGTGGAAGTGGCTACAGGTGATGATATCAACCAAGACTGGGGATATCGCGTCGCACTAATGCATAACCGTAGTGATGGTTTTGTAGAAAATACCGTGGTTAACAGCAACGGCATTGAGCAAAAGCGTGATGATACCAATAATCTCGATGAAACCGCCGCGCGCATCAGTATTGCTGTAAATATTGACGAAAGAAGTACCTTGGCGCTGACATATCGTTGGTATGACATCGACAATGGGTATGATGCGTTCTCTCTAGACAATAATAATCAGACCTTATCTGATGAGCCTGGTTTTGACACCCATCAAACTCATGCGGTAAGTGCGAAATCTACTACCTCGACTAATGGCGGTGACTTTATTCTCATCGCCACTCATGCATCACACAATATTGGTTATGGATATGACGAAGATTGGACTTATGAAGGTTTTCACCCTTTCGGGTATACCTCATTCGACGCGTATTTCCGCGATGTAGACACACAAACCGCAGAAGTACGCTTTGTATCATCAGACAATGCCGCGCTATTTGATGGTGCGACCGCTTGGACGCTTGGCGCTTTTTATAAGACAAGCGAAGAAGATTTGTTACGACAGTACACCTATGCATCAGGTGATTTCACCAGTGTGTATGAACCCACCACCAAAGCAGTATATTTACAAACTGAATCTACGCTTACCAATAGCCTAACGTTAGTGGCAGGGTTACGTGTAGAAAATTATGGTTTTGACTACTCAGATAACAATGGCCTTGAAAGTAGTCATGATACTACGATGACAGGCGGGAAAGTGGCATTGCAGTACACCGCTCGGAACCACTTTTACTACGCCAGTATTTCTCGCGGTTACAAAGGGGCAGGGTACAACCCTGACGAACGAGTATCAGATGATCAGCGATTCTTTGATGAAGAATACAACTGGAATTATGAGCTTGGTGTTAAAGGACCTTTGCTAATACCAGAACTTACCATGCGAGCCGCCCTTTTCTATATGGATAGGGACGATACGCAAGTGAGTAATTTTGATGTTCAAATTCGAGAAGACGGCACACCTGATTTTATCGACATTATAGACAACGCTGATATAGGCACTAACAAAGGTGCTGAGCTAGAGTTAAGTTGGCTGGTAGATGCAAACTGGACCATGAACATGAGTTTAGGTTACCTAGATGCTACCTTTGAAGATTATACGCTGACCGACGGCACTGTGATTGAAGAACAGCGCCAAGCACAAGCACCTAAATATACGGCTAACTTATTTAGTGAGTTATCTATCACTGATGATGTGCTCTGGCGTATTGATATCGACTTTAAAGACAGTTATCGCTTTTCTGATGGGCATGACGTAGAGGCCCCTTCGACCACGTTAGTGAACAGTGAAATTGTATGGTTTTCCAATGATTGGCAAACTAGCGTGTGGGTTAAAAATGCCTTCGACAATGAGTATTACACCAGAGGTTTTGGTGGATTCAGTAACGATCCTCGTGATGAGTATGCGTTTGCAGAACCTTACTATCAATTAGGTAATGGCCGCCAGTTCGGCGTTACCGTTAAATACGAATTCTAGGAGTACGCTATGCAAGTCATGGTTGAGCTATCGCTATACCCACTAGTAGGGGAATACATTGAGCCCATTCAGCAATTTATCGATCGCTTAAATAGCTACGGCAATATTGGCGTGTTAACGACTTCCACCAGTACGCAAGTATCCGGTGATTACGGGCATGTGATGACTATTCTTGGTAAGGAAATGCAGCGAACTCACGAAGAAGTCGGGCAGGCTATTTTTGTGGCGAAATTTCTAAACTACGATGCCATGCAGGCTAATAAGCAAGCCAGAAAAGCTGAAGCATGAGTGCATTTTTTACTGAGTTTTTGTCGCAGATAGCAGCTACATCAAAATTGGAATGGCTAGCAGTAGTGCTTGCCATTGCCTATGTGTTGCTTGCGGCTAAACAGAATAGCTGGTGTTGGCTTTGCGCCTTCGCCAGCACGGCTATTTATACCTGGCTGTTTTGGCAGGTGACGTTGCCGTTTCAGTCCATGCTGAATTTTTTCTATATGATAATGGCGGGCTATGGTTATTATCAGTGGTCAAAAGGGGGAGACGAGGGCACCGAGAAGCCGGTACGTTCATGGCCGCTGTGGATACATCTAACGATAGTCCCGGTGCTGTTATGCTGTGCGTGGGGATTGTCTAAATTAGTGACCGCCCAATTTAACAGTGATCATTTATTGCTAGATGCGAGTATCCAACTGTTAAGTATAGTTACCACTTTCATGGTGGCACACAAAGTTCTACAAAATTGGATTTACTGGTTTTTTATTAATTTGGCCTCCGCCTTTTTATATTTTCAAGTGGGGATGGCATTATCAGCATGCTTGTTCCTTGGATACGTAGGATTCTCGATTTTTGGGTATCTACAATGGCAAGCGCAGTGGAATAGGCAAGATGAAACCGGAAACTATCATTCCGCTTTTGAAAGAAGCACTTAATTTATCTGATTCGGCCACAGTGGAACGTCACCCTGCAGGCTTGGTGAATCAGGTATATCATTTGAAAGACGGTACGCGTGGGTTTGCGGTTAAATGGGTGGGAGAAGATGCTTTCAGCGGCATCGACAGATTCCATCAATTTGTATTGCAACAGCAACTTGCAGAGCGAGGCATTGCACCAGAGCCTGTTTGGTTAAGCGATGATGAATTAATTTGGGTAGAGCAATGGGAAGAAGAAGCCGATCCTCATCCCAGTATTCGTTCACCCGAAGCGTTAGCATCAGTACTTGCCCGTGTGCATAGGCTGCCTATCACCGCTAGACCACTCAACTTATTTTCTCGTTGGTTGCACTACATGCATGCCGCTGGTTTAAAAGAGGGAGATACGCTTTTCGACCAGGCGATTCAACTTCGCGCAAGCTTAGTGAAAAGTGAAGGCAACACAGACGACTATGTACTGTGTCACAACGACTTACTTGCTCATCATGTGGTACGTGATTCCACGCCTTTCATTGTTGATTGGGAGTACTCCGCCATGGGTAATCGTTATTTCGATGTAGCAGGGTGTGCAAAGATAAACGCAATGAGCGAAATACAAACACAGGCATTAGCCATCGCCTATGCAAAAGAAGTCGGTAAAGATGAAAGTGAGGTCTTATCGCAAGTTCAGCTACACATGGAAATCGTTAACGTGACTAACGATTTGTGGCAGGCAGCCCTTGAGGCTAACAAGCAAACTGCTGGCTAAAGTACGCTTTTTGTTTGTTTTAACAGCGCTTTGTTTGTTTAATAAGCGGTAGTGCATAAGGTAGTAGAAAAATGCTTTACCTTTTTAATGTCATCCGTATAATGCACAGCGCGCTAGGGGTGTAGTTCGAATTGGTAGAACAGCGGTCTCCAAAACCGATGGTTGGGGGTTCGAGTCCCTCCACCCCTGCCACTTTCCCTTCATGTTTTTTAAATTCATCTTTATCATCTTTTGCTATTCTCAAGCTAAGTTAAATTCAGCAAGTTAATCATTCCGTATCTGCCATTTTTATTCTGGTTTCCACTTCTACTGTCGTTACCTTTTATTCTCGTTACCTTTTTTGTTCTCGTTAATATACAATGTTAAGCAATTAAACGAGGTTGGATTTTATGTCGCTTTCTACTTTTCAGCGTGCTGTGTTGCAAGAAATGGGGATCCCGGTATGGGTGAGCCAGTCATCGCTGCAAGATGAAGACTCGCACTCAGTTGCGGCTGATGTTGCTAATAAGCGCTCTGCCAGTGCTTCTTTTGTAACGACTAATAACCATTCTGCAGCTATGCCTTCTAATGAAGAAAAGCAAAGTCGGTTGGCACAACTTCGTGCGCAGGTATCATCAGATTCTCCCAAAGCCTCTGGCCAAACTAAATCTGCTGGCCAGAACGCCAGTGGTTCACCGTCATCGGCGCCGCAATCGATAGCTAGCAGTGCAAGCCAAGGGCAGTTTAAATCTGAGCCTACTCCATCATCGAATCATTCGCCGAACTTTTCATCCAATCCTGCTCCAAGTAGCACACCTGCTATAGTTGAATTAACCCAGGTGCAGCGATTACAGGGTAAACAGTGGCTACAAGATTTAGATGTTGCGCTAGCGTATCTTCAACTCTCCTTTACCAGCACTCAGGTAAAGATAGGGCAAGCTGTAGCAGTAACGCACGATGGCATCGTTTTACCATCAGCGCCTCACTTGCTTAACGCGGGAATGCAAAAGCAGCTGTGGAAAATGCTTTGTGCTTTATCCAACAATACAAGTTCGCCTGAAGCGCGTTAAATTCCCTAACTCGGTTGTCTATTTTGCATATCCAATTAGTTTCAGATTCAAGTAGTGCTGGCGCATTAGCGCAAGCCTACGGTATTCACGAAGCGTCCCAATTCAAACCTTGGTCTTATGACACGTTTGCTGATTGCACAACGGCTCCTTATTTCGGTGTCCTTGCCATAAAAGAAGATCAAGTAGTGGGTTACGCACTAGTACTTGAAGTGGTTGATGAAGCTACTTTAATGGATATTGCGGTAGACAAGCGTTACCGCCAAGAAGGGATTGGGCGGACGTTAGTGGACTATGTAAAACAACACGCTCAGCAAAACAAAATATCGTCCATGTGGTTAGAAGTTCGAGCCAGTAATGTTGGGGCAATTAACCTTTACGAAAATGCTGGTTTTGAACATATCGAAGTAAGAAAAGGCTATTACCAAACGGCAAAGGGCAAAGAAGACGCCAAAATAATGAAGGCTTCTTTCTAAACCGAGCATGCTAAACCGAGCATGCTAAACAAAAAATACTAAACAGAACACGCTAAACTGAATACATAATCGCACAAGTTATACCTTCTCGATCTACCCGTATACTTACGTTCCACACCTGTTCTTTGAGACAATACCACCCAATGTTTACTTTGTTAAAAACTAACTAATGAGGATAAATGCCAAAGGTTATCAATCGTGAGATTGTGCGGTTCAAACGGTTTGCAATTAATCTGGTGACCTATCCTGAAGGTCTTCGGGTAATGAGACATAACGACCCTGTTAGCGAAGGAAAATACTATAAGTTCAATGTGGTATTAAAGCAGCCAAAAGTAGGTGGGCAGTTCTGCGCCGACAAGGTTATCTTTAACCTGTTTAATCGTGTGTATTTCTTCAGGCCCGATTTATACAGTCATAGTGTCACGCCCATTCAAAAGGGACAGCGTAAGCTTTTGTCGGTAGCTATACTTTTACCATAGCCATAGCCATAGCCATAGCTTTAGTTGCTTTTGCCTTCATGCGCGATAAGGCACCTAATTATGTTGTTAAGGTTTATTTTTTGTTCAACGTAATTCCCGTATATTGCGCGCCTCAGTAAAATTTCACTTACTGTGCTTATTTTTTGTGAAACTGCCCATGCTTTTTCATTTTACAGGTATCTACTATGTCTTCTGCGTTGCCAGCTCCGTCCGTTCAAGCCAAGGGCATTAAAATGCTGTTTGTTTCAGTGTTGTGCTTAGGCTTAAGTTGGCCAGCAATGAAACTAGGCTTAGATTCCGTAAGTGCGTATTGGATGGTGGCACTTAGGCTATTATTTGCGTTACCTGTTATCGCCTTATTTGTGTTTATCACCAAAAAACGATTACCTACTTTTTCACGCCCAGACCGCGCGGTTATCTTTACGGTAGCGGTGGTACAGTTTATTGGCTCTATGGGGTTAATTACGGTTTGTTTGCAATATATTCCAGCAGGTACGGCGAGTATTCTAATTTACACCACACCATTGTGGATGTTAGTCATTGATACCTTGTGGTATCGACAGCGTCCTACAGCAAAACGATTATTACTAACCAGCACATCCACATTAGGTGTGGCTATGATCTTGTTTGCATCTGGCCAGCCTGGAGCTTGGTTACCTTTGTTTGGCATGCTGTTAGCATCAGGGCTATGGGCAGTGTCTATAAGGCGTGTATCATTTCACAAATGGCATGGCAGTGTTATTGATGCGGTGTTTTGGCAGTTCGCGTTGGCCGGTGTGGTAATGCTAGCTGTTGCGTGTGTCATCGAGGGTGTCCCCAATTTTTCTGAATACGGCTGGCGAGGCTGGTTGTCACTATCTTACATTGGGCCAATTGCCACGGGCTTAGGTTTTGGTCTTATGGTCTCTGCTGGGCCTAAACTGCCTCCCGAACGCATAGTACTTATTAGCACATTAACGCCTATTATTGGCTACGTCAGCTCGGTGATTCTACTCGGTGAAACTTTGCTGCCAATGGTGATTGTTGGCGCCACCGTTATGCTTTGTGCGCTGACCCTCAATGCGTTGCCAAAGTCGGCATTAAAAAAATTGATATCAAAGGTGCCCGGGCAAACTAAATAAATAGGTAAACAGGGCGAACAAATAAGCTGGTGCTCTGTTATACCTGTACTAGAACGAAGTCGCTATAGCGTGAGGCGTGGTTGTATAAAATCTAAGAAAGCCGAGATACGTGAGGATACTGAACTGTTTCGGTAGTACACCGCTTGTACGGGTTCTCGGTTGTTTGGCGTAAGTAAGTGCTCGCCTAATACGCTGATAAGTTTTCCGTTTTTTAAATCATTTGCCACCATAAAGTGCGACAGCAGGGCAATGCCTTGGCCTGCCAAGCATAGTTGCCTGATAGTTTCCCCACTAGATGCCTTTAAGTCGAAGTTGAGTTTAACCTCTTCTGATAAAGGCCATCGGTTCAAGCTTGCGCTACTGGAAAACCCAATGAGTCGATGTTTGCCCAATGAAGACAGCGCAACATCAACGTTCGAGCTAGCGAGATATTCTGGACTTGCCACTATATGAAGCGCGCTTCGCCCCAAGGTTTTTGCATGTAGGTTAGAATCGCTAAGGTCACCGATTCGAATGGCAATGTCGGTTTTGTGTTCAAGCAAATCTATAATATTGTCGTGACTGGTGATATCGAGTTTTATTTCTGGGTACGCTTCGCGAAACTCGCCAATCAACGGGGTTATCTGATGCAGAACGAATGGGCTTGCAGCGTCTACTCTTAATAATCCAGAAGGCTTTTGATTTAGCAAACGTAGCGCTTCTTCGCCTCTTTCCAACAAATTCAAACTATCACGGGCGTACTGTAAATAGACTAGCCCTTCTTCGGTTAGCTCTAATCGGCGGGTGGTACGATTGAGTAGGGTGACATCAAGTACACCTTCTAAACGTCCCACAGCGCGAGACACTTTAGCCACTTGCTGACCGAGCAATTCAGATGCGCGAGAAAAGCTGCCAGTATCTACAACAGCAACAAAGGCTTCGATATCTTCGGTTTTGGCATTAACAGGCATAGGTTTCAGTCTATTTACTATTTTAGAAGCTCAAGTTTGAAAGACTAAAGCTTTCAAGGCTAATATACGAGAGGGCGTGTTAAGAGGCCTGCCAGTCCACGGTTGGATTATAAGCGCCCGAGTATTCATCAACACCTACTCATCGCGGTCATTAATACCATAGTTTACACAGTACATTATCAATAACGACAAAAGTATTTTGGTATTATTACTGTTTTTAACAACCAAAACAATCTGCACTACACGCCCTAGTTAAAGCAAAAATTCAATGGTTTCACGCGCAATGAATTATCACAGGCTGGGCATTACGTCTTGCGATGCGTAAAAAGCGATTGAAGACAATTATTGTGGCTGTTACGCCATGCAGCCTACATGGCTCATACTTCGCATGTCTTGTCTCCGCTGTCGTCAAGCTGAGCGCTAAAAGTGTAAATAATGCTGGATATCGGTATTGTTAATACTGAAAGCACTTTTGTTTCAAATGATACCGGTTTATATTTCGATTAATTTACGGCGCTATACGCCGTAAAAGTTAATAATAGTAAACCGCTATTTATTATGTTAGTTTATGTATGTTGTTTTTTACGGCGATTAGCGCCGTAAGTAAAGCTAATAGTAAACTAGAGGGTTGTCCGCTTGGTTAATAGCACTACTTCACATGATGATGTAGCAAAAGGGGCTTACAAACAGTCTCTTAAAGCACTTCTACCTTATGGCATGCTGGCTACTAAAAAGTGGCTGGCTGAACAAGGCTTAAATACCCATGCCATCGATAACGCAGTGAAAACAGAAACTTTATTATTACTGGCTACTGGCGTATATAGCCAGTATTCCCGCTCATTGAGCTGGGAAGGAGTGGTCGCCTCAATGCAGCGTATGAATATGCACCACTCGGATAATCTACCTTCAGTCATCGTCGGCGGATTGTCGGCATTGTCTTTGTCGGGGTTGTCGCAGTATCTTTCGTTAGGCAGCACGCCACATATACATCTATATGCACAAGGCAAGTTGCCATCATGGCTGGGGCGTTTGTCGTTGCCCGTTGTCTGTGAGGGGCATAGTACTAATACCTTATGGCCAGAATGGCTGACAAAAGATAAAAGTTTTATCAGGCTGCATGAATGGGGCGCCGAACTTCCCCCTGTATATTTTTCATGTCCTGAAAAAGCGTTATTGGAACTGCTGGTGGATTTGCCCAATGCCGTAAGTTTTGAACATGCTGATGAGATAATGCAGGGGCTAGTGAATTTATCACCCAGAAAACTCGATACACTTTTAAAAGCTTGCAAAAGTGTAAAGGTAAAACGCTTGTTTTTTTGGTTGGCTAAACGTCAGAATTATCCTTGGTTTAAGAAGCTAGGCGAAACTAGCTACGATTTAGGTTCAGGTAAGCGTGTTGTGGCTAAAAGCGGAAAGCTGGATACAGATTATTTGATCACTGTGCCGTCACATATGGCAACGGAAAGCGAAAGTTAGCTATGGATAGGAACAGTATTTATTACAAGCAAGTGCAGTTATTGATGCAAGTGTTGCCATTTGTCGCTAAGCAAGAATGCTTTGCGCTTAAAGGCGGTACGGCGTCAATCTCTTTGTCAGAGAGTTTCCGCGCTTATCGGTTGATCTTTATGCCGGTGAATTTGCAAATATGAGCGAGACGGATGTACCGCTTAAGGAGCTGGTGGCCGTGAGAGAGCGTTTGGTAGCGCTGATTCACCAGGGGCTGACCAATAGTGAAAAAGGTTTTTTATTATCGTTTAAGAACCGAGAGCCGAATTGGGGATTACTTAATCTAGACGATGTAAGTGAACTTCCGGCCATTAAGTGGAAACAGATTAATCTGGCCCAAATGCCAGATGAAAAACATAAGCTAGCATTAGATAAGCTTAAAGAAGTACTGAGTGTTTGATTTATAGTACTTAGTTATTTTGCTAGAATAGCGCTCAAATTTTTCAATGCTTTGATGGAAGGTTTTGCTGGGTGTAGGCTATGGCAATCTGCTTGATGATCAGGGCGTAGAGTTAACTTTATTTTTTGTACAAATAGTTGTACAAAATAGGAATTTAGATACATGGCAAATGCCGATTTTCTTAACGAAATCAATAAGCGAAGAACGTTCGCTATTATCTCGCATCCAGATGCGGGTAAAACCACCATTACTGAAAAAGTACTGTTGTTCGGAAACGCACTGCAAACTGCAGGTACGGTAAAAGGTAAAAAGTCTGGCCAACATGCTAAATCAGATTGGATGGAGATGGAAAAAGAGCGTGGTATATCTGTAACTACCTCTGTAATGCAATTTCCTTACAACGATCATCTGGTTAACTTACTTGATACGCCTGGACACGAAGATTTCTCGGAAGATACCTACCGTACACTTACCGCAGTAGATTCTTGCTTAATGGTTATCGATGCCGCGAAAGGGGTAGAGGATAGAACCCGTAAGTTGATGGAAGTCACTCGTTTACGTGACACACCTATCCTGACCTTTATGAACAAGCTTGACCGCGATATTCGCGATCCACTAGAAGTGATGGATGAAGTTGAGAGCGAACTCGATATTCTCTGCGCACCTATTACCTGGCCAATCGGTTGCGGTAAAAGCTTTAAAGGGGTTTATCACCTTTATCGTGATGAAACCATTTTGTATCAAAGTGGCCATGGGCACACTATTCAAGAAGTTCGTATCTTAAAAGGGCTAGATAACCCTGAACTTGAAGATGCCATTGGCAGCGACCTAGCTGAAACTTTACGTGACGAGCTAGAGCTTGTGCGCGGTGCATCAAATGACTTTGATAAAGAGCTCTTTTTAGACGGCCAGCTTACGCCAGTCTTTTTCGGTACCGCATTGGGTAACTTTGGTGTCGATCATATGCTTGATGGCATGGTTGAATGGGCACCTGCGCCCCAAGGCCGTGAGACCGACGAAAGCCCCGTTGAATCGACAGATACCAAGTTCAGTGGTTTTGTATTCAAAATACAGGCGAACATGGATCCTAAGCACCGTGACCGTATCGCGTTTTGCCGTATTGTGTCTGGCAAGTACGAGAAGGGCATGAAAATGCGCCACTCACGACTTGGTAAAGACGTGCGTATTTCTGATGCATTAACCTTTTTGGCCGGTGATAGAGCCTTGCTTGAAGAGGCGTATGCGGGAGATATTATTGGCCTGCATAACCACGGTACCATTCGAATTGGCGATACCTTCACCTCAGGCGATAACTATCGCTTCAGTGGTATTCCTAACTTCGCACCAGAATTATTTAAGCGCATTCGATTGCGAGATCCGCTAAAACAGAAGCAATTGTTAAAAGGCCTTATCCAGCTTTCTGAAGAAGGTGCAGTACAGGTATTTAGGCCACTTGCCAATAATGACCTAATTGTAGGTGCGGTAGGTGTGCTTCAGTTTGATGTGGTCGTCGCCCGCTTGAAGGCAGAATACAATGTTGATGCGTTGTACGAGCACATTAACGTAAATACAGCCCGATGGGTGTACTGTAAAGACGAGAAAAAGCTGGATGAGTTCCGCCGCAAGGGTGAGCAAAACCTTGCACTAGATGGTGGCGATAATCTTACCTATATCGCACCTACTAGAGTGAACTTACAGCTGTCTCAAGAACGTTTTCCAGACATCGAATTTAAAAACACGCGCGAAAATTAAGATAAAGAACAACTATGAATATACATGCATTATTAATTAATCGATTTAGTGAAGCTTTAGAAACAATGGGTGTTGAAAACGCACCTATTCCAGTATCGCGCAGTGTTCGTCCTGAATTTGGTGAATATCAATTCAATGGCGCAATGGCGTTGGCGAAACAACTTAGACAAAAGCCTCGCGATATTGCAGAAAAGATTGTTGAGATTGTAAAACTTGACGATGTAGCCAGTAAACTAGAAGTGGCTGGCCCTGGTTTTATCAATGTCCATTTGAACAACGAGTGGCTGGCAAATCAGTGTGAGCTAGCGCTACACGACCCACGTATTGGTGTAGCAAAATCGCCAGAGCAAACCGTAGTGGTCGATTACTCTTCTCCAAACCTAGCCAAAGAAATGCACGTAGGGCACTTACGTACCACCATTATTGGTGACGCTGTAGTTAAAGTGTTGGAGTTTTTAGGTCATAAAGTCATTCGCCAAAATCACATGGGTGATTGGGGGACGCAGTTTGGTATGTTGTTGGCGCATTTGTCAGACAAACTGGAACAAGAAGTGGCTGAAACGGCGTTATCCGATTTAGAAGACTTTTACCGTGAAGCCAAAGTGCGTTTTGATGACGAAGAAGGCTTTGCCGATCGTGCCCGAGAATACGTGGTTAAGCTTCAAGGCGGTGATGAAAAGTGCCTGAGCTTATGGGAAAAATTCATTGATGTGTCTATTGCACACTCTGAAGACGTTTATAAGAAATTAAACGTAAGCTTAACCCGTGCTGATATTATGGGTGAGTCTGCCTATAACCACGATTTAGCTAACGTGATAAGCGAGTTAAAAGAAAAAGGTATAGCAGTAGAAGATCAAGGCGCTCAAGTAGTATTTATTCCTGAGTTGGCCGACAAAGAAGGCAATCCTGCGGTTTATATTGTACAAAAATCCGGTGGCGGATATTTATATGCCACCACAGACTTGGCCGCCATGCGCTATCGTAGTGGTACGTTAAACGCCGACAGAACGCTTATTCTTACTGATGCTCGCCAAGCGCTACATTTCAAGCAAACCGAAATAGTAGGTCGTAAAGCGGGATTCATGGAAGAGGCACAAACCTATGAACACTGCCCATTTGGCATGATGTTAGGCAGTGATGGTAAGCCGTTTAAAACCCGTACCGGCGGTACGGTTAAACTGGTTGAATTATTAGATGAAGCAGTAGAACGTGCAGGTAAATTGATTGCCGAACGTGACAACGACTTATCAGAAGATGAATTAGCCGAAGTTGCCCGTAAAGTAGGTATCGGCGCAGTAAAATATGCCGATTTAAGTAAAAACCGTACCACTGACTATATGTTTAACTGGGACACCATGTTGAGCTTCGAAGGTAATACTGCCCCGTATTTGCAATACGCTTACACGCGGGTTAAAAGCTTATTCAGAAAAGCAGGTGTTGCTATTGAAACCATGCCAGTAGATATCAATATTGTTGAAAAACAAGAGCATGCTTTGTCGGTACTGTTATTGCAGTTTGAAGAGGTGGTAGGCTTGGTATCACGTGATGCCACGCCACATGTGTTGTGTACATACTTGTACGAACTAGCTAGCGCCTTCATGAGCTTCTACGAAGCCTGCCCAATGTTAAAAGACGGCATCGATTTGAAAGTAAGAGACAGTCGTCTTGCTTTATCAGCGCTAGTTGCCAATACGTTAAGCCAAGGGTTGAACTTGCTTGGTATCGAAACATTGGAAAAAATGTAATTCAGATAGCGTAAGCGATATCGGCTGAATATTTGCGAATGCACATATTCAGCATGCAATACCTATGTTTTTACTTAAAAAAGCTGACACTCGTGTCGGCTTTTTTATGCCTCGTTGTCGAGAAGCTGTGGTGTAGGAGATTTCCACTCGGTTTTAGTGGACCAATGTGCTATCCATTCAGGCATATCAGTGGCGGGCATAGGCCGAGCTATACCGTACCCTTGTGCTAGCTCGCAGCCTAAATTTAATAACGATGTGCCATGGGCAATAGTTTCCACCCCTTCAGCAATAACACTGCGATTAAATGATTTGGCTAGGGCGATAACCCCCACTACAATAGTTCTATCTTCAGGATCGATTAACATATCACGCACAAAGGTTTGGTCTACCTTGATGACCTTTGCCGGCAATCGTCTTAAGTAAGTGAGAGAGGAATAACCGGTTCCAAAGTCATCAATGGCAAACGTGACCCCTAGTTTTACGCAATCATCCATAATTTCCGCGACTTTTTTAATATCGCCTAGCTTACTGGTTTCTAATACTTCTAACTGAAACGCTTCAGGGGGAACATTGGGAACTTTAGCCAACAGACGAGATAAGCGAATAGGAAAGTTTCTTTGCTGAATCTGCAACGCAGAAATATTCACACTAATGGGAATATGAACCCCTAATTCCTTCCAGCGACTAAATTGCTGCAATGATTCTTCGATAACCCATTCACCAATGTCTATACTGAGCTGGTGATTTTCAATAAAAGGTAAAAAAGCTGCAGGGGAAAGTATGCCGTCAACAGGATGTTTCCAACGAATAAGGGCCTCTGCGCCAATAATTTCTCCAGTGCGCATATTCACTTTCGGTTGATAGTAAAGCACGAACTCTCTGTTGTGTAAGGCTGTTGTTATACTCTGGAGTATTTCATGACGTGCTTTTATGGCGTCCTCAGACTCTATATCAAATAGGTGATAGCAATTTTTACCTTTCTGTTTTGCCACATACATCGCTTGGTCAGCGTGGCGGATAAGCTGGTCGGCATCGGTGTTGTCTGCAGGGTAAAGCGTTACCCCGATACTGGCAGATACTTTAAGTTGATGCTCACCAATTTTTACCGGTTCAGATGCGACTCTGAGCATATTCTTAACGATGGCAGCAAAATCTTGAACTTGCTTTAGGTTGGCCAATACCGCAACAAACTCGTCACCTCCAAAGCGTGAAATAGTGTCAGTTTCTCGCAATGTTCCTTTTAAGCGGTGAGCCAAAATGACAAGTAGTTCATCACCTACACTATGGCCGAAGTTATCATTTATTTCTTTGAAACCATCTAAATCGAGTAGGGCGACTGCCACAAACCCCCTGTCAGATTTACACTGGGCCAGTGTTTTATCTAGTCTCTCAGCAAGCAATGAGCGGTTAGGCAAATTAGTTAACACGTCATAATGCGCCATATGCTCTAATTTATATTGCTGTTCTTTGGCTTCAGAAATATCGCTAAATATAGCGATGTAATTCTTAACATTACCTTCATCATCATTAACCGCGCTAATGGTTAAAAGTTGAGCGTAAACTTCATGATTTTTACGTTTATTCCAAATTTCTCCCGCCCAATAGCCTTTGCTTATAATAGATGCCCATAGGTGACGGTAGAACTCAGGAGACTGCTTTCCAGATTTAAACATATTGGGCTTTTTGCCTAACACTTCGTTTCGCTCATAGCCTGTTATATCAACGAAGGTTTCGTTCACATCTATAATATTGGCGTCGCTATCTGTGATGAATATGCCTTCTCTTGCGTGAGAAAACACACTTGCTGATAATTTTAGTTTTTCTTCTAGATGCTTGTTCTTAGTTATGTCCTGAACTAACGAGGTTACGCTTATCACATTGCCAGCTAGGTCAAGAATAGGAGTGCTATACCATTCGCAGATTATTGGGTGACGTAGTTTAGTAACGTTTTTATTTATTTTTCGCTTTGGCGCCTTTTTCTTAAGCAGTTGAGCGAATCCGTTGTCTATTTCCGTTTGAAGTTCAGGGGGGATAATGAGCTCCGAGGCATGTTTACCAATCGCTTCTTCTTTTTTATAGCCAAAAATAAATTCTGCCGATTTATTCCAATCGGTACAGATAAGCTGAGGATCCCAGGCTATGCACCCTAAAGGCGTATTTTCGATATGACTTGCTAATATATTTTTACTTTCCAGCAAGGAAGCTTGGCTATCGATGAGTCGTTTTTCTGCCTCAAGCCGTGTTTTTGCCATCGAAGTGAAGCGTTGCTGTAGTTTAACCAACTCAACACTACCATGCATCGGCGCGTCGCTTACCTCTTTGCCCTCAGCAAGAGCTTTAGTAGATTGAAGTAAAGTGCGTATTGGTTTCAGTACATTTCTTCGCACCCCCCATACTGAGACACCTACAAGTAGCATGACTATCGCGGTCAAAATTCCCGCCGTTTTAATCAATCGTTTATTAATGGCTTCAAGGGTTTGTTTAAGAGGAATGCCCACCGTGATATTGATTTGCTTGCCATCTTCAAATAATGGGCGTTTTACATAAACCCGTTGATAGGGGGCATTGCTAACAAAGGCGCTGGAATTAGTTGCAGTATTGGAACTATCTATTGCAGCGCTGGAGGTGTTTAATGGGGTCCCTAAGAGGCTATTGTTCGTTGGATATGCGGCAACAATTTTATTCTCGCTATCGGTAATGTAAGCCACGGTATTATCAGGTAAATGGGACTCAGAGAGTGCTTCACTCCACCATTCTAGTGAGATAACCGCTACCACTAACGCCACCACAGAATCGTTTGTAGTGTTCATTACCGGATAGGCAAAATTCACACTGGTAAGGTTAGTTGCTCGGTCTATTTGAAATTCACCTATCGAAAATTCACGAGTAGCTAGCGCCTCTTGAATGTAAGCGCGATCGAAGACATTTACGGGGGTTTTTATGGGGTGGGCGTTACACAGTAGTTCGCCATCTGCCCGTGGTACGCCGAGGTTAATATAGTTACTATTTACCTTAAGTACATCGGCAAGAAATGCACTGCATGCTTGGGAGTTTGGATTTTTAACCGCATCGAAGCTGGCAAGGTTTTGCAGAAAAATACGTGTTTTATCAATAAGCGCAGATTGGAATTTTGAAGTGGCTTGGGCGGTATTAACCGATTGGCTTATGGCAGCTTCTACAGCGCGCTCTCTTTCAACGTATGAGTCGTAAAAAACACCAATCAACCCTGGTAGGGCAACCATAATGATGAGAAGAATTATTCTCGACTGCAGTGTTTGAAAAAGATACGCCATGTAATTTTTTATAAATCCATTTTACGAAGGTGACTACGAAAAATGTAAGATTTATCGTAGTGTATAAACATAGCAAACCGTGCGTTATCTTTGGTTGTATTG
The DNA here is from genome assembly GCF_017653625.1 of Alteromonas sp. K632G. Classification (NCBI taxonomy): domain Bacteria; kingdom Pseudomonadati; phylum Pseudomonadota; class Gammaproteobacteria; order Alteromonadales; family Alteromonadaceae; genus Alteromonas; species Alteromonas sp. K632G. The sequence goes on from NZ_JAGGDM010000001.1 coordinate 312,959, forward strand.
CAAGCGCACTGGCAACTGGGGTAAGTATAGTAATAATACTATAAAAGCGTTAACTATGATTAACGTGTTGCTTTAACTAAATTTTATTGAATGCGTCACGACTTGTTTACTAATAGAGTAGGGAACTATTTTACAGTAACGTTTAATTAATAGGCCCGCCCTTCGCATTTTTATGTTCAATAATGTAGTAATGTATCCGCAACGGCACGTTAAATTTGTAATGACACCAATACAGGAATTTATATTATGACGAAGCTACTTGCTTTTGCTGGAAGCACACGGAACGGCTCTTTTAATCAAGCGATACTCACGGTTGCAGCTGAAGGAGCTCGGGAGTCGGGCGCCAAAGTAACTGTGGTTAATCTAGCCGATTATCCAATGCCTCTGTTTAATGAAGATGAAGAGAAAGTGTCTGGCGTGCCAGAAAATGCAAGAGCCTTCAAGCAGCTGTTAACTGAACATGATGGTTTCTTAATTGCTTCTCCAGAGTACAATTCGAGTTATCCTGCACTACTTAAAAATGCCATAGATTGGGCTACTCGCATGGAAGAAGGTGATAAACCCATGCAGGCTTTTAAAGGCAAGACGGCAGGGATTATGGCTGCATCTGCCGGCGGTTTGGGCGGAATGAGAGTATTAGTGGTTTTACGCATGCTATTGGCAAACATAGGCGTTACGGTGTTACCAGCACAACTTGCTGTAGCCAAAGTGAATACCTTAATGGATAACAATGGCGTAGTAACCGACGAGAAAACCATCAAACAACTTAAAAACTTGGGTAAACAAACCGCTGAATTAACGATGAAAATGACCGCACAGGTTCTATAAGGTAGGGCTAGTGCTCAGGCGAGGGGGCGACAAATCGTCGCCTCTATTTTTTCTCAATCTAGCCTTTTGTAATTTAGTCTTGCTCTACTTCATTAATAAACCACTTGATCACATTACCTATTGCAAAGTTAGCATATTGGTCTGAACAAATCTGATATCCCCGAGTTTCAGATTTTAATCGCGGCCCTAACTCAACAAGTTTACCATCTTCTATAAAAGGGTTTATTAACCCTTCCCATCCTAAACAGAGACCATGCCCGCCAATTGCCGCTTCAACAATAAGGGGGTAATTGTTGTAACGAAATAAAATTGGACTAGAAGAAGGCTTCACATTTAACGCTTGTGCCCAGCGTTGCCAATTTAACCACCTAGAATCATCTACATCTTTATGCAGTAGAGGAAGGTTTCTAAGGTCACTAAGCATTTGGCCGGCCTTTAAACCATGATTAATAGCGAAATCCGGAGAGCAAACCGGGAAAACCACTTCGGGAATTAACATCTTTTCAAACTGGTATTTACCAATTTTTGATGAGAAGTGAAATAATATATCTGCATGTGCAGTGGTGAGGTCGCTTAAGCTATTCGTGGGTTGGATTTCAAAAAGATAAACAGGAAAGGCTTGTTGTAAACGTTGTAGCCTAGGCATTATCCAGTGAAACGCAAAGCCAAAATAGGCACTAATAGATATCTTTGTTTTTGTATCGCGAAAATCTTTACGAGCATTATCAGTAGCACGCAGAATAGATGATGTAGAGCCTCTTAACTCGTTGTAATACTTAAGCCCTTCAACGGTAGGGGTAACGGGTTTCTTACTACGGTCAATTAAAATACCACCTACCACATCTTCCAGGGCGCGAATTCTTTGGGATACCAATGGCTGTGTAATACCAAGATCTTCCGCTGCTAATGTCATAGAGCCATGTCTTACCGTTGCTTCAAAACACAATAAGCCGTTAAGGGTAGGTAACTCAGATTCTTTCATTATTACTAATTTGCATGTTAGCTATAAGGCTTTGCTACTGTAATATAAACCACGATTACTTGATACTTCTCTTATTGATTTTTAAGGGAGATTCTCGTGCAGCAAATAGACTATGTTATCAACGAAGCGAATGCTTCCGTGTCAGCGATTGTAAATGGACAACACTATCCTTTACCCGCATTGTGGCTTCGAGAGCGTTGCCAAGATTCTGAAAATCTTGATAAAACCACCAAACAGCGCTTTTTTGACCCACATCAGCTAGATGAAAATGTGTCGCTGACCAAGGTAGAAAAGAAGCACAATACCCTAGCTAACCTTACGTTTAGTGACGGGTATTCAGGTGAGTACGATTTGAATGAGTTCGCTGCCGACTTCGATGTTTGGGACGGTGCGCCTAACGATATAGCGTGGAAAAGCGATGTAGACAAGTCATTGTTTCATATTGATTTAGCTACATTGAAATCACAAGAGGGTTTAATTAAAGGAATAGAAATATTTTTAACCTACGGCGTATTAATTGTTGATAACGTGCCTACTGAATCCGACGCGGTATTAGAAGTAGCAAATTTATTTGGGCATGTAAGGGAAACTAACTTTGGTAAGTACTTCGAGGTATTTACCCGTCCAAATTCGAACGATCTTGCCTATCGCTCTGTGCCGTTAGGGCCGCATACTGACAACCCTTACCGTAACCCCATGCCGGGTATTCAACTTCTGCATTGTTTAGAAAATCAGACTACCGAAGGATTGTCGACGTTGGTCGATAGCTTGTCAGTTTTAGAACAGCTGAAAAAGGAAGATCCGGAAGGTTTCGCCCTGCTTTGCAAGGTACCTGTTCGTTACCGTTATTACGACAACGATGTTGATTTGATAGAAAGACGTACCATGATTGAGTCTGACCCTAGTGGCAGAATTACGGGTATCGCATACAGCCCTCGCTTGGACTATTTGCCGTTGTTACAAGATGAAGACATGATTATATTTCATCGAGCCCGTAAACGTTTGGGGCAGTTGTTATGTTCGCCTGAATACGAATGGCGCTTCAGATTAGAGCCGGGGCAATTGCAGATGTTCCACAACACCCGCGTATTACATGGGCGCACCGGGTTCGACCCGAGCGAGGGGCGACGTCACCTGCAAGGCGCTTATATTGATATTGATGCGCCGAAAGGCCGTTACAATGCGCTTAAAAGAAAGCAAAGCTCTATTCGCATCCAGGATGAACTCGAAGCAGAAAATACGAACGGTGAGTTTAAAATAGTTAATAGCAAAGCTACAGCAGAAACAGCAGAAATGAGAGGTTAAGAAATGGAAACTGTTCAATTTCGCCAAATGAAAGACGGAACAAAAGAAGAGTATTTGTTTCTTACCAAACATGAAGATGAATACGCGAAAGGCTTGCCCGATAGAATATTGGAAGCGCTTAAAAATTTAGAGAACACCTTATCGGGTTATCAGGTTTCACGGCTTGGACACTCACTACAATCAGCAACTCGTGCTGAAGCCGATGGTGCCGATGAGGAAATGATAGTCGCGGCACTTATCCATGATCTTGGTGATGACTTAGCGCCGCACAATCACTCACAATACGCGGCTTCAATTTTGCGCCCCTACGTACGCCCCGAAGTAACTTGGATTATCAACCAGCATGGGTTATTTCAAAACGTGTACTACGCCCACTTTTTAGGGGGCGATCCGAATGAGCGCGACTATTTAAAAGATCACCCTTGGTATCAAGCTTGTGTGGATTTTTGTGAAAAGTGGGATCAGTCGTCATTCGACCCTGATTACCCAACTAAACCACTCTCACACTTTGAGCCCTTAGTCAGAAAGATATTCTCTAGAACGGCTTTCGATCCTCAGTATGTAGGTGAACAAACCATGGGGAAAAGTGCAGTAGATATCGCTATGTCGGGGACGAGTGAGTAAATGGTGTAAGCCTTGTAAATGTTAGGTAAAGGCATAAGTGGTTCTGTTCTTGTGTTGGTCTATACCCCCATATAACTAAGTGCACGGCATAGTCGCCGTACTCTTAATTTGTTGGGAGTAATACTTTATGAAACTACTTATGAAATTACGCTTAATACCCATTATTTGCTCAATCACTTTGCTAAGCGCGTGTGCGGTGCCGCTGCATGGAGGTGGTGCTCGTGGCGGCTTTCACGGTGGAAATGCCGCACTAAGTATCGGCGCTGGCATTGCGGCAGGGGTTGCTGTCGCCGTGCTTGCATCTCCGCGATATGAGCCGGGGCATAGGGTGAAGCACTTACCTAAAGACGCTGCCTTTATCCGCCATCGAGGCATAGACTATCGATATAGAAATGGTGTGTATTATCGCAAAATGGGGGGCGATTTTACGGTAGTGCTTCCACCCCCTGGTGTCATCATTCACACCCTGCCTGACCACCCTGATACTATTTTTGTCGATGGGGAAACTTACTATGTCGTAGAGGGGGTGTACTACAAGCGCATAGATGGTGAGTATATCGTAGTGAAGGCTCCTGTTGAGTGGCCGCGAGCAGAAACCAACGAGTATGAAGCAGGCAAGCGCTATGATGTCCTTCCCGAAGATGCGCAGCCAGTAAAAGTACATGGCACTCAATACTTTTTGTACGGTGGTTTATATTTTCTTCCCCAATCATCTGAAGGGAAAGTTAGCTATCTAGCGGTAAGATTGAACTAGGGTTGTGAGGGCACCAATTTTTCATATTGCTATTTTATTCATAGACATGACACACTGAAAAACTACGCTTGTTTATGAATGGAACGTGAGTTCATGCTACAAAAAATTATTACGTTTTCTTCCAGTATTTTGCTGTCGATACTGGCTATTTTATTGTGCTTTGGTGTGTTAGATGCATTATGGCTAGGTTGGATAGCCCGAGATTGGTATACCACTGAAATGGCGACCTTACTGCGGGAAAACTATATTACCTGGCCTTGGGTGGTGTTCTATTTAATGTATGGTTTTGTCGTCTTTGTATTAGCCGTAGTGGCGAACAGAGATAAACCACTTTACTACGCAGGTATTGATGGAGCGCTGCTTGGGCTCGCCAGTTATGGTGCTTATAACCTAACCAACTACAGTATTGTTGAAGGCTTTACGCTGTTTATAACCGTGGTGGATTGGGCGTGGGGCACCTTCTTAACCAGCGCAAGCGCAATGGCTGGCTGGGTAGGTTTTCAAAAAGCGAGAAAGCCAGACAGCATCTGAACTGATCGTTCGAAAAAATAGTTAGCTTTTAAAAAGAGGGTTTACGACATTTTAAAAGCGTAGCGAGCAGGTTCATTGCTGGCTACTAACTCATGAATTACGCGCGGCAAGCAAGCGCAATTCTTTTGAGATATACATTCTGTTGGTTTGCATGTAAATCCATAGTTTGGTCGCAATTTGTGCCTGAAAGCTCAGTATTAATAATACCCCCCAGAATACTTGCTCATTCTGGTGAACCGTAAAAAACTGATAGCCAGTGTAAAAAAGAGCAATAGAAAATAGTACACCTAAGCCGTAAGCTGCTTTCATCACCCAGCCCATGTTGCTACTGAAACCTAGTTTAAGGTAACCGCCTAAACTTTTGTTTTCACTCATTAATGAGTCAAGTTCTTCTGATTGCTTATTAAGATCTTGTTTTAGCTTTTGTTCAAAGTTCATAGTTAGATTCCTCGTATATAGAAGTGCGAAGCGTTTCTCTTGCGCGTGATAACCGTGATTTAACGGTTCCTTCTGGAACATCCAGCGCAAGCGCGGTTTCCTGAACTGAAAGCCCATTTAAGTAATGAAGCTCTACTACGTCAGCTTCAGATGCAGGCAAGCCTGCTAGTATTGGCATAAGCTGGCCCATGTCCAAAGCTTGGTCTGCTACTTGAGAGTCGCTAGCGTCTTCATGAGCGCTATTTGCTAATATTTTATTTTTACTGCTTTTCACCGAGTCAGAAATTTCCCACTTCAGTGCTTTGAATAACCAGCTTCTAAACAGGGTGATATCGTCAAGCGTTTTAATTCTCTTACTGATTTTTAACCACACATTTTGTACAAGATCTTCGGCTAACATATTGTCGTTAACCCGCACAAACGCAAAGCGCTTCATAGGTATGAAAAAGTGCGTGTAGAGCATATTAAATGCATGGTCATCACCATGCTTTGCTTGCAGTGCGAGCAGGTTAATCATGTCTAAAGTTAACGCTGTAGATTTGCTCATAAATACCGCAAAATTAATTCAATAAGTCCTTTCAATAAGGCCCTCAAAAAATCCAGTAGGGCACGTAATACATCACTTGAAAAAGTACAGAGTCCATGTCGTATGGTAGCCGTTTTCTTACTAATACTGTTACTAATCTTGGCGCGGCTTTTGGGGCTATTATTGTAACGATAAGTATTGATTTTGTTGTTAGTATGGCAGCACAGTTTCATTCGATGTCACTATAACAGTGTGTATTAATTATTAAAGACGACAAATACACTCACTAGGTTCGTACACTTTTAACTTTTTATTCTAGATTTTGCCTTTGTCCTAACCATGCTCTTCATCTTATAGGACTCTGGAATTTGTTTTTTTAGATATGACACCCATTATCGGGTTAATGAAATTCTTACCAAGTCGCTAAATAAACCTGTTCAGGCGACTGTTTTATTTCTCAAAGCCCCTATCAAATTTCGTCCAAATTCGGTACTATCCGCGGTCTTATTTTACAGTTGATAAGCGGACTATGTTTGAAGTAAACCCCGTTACCAATGCGATAAAAGATATCCGCGAGCGCACCGACGCGCTTAGGGGGTATCTTTGACTTTGATGCGAAGTCAGAGCGCTTAGAAGAAGTTAACCGAGAGCTTGAAAGCTCCGAGGTTTGGAACGAGCCGGAACGCGCACAAGCGTTAGGCAAAGAAAAGGTGGCCTTAGAGCTGGTTGTAGAAACGATTCACAACCTTGAGCAGGGCACCGAAGACGTTGAAGGTTTGCTTGAACTCGCCGTCGAAGCAGAAGATGAAGAAACTTTCGATGAGGCCAACAAAGAACTAGAAGGCCTGCTGGAGCAACTTGAAAAGCTTGAGTTTCGCCGTATGTTTTCCCAGCCTAACGATGCCAACGATTGTTATATTGATATTCAATCTGGCTCTGGCGGTACAGAAGCGCAAGACTGGGCGAATATGCTCCTTCGCATGTACCTTCGTTGGGGTGAAGCCCACGGCTTTAAGACCGAACTTATTGAAGTGTCTGATGGCGACGTAGCGGGTATTAAAAGTGCTACCTTGCGTATTGCGGGTGAGTACGCTTTTGGTTGGTTACGTACCGAAACGGGTGTGCATCGCTTAGTGCGTAAGTCACCATTTGACTCAGGTAACCGCCGTCATACGTCATTTTCATCAGCGTTTGTTTACCCTGAAGTGGATGACGATATCGATATTGATATAGACCCTTCAGATTTACGTATTGATACTTACCGCGCATCTGGCGCGGGTGGTCAACACGTAAACAGAACAGATTCCGCGGTGCGTATTACCCATGAACCTACAGGTATTGTAGTGCAGTGCCAAAACGACCGCTCGCAGCATAAAAACAAAGATCAGGCGATGAAGCAGCTGAAAGCTAAACTCTACGAGTATGAGCTTCAAAAGCAAAACGCCGAGAAACAAGCGATGGAAGACAGCAAGTCAGATATCGGGTGGGGAAGTCAAATTCGTTCATACGTACTAGACGACTCTCGCATTAAAGATTTGCGTACAGGCGTGGAAACACGCAACACTCAGGCCGTGCTAGATGGTGGCCTGGATAAATTTATCGAAGCCAGCCTTAAATCAGGGCTGTAATCCGAACAACGAAAGTGAATAGGTTATGACTGACCAACAAACCGACGAAAACAAATTAATTGCTGAGCGCCGAGCAAAACTAAGCGCAATTCGTGAGCAGTGCCGTGCAAATGGCTTCCCAAACAGCTTCCGTCGTGAAAACTATGCTGACGAACTTCAAGGCAAGTTCGGTGAATTAGATAAAGAAACCTTGCAAGAGCAGGGTAACAAAGTAAGCATTGCTGGCCGTATTATGGCTAAGCGTGGCCCGTTTATGTTGCTTCAAGACATGACTGGTCGCATTCAAGCTTACGCAGACAAAGACACCCAAAAAGCCCTTAAAGCGCAGTACGGTGCGTTAGATATTGGTGACATTATTGGTGTTGCTGGTGTTTTGCATAAGTCGGGTAAAGGCGACTTATATGTGAACACGGAAAAGTATGCATTGCTAACAAAAGCGCTGCGCCCTCTACCAGAAAAGTTCCATGGCCTAAGCGACCAAGAAACCAAATATCGTCAGCGTTACGTTGACCTTATTACCAGCGAACAAACGCGCAAAACCTTTATGATCAGAAGTAAGATTGTAAATGGTATTCGTAACTACCTTACTCAGCGCGACTTCCTTGAAGTAGAAACGCCTATGCTGCAGGTGATCCCAGGTGGTGCAACTGCGAAGCCGTTTGTTACACACCATAATGCGTTAGACATTGATATGTACTTGCGTATTGCCCCAGAGCTTTACTTGAAGCGTTTGGTAGTAGGTGGTTTCGAGCGCGTGTTCGAAATTAACCGTAACTTCCGTAACGAAGGGCTTTCAACACGTCATAACCCAGAGTTCACCATGTTGGAATTTTATCAGGCCTATGCTGATTTCAACGACCTGATGAACCTAACAGAAGACATGTTGCGTACTCTTGCCGAAGATATTTTAGGTTCTAGTGTTATTACTAACACCACTAAAGATACCGACGGAAACGTGGTTTCAGAAGTACAGTATGACTTTGGTAAGCCGTTTGAGCGCTTAAGCATGGGCAACGCCATTTTGAAATACTGGCCAGAAGCTAATGAAGCCGCTATTCGCGACCCAGAAGCGAACCTTGATGCACTTAAAGCCATGGCGAAACAGTTGCATATTAAAGAGCCTGAAGTTGATGGTATTTGGGGTGCTGGTAAATACTTATGTGAAATCTTCGAAGCCACTGCGGAAGAGAAACTTGAACAGCCAACGTTTATTACCGAATATCCGTGGGAAGTATCGCCACTTGCTCGTCGTAACGATGAAAACCCATTCATTACCGACAGGTTTGAATTCTTCGTTGGCGGCCGTGAGCTAGCAAACGGTTTCAGCGAGTTAAATGACTCTGAAGATCAAGCTAAGCGTTTCTCTAAACAAGTTGAAGAGAAAGATGCAGGTGATGATGAAGCGATGCACTACGACGAAGATTATATTCGTGCGTTAGAGTATGGTTTGCCGCCTACGGCCGGTGAAGGTATTGGTATTGACCGTTTGGCAATGTTATTTACTGACAGCCCAACGATTAAAGACGTGATTTTATTCCCGCATATGAAACCTGAAGTGTCGAAAGGCGCCGAAGAAGAATAAGCTGCGCAAATAACGTTATGCGTTAGTTACTTTATATAAAGTAGCGTTATAAAATACTGCGTTATAAATTATAAAAACAGCTTACAGCGCTTATGTTAAACGCGCAGTGATTTGTTTTGTAAGAAGGGTATTGAGGGGAACTTCAATACCCTTTTTTTGTGCCATGCTAACAATGTAACCATTAATAGCTTCAATTTCGGTTTGCCTTTGGTTCTTCACATCTTGATGCATACTGGAGTAATTGCTGCCGGTAAGGCCAGCAACTTTAATTACCTGCTGTTCAATTTCAATAGCATCAAAAGACTGCCCACATGCGTTTGCCACTTGAGCAAACTCTTCACAAAGTATTTTACGTTCTTTCGCAAACAGATCACCAGCAATATGGCTATTGGTTATATTATTCAGCGCAGTTAGCGGGTTTATCACCACGTTAATAGCAAGCTTGGCCCACAACGCTTTCATGATGTCAGTTTGATAACGCACTGGTGGAAGTAGCGCATGTAAAGTGTGACACACACTTTTCGCCCACTCAGGCATAGTGAGTTGTTTGTGTGAAACCAAATGGGGAGCAATACCAATTTGGGTGTTGCCCACACCGGTGTAAATAACCTGAGTTGACGTGCGCTTCATTGCCCCATGGCTGGTGGTAGCAAGCAGCAATGGTTGCTGGGCTGGCAATATAGATTTTGCTATTTCATACCCACCCATACCATTGTGTAGAAGCACAACAGGGGTACGCTTATCGATAAGTGGCAGCCATTGAGTAAGCGCGGTTTTCAAGTGGTGCACTTTTAATGGCAATACCAACATATCGCTAGGCGAAAGATGTGGCTTGTTACTGTTGATTTGCCTAATGGGGTATTCGGTGCCGTCAGTCCATTCTACAAAATAGGGTGTGGGTGTCTCAGTTTTAGCGGGCTCAAATTCAGGTTTCTCTATACTCGCTTTGTTAACTTGAAACACTGGGTTTCTTGGGTAAAGCCCGTAAGGTAAGCCTTGTTTTTCTGCAGCCCCAGCAAGTAAAGAACCAATAGCGCCACTGCCCGCAATGTGGATTTTTTTTATTTCGAGCTGCTCAGCCTTAAATTTGCCTTGTGCCTGCGACTTGCTCTCACCCAATAGGTTTTCTGTTCCTTTCGCACCTTGCTTGGCTTTTTGACCTTTCATAAGCTTTAGGTTTTGCTAACTAGCTGTAGTAAAGAAGAGGCAATCGCAGGCCAATTGAAGGTATCTGGCTCAGGTAATTCAGTAAGCCAACGCTTTACTTCGCTATCAGTAAATAAATCACCAGAGAGTATCGGCGCTTTCACTGAAATAGTGCGAGAGGGAAGGGGAATGCGTAGCCAGCCGGCATGTAAATGTAATCTGTCGGATGGTGCACCGCTATAAAGTGTGTCACCAAGTATCGCTGCGCCCACACTCTTAAGGGCGACTCGAATTTGATGGGTTTTTCCTGTAAGCGGTTTTACGATAAATCCGCGATAGCCAGGTTTGGCTGATTGACTAAAAAACTGGGTGACTGCAGGGTTATCTTTGCTTTTAAGAAGCATGAATTGGCCGCCGCGACGGTTTTTCATATCGCCTACAATAGAACCTTGTTTCTTTTTCGGCTTGTCGGCACTAATGGCTAGGTAGTATTTACTAACCTGACGGGATGCAAAGGCATCACCAATAAGCGCTGCTGTTTGGGCATATTTGGCTAAGCACAGACAGCCAGAGGTGCCGGTATCTAAGCGATGACAAAGGTGAAGTTGGCTATAACCGGTTTGTTCTCGAAGTAGGGTGACAATACCAAATGCATGGGTGTCTATTTTACTATCTATTTTACTACCTATGTTATTGAGACCGCAGGCGTCAGCGCCTTCACCGGCGCTAATGTTCTCAGCAGTTCCAGTACTCTGGGTATTTGCAATATTGGCAGTATTAGCACAGTCATGCATGGCGATGCCGGAAGGCTTGTTGACGATAAGCACATCTTCATCGTCAACTAAAATAGGTATTTCGTTCACTTAGGCTTTTTCAAGCAGGGCGATGGCTTCGTCGTAGTCTAGTTCGTCTACCGCGTCTTCAATTCCTTGCTTCGTGTCAGCAGAAAGTGAAAGCACGCTTAGCCACTCATCAAGTGTCGATTGGGAAATGAATTCACTGGCTTTTAATGCGGCCATAAATTGCTCACGAGCTTGGGTAGCAACTGCGCTATTTGCTTCAGGCGCGGCGGGGACAGGGGTTGCAGATAGTGCATCTACAGCCGCTATGGTTTCATCAACAAGAGCAGAAAAACTGGCGTAGTCATCAGGAAGGCATTTGTCATTTCTAACGCTTGCTTCAACGGGTTTACTGGCGTGATGCAAAGCAAATAAGCCTAAGTTACCTGCCACACCTTTTAACGTATGGATTAAAGAGTATGCCTCGTCGAAATTCCCTTCTTTCACTAATTGCTGTAAATCATCGTTTGCTGAGCGATATTCATCTGAAAACTTATTTAATAAGGTTAACAACAGTGTTTTATTACCACTTAGTTGAGACATGCCAAATTCAAAATCTAAGACTGTTGCGGGCTGATCCATATAAGTTCCTTTAACTACGTTTTTATACTGTGTTCTATGCCAGTGTATTTCAGAATTTTACAAATTAATACAATGATAGCAAGTCAGAGCAAGTAAAGCGTTAAAAAGTCTGGTAGTCTTCGATGAAACGTATGCCCCAGGCCATTGTCTCAACGGTTGTATTATTATAGACGCTAGTGTGATGCGAGTTAAATGTATTACAAAAGCGAGGCCACCTAGAAGGATCCAGCATGTCAGGAAGTTTGGCGTTTCGCCTTATTGTTGCAGTTTTTGCTATTAGCGTACTTAACGGATGCCAACGGGCAAAAGTAGATACCCCCGCCGATAGCTCCGCAGTTACTATCCCCTACGAAAAGTACACGCTCAGTAATGGATTAACGGTTATTCTTCACGAAGACCATTCAGATCCCCTCGTTCATGTAGATGTGACTTATCACGTAGGCTCTGCGCGTGAAGAAGTGGGTAAGTCTGGTTTTGCACACTTTTTCGAGCATATGATGTTTCAAGGCTCAAAGCATGTAGCAGATGAACAGCATTTTAAAGTGATCACCGAAGCCGGCGGTAGTTTGAACGGTTCGACAAATACCGACAGAACAAATTACTACGAAACTGTGCCTGCTAACCAGCTTGAAAAAGTGTTGTGGCTTGAATCAGACCGCATGGGGTATTTACTTGAAGCGGTAAACCAGACTAAGTTCGAAAACCAACGTGAAACGGTTAAGAATGAGCGTGCTCAGCGAGTAGATAACCAGCCTTATGGGCTAAGACACGAGCTAAACGGCGAGGCTATGTATCCAGAAGGGCATCCTTATTCCTGGATGACCATTGGTTACGTTGAAGACTTAGACCGCGTTAATGTAAACGATCTTAAAGCTTTTTTTAAACGCTGGTATGGACCTAACAATGCCGTGTTAACCATAGGTGGTGACATAGATACTGCAAAAACCAAAGCATTAATAGCCCAGTATTTTGGTGATATTCCAAAAGGACCTGAAGTTAACGATCCTGAACCACAGCCTGTCACCCTATCTGAAACTCGCTATATGACGTTAGAAGATAAGGTTCACTTACCCTTACTACAAATCACCTTCCCAACCGTTTATGCGCGTCACCCTGATGAAGCACCACTAGATGTATTATCTGACATTCTAGGTGGAGGTAAAACGTCTTTATTTTATAAAAATTTAGTGAAAGAAGGGATGGCTGTCCAAGCAGTAGTGTCACACCCGTGCCGCGAGCTGGCCTGTGAATTTCAACTAATTGCCTTGGCTAATCCAGCCAAAGTGCAGTCACTTGATGAGCTTCACAATGTAATAGAAGCTACATTAACTGAATTTGAAACCCGCGGTGTAAAAGCTGACGATTTAGCGCGAACCAAAGGTAGTATTGAAGCCTCAACAGTATTTGGCTTACAGAGTGTAGCTGGTAAAGTGACTGCGCTTGCGGCCAATGAAACTTTTTATCAAACGCCAGATTTAGTGTCTGAAGATATCGCACGATATAATTCTGTGACCGCTGAAGACGTGATGCGTGTGTATAAAAAATATATTAAAGACGCCAATAGTGTCGTGTTAAGTATTGTGCCTAAAGGTCAGCCTCAACTTCAAGCGGCAGAACCAACCTTTGAACGTCCTGTACGAACGTTACCCGAGACTGAATCAGACGAGCACGAATATACATCTTCAGCATCTAGTTTCGATAGAACTATACAGCCTAAAGCAGGCGAAGCGCCTGTGGTCACGGTTCCGGATTATTGGGAGCGTGAACTCAGCAATGGCGTAAATGTAATGGGGGTGACTATGAGTGAGACACCCACTGTCACATTAACCCTTAGCATGGATGGCGGTATGTTGCTAGACGCTGAGGGTAAAGCGGGTACAGCGTATCTCACCGCGTTAATGATGAATGAATCTACTCAAAACTACACGAATGAAGAATTAGCGAACGAACTTGCCAAGTTAGGCAGCTCAATTCGTTTTAGTGCGGCAGGTCGATACTCTCAGGTATATGTGTCTACATTAACCAAAAACGTAATGCCAACCTTGGCACTACTTAAAGAGAAGTTCTTCAACCCTGCTTTTGCACAAAATGATTTTATTCGAATGAAAGAGCGGGTGCTACAAGGTTTGCAGCAGCAAGCGAAAACCCCGTCTAGTTTGGCTCGACGTGCACGAGATTTAGTATTATTTGGTGCAGATAATCGTGTAAGTCTTCCTGATGAAGGCACCATTGAAACCGTCCAGTCCATCACACTTGACGATGTGAAGCAGTTTTATAATCAGTACTATTCACCGAGTAAAGCGAGTGTAGTCGTTGTTGGCAATATGAGTTCTGATGCGGTAGTAGATGCATTAGATTTTGTGGCGCAATGGGAAGGTGAGGCATATACCTTTGAAGATTATGATGCGTTCCCTACCTACGACAAAAACCAAGTGTTTTTGGTAGATAGCCCCAGTGCGGTTCAATCTGTTGTTTATATCGTTAAACGCAGCTTACCTTTCGATGCCACAGGCGATTACTTTAAATCTCGTTTAGTGAACTTCCCGCTAGGCGGCGGCTTTAATAGCCGGATAAATCTGAATTTGCGCGAAGATAAAGGCATTACCTATGGCGCGAATAGTGCGTTTATGGGAGGCAAAACCCTTGGCTGGTTTGAAGTTGGAACCGATCTTACTGCTGCGAACACAGCCGAAGGTATTACTGAAGTCTTTAACGAAATAAATCAGTATATCGACAAAGGGGCGACGGACGAAGAAATTCAATTTATGCGCAATGCGTTTACGTTGAGCGATGCGTTAGAGTTTGAAACCCCCAATAGTAAGGCGCGCTTTCTTCGTCAATTGCAAAGCTATGGACTTGAAAAAGGCTACAGAACAGAGCAAATTGAGATAATTAATAGCATTAGCAAAGACGAAATTAACGCACTGGCTAAGCAGTATTTATCGACAGATGCGCTGCAAGTTATCGTTGTTGGCGATAAAAATGCGATTCTTGAGCAACTGGAGTCGTTAAATATGCCGATCATCGAATTATCGGTAGATACCAATAGTAGAGAACAGATAAACTAAGTGCCTGATAGCAAGTTATCAGTAATGGTGACTTGAATTTAATACGTTGTTCCCCATTTTGTGGGGAACAACTCATCCATGGATATGAACATTGACTGTAAACTCAACGTGTTTCAACAAGCGTTTGGCTGCGCTTAAATCACCTGAATTTTTATCGGCACTCACGCAAATAAAGCGCGGTGTTGAGCGTGAAGCGTTACGAATTAAGCCAAACGGTGCTCTGTCGCAAGAGCCTCATCCCAAAGCGTTAGGTTCAGCGTTAACACACGACACGATAACCACAGACTTTTCTGAATCGTTGTTAGAGTTTATTACGCCACCTGAAAGTAGCGCTGTTAAAACTATTACGCAGTTACAAGATGTTCATAAGTACACCATTGATAATATTGGCGATGAGCAAATTTGGCCGCTTAGCATGCCGTGTTTTATCGAAGATGAAGCGCATATCCCTATTGCTTATTTTGGCGAGTCAAATATTGGCAAAATGAAGCGTGTATATCGAATTGGGTTAAAAAACCGCTACGGCAGTATGATGCAGGCGATTGCTGGTGTGCATTTTAACTTTTCTTTCTCTGATGATTTCTGGAAGCAATGGGCTGAGCTTAATGGTACTGAGCATAGCCAAGATCAGACATCAGCCGACTACTTTTCATTGATCAGAAACTACCGTCGCTACTGCTGGATAATTCCTTATCTATATGGCGCTTCGCCTGCGTTGTGTAGCTCGTTTTTAAAAGGAAAAGAACACGCATTGCCGTTTGAAAAAGTCGGTAAGGGCACGTATTACATGCCGTATGCTACCTCTCTAAGAATGAGTGACTTGGGATATACCAGTGCTGAGCAGTCATCGCTTAAAATCTGCTATAACCAGTTAGATAATTATGTTCGCTTACTTCGTGGCGCTATGGATACGCCGTCCAATCGTTTTAGTAGCTTTGCTGCTGGCGACGGTGGTAACTATCAGCAGCTCAGCCGTAATATTTTACAGATTGAGAACGAGCTGTATTCGCCGATACGCCCCAAGCAACCTACGCAATCGATGGAAAAGCCTACCGATGCCCTGGTAAAACGTGGCATCAGCTACATTGAAGTGCGTGCGTTAGATGTAAATCCCTTTTCGCCAATTGGTATTAGCCAAACCCAATTTGATTTTCTTGATGTGTTCTTGTTGACCTGTTTATTGAAGCCTAGTGCGGAGTTAGACGAAGCGCAGTTAAATGAAGCTAAAGACAACATGAATAGAGTGGTATTAGAAGGCAGAAAACCTAATTTGGCGCTTATTCGCGATAATGAGGAAACAACATTAACGGCGTGGGCTTCATCATTGTTTGACGAGTTTGAGCAAGTGGCAGAGATACTCGACTTGGCAAATGACACAACGCGATATAGTGACGCGGTTGCCGCAGAGTCGATGAAAGTGGCGAATCCAGGGCTAACCCCTTCAGGCGTGCTTTTAGAGGAATTGCTTAAACATGACAAAGATAATGGTGTTTACGGCCTAGAGTTAGCTGCACGTTATCAAGAGCAGATGAAAGGGTTCGCTTATCAGCAAACTACGGAAGCTATGTTTACAGAGGCTGCTGAGACGTCGTTAGCTGCGCAAGCGGATGTGGAAGCTGCAGATACCAAAGACTTCGATAGCTTTATTCGTGATTATTTCAACGAACCGTTAGCAAAAAAAAACGCCTGATAGAAATCAGGCGTTGAAGGTTCCAGGGAAACACACATTTTACTAGAACATAAGTTAAGACAAGCTATGCATCAAAAGTTCAAACCGTTGTGCATTTTTTTATCAAGTTTGGTCGTGCTTTTTCCGCTGTTTATCGCTGGATGCGCTACAACACCACCGAAAGACAGCAGTAATTTGTGCGAAATCTTCTTTGAGAAAGATGATTGGTACGATGCAGCAGCCGACGCGCGTGATAAATGGGGTGTGCCAATTCATGTGCCTATGGCGATGATGTATCAAGAAAGCTCCTTTCGCCACGATGCCTTGCCTCCCCGTGATTACGTATTTTTCGGCTTAGTCCCTTGGGGCAGAGTAAGCTCCGCTTATGGCTATTCGCAAGCTAAGACACCCACATGGGCTGACTATATGCGCGAAACCGACAACAGCGGCGCTGACCGCGACGATTTCGAAGATGCTATCGACTTCATGGGCTGGTTTATCTATAAGTCTCAAAAGGTGAATGGTATTTCGAAGTGGGATGCTTACGCCCAATACTTGAATTACCATGAAGGCTGGGGTGGCTATAAACGTAGAAGTTACGACCGCAAACCTTGGCTGAAGAAGGTTGCATCTAAAGTAAAAGCACGATCATTACGCTACGCAACCCAGCTTAAAACCTGCGAAGAAGAGCTAAGCAAAGGCTGGTTCATGAAGTTGTTTAGCTAGAAATGCAGACACCCATTTTCAACATAGACACCCACTTAATAAATTTGGACACTCACAGATTTCCAAATCTTGGACATTAATGGGTGTCCAAGTTTTTTGGTTCACTCGGCGAGAAAGGGGTGAGAAGAAACCCACATAAGGCGAAACTTAATCAATTAACCCGAAGCAGGTAGAAAAACTATCCCAAGGTTCGGTTTTTCTTTCTTGCGTATTAATCCACTATAAGCATCAAATATCCACACCAAAATTTAAGCATGCCGCGTCCTCGTAAGTCACTAATATGTTTAGAAGACACTCCTTACTATCATTGCGTTTCTCGTTGTGTGCGAAGAGCATTTCTATGCGGTAAAGACAAGTTTAGCGGAAGAAGCTACGAGCACAGAAGGCAATGGGTTGAGAATCGGCTGCTTAAGCTCGCAAGTGTTTTTGCAATCGATGTTTGCGCTTATGCAGTAATGAGCAACCATACCCATACTGTATTGCGTGTTGATAAGGGGCATGCGCTTGCAATGAGCCCTGAGGAAGTTCTGAGTCGGTGGCATACTCTTCACAATGGAACTTTGCTCACTCGTCAATTTATGAATAAAGAACAGAGGCCTGGCCTCTCTGAAGCGCAAGTGAAAACGGTACTATCTTGTGTGGAGATGTATAGAAAGCGTTTATACGATATCAGTTGGTTCATGCGGCTTCTTAATGAGTTTATTGCGAGAAAAGCAAACAAGGAGGATGAATGCACAGGGCGCTTTTGGGAAGGGAGGTTTAAGTCTCAGGCTTTACTAGATGAATCAGCGTTATTGGCCTGTATGGCCTATGTTGACTTAAACCCCATTAGAGCTAGTAATGCGAATACGCCTGAAAAGTCCATGTATACCAGTGTGAAGCGTCGTATAGCAAAGGCGAAAAAGAATAAACAACCCCAAGAGTTACTTCCATTTATTGGTGATTCACAAGATAGTAAGGTAAAAGGCTTACCTTTTCGGTTAGATGATTATTTGCAGTTAGTCGATCAAACCGGTAGACAGCTAAGAAGTAACATCAAAGGAGCGATCCCGCGAAATTGCGAGCCTATTTTATCCCGTACTGGTTTAACACAAACAGATTGGTCAGCCGTTGTAAGCTCTATTGAGAGTAACTTCTCCAGTAAGATAAGCTTGGCACTGGTAAAACGAAAAACTGGATTGAGCCCTCAATTAGCCTGCTGAACTTGAATTCGCTATCCCAACTTATGTAATTCAAATCAATAAGTACTGAGGGAGTTAATGCCTGTTTTTTAGTAACCTCAGTAATTCTTCTGATATTAAACGCCACATTTAACCAACCCGTCCGCACAGTATAACCGGACAGAAAAAAGTGTCCGTTCGGACACTTTAATAACCGTTTATCTAATAAAGTCATTATTAATCATTCAGTTAACTTTTGGCGCGTTATTCGTAGTACTAGTTTACACTCCTAACAGAAACTAGATGAATATGTTGCTTTTTCACTTTATCAGCCTACCTATTGTTATTTTTATTATTGTAGTGTTGCTCGCTAATTTTGAGTCAGTAAGTCATGAGGATGTCTTATGATTCAGGATACTAGTAGTCAGGATACCGTTGTTGTAACGCAGCCGTCGCGAAAAAAATGGGTGGGTGTCTTAGCTATACTCTTAATAGTGGGTGTCTTCGGATATTTTTTTCTTTTTTCTAGCTCAACCGCCGGTCTATCTAGCAGTCGTGATTCGCTAAAATTCAGTGTAGTAACAAAAGGCGAACTGATTAGGGATATCGTCACCACTGGCAGAATAATCGCTTCAAATGCCCCGCAATTGTATAGCCCTGAGCAGGGCTATGTACTTTTAAAAGTAAAGCCCGGAGACTCGGTAGAAAAAGGGGATATTGTAGCAATAGTCGATTCTCCCGAACTGCAGAATACTATGAAGCAAGAGCAATCCGCGCTAGCAAGCTTGAAAAGTGATCTTGCTAGGCAAGAGCTTGATGTACGTAGACAGGCACTGTTATTAAACAAACAAGCTGATATTGCTAACGTAGAATTGGTTGCCGCCCAGCGAGAAGAAAAAAGAGCAAAATTGTCAATTAAAGATCACCTCATAAGCCAGATAGATTTAGAAGAGGCGCTAGATAATTTAGCCAAAGCACAAGTGACTTATAAGCACGCCATTAGTGAAATTGAACTAGCAACAGACACGTTAGCCTTTGAGCTTAAGACCACGAAAGAGAAGGTCGCCAGGCAAGCTCTAGTTGTTGATGACCTTACCCGCCAACTTGCCGATTTAACTATTAAAGCCAGCGTGTCTGGTGTCGTGGGGAATGTACTGATTCAGCCGAATGCGCTTGTGGCCAAAAATGAGCCATTAATGAAATTGGTAGATTTAACGGCTTATGAAGCTGAGCTAAATGTTGCTGAAAGCTACGCAAATGAGTTGGGGTTAGGGATGAGTGTTGAATTAAAAGTGGGTGTCCAAAAAGTGATTGGCACACTGGCTTCAATATCCCCAGAAGTTGTCGATAGGCAAGTTATTGCAAGGGTACGCTTCCCTGAAAACAGCGTGCAATCAATTCGTCAAAATCAGCAGGTGTCAGCACGAATATTGTTAGAGAACAAAAGTGATGTACTCAAGGTAGAACGTGGGAGTTTTCTTCAAGCAGGAGGCGCAACGGCCTATTTAGTTACCGGTGATCTGGCCGAGCGAATAGACATTCAGATTGGCGCAACTAGCATCCGAGAAGTCGAAATTCTCAGCGGCCTGGAAGAGGGTGATCAAATAATAGTTTCAAATTACGAACAGTTTAATCAAGCGTCTACAGTACTTCTGCGCTAATAAAAAGGATAAATAGCAATGTTAACCATGAACAACGTAAGCAAAATATATCAGACGAACAGTGTACAAACTCATGCGCTAAGAGATTTTTCGCTAACCGTAAATGAAGGCGAGTTTATTGCGGTAACAGGGCCTTCTGGCTCTGGGAAAACAACATTTTTAAACATTGCTGGTTTGCTGGAACCGTTCACATCAGGCCAATATACCTTAGATGGCGTGGATATCGGTGGATTGTCAGATAATCAAACTGCCGACTTAAGAAACCAAAAAATTGGTTATATATTTCAGGGTTTCAATCTAATACCTGATTTGAATTTATATGAAAATGTCGAAGTGCCCCTGCGTTATCGGGGCATTGCCGCAAAAGAGCGTAAAGTAAGAATTGAACAATGTTTAGAGCAAGTTGGTTTGGCCAGCCGAGCTAAACATTTACCGCAACAGTTGTCTGGCGGGCAACAGCAACGTGTTGCAATCGCACGAGCTCTTGCGGGCAAGCCTCGTTTCTTACTTGCCGATGAACCTACGGGAAATCTGGACAGCCTGATGGCCCGCCAAGTTATGGAGCTACTTGAAGAGATAAACAAAAATGGCGCCACGATTGTAATGGTAACCCATGATGCCGAATTAGCGCGCCGAGCGCCTCGGAATATTCAAGTCGTAGATGGGCAGTTAGCCGACTTTACCTTATATCAGGGTAAGCCGTCTTTAGCAGCCACCCTCGACAATAAAACCGTTGTTGCGTCAGGAGTGTAATATGTTTCTCCACTATATTGATTTAAGTTGGCGAAGCATAAAACGCACGCCCGTCATTAGCTTTTTAATGGTGTTTGCCATTGCCATTGGTATAGGGCTTACTATGACCAGTCTGTCAGTTTATCACATGATGTCGATGGACCCCATTCCCCACAAAAGCAGCGCGATTTATTATCCTCAGCTAAATATTATGGACGATGGTCGTGAGTGGCATTCATCTGACAACCTGCCGTATCAACTTACTTATCAAGATGCCGTTAATCTGTACAACGCAGACATTTCAGTCCCCAAGTCACCTAGTTTTAGAAGTGGCTTCTCTGTACACCTAAATTCGCCCGACGTTAAACCTACCATGGAGCCCGCGCGAATGGTGAATAGAGAGTTCTTTTCTATCTTCGACCGACCTTTTATTTATGGCGCACCTTGGTCTTTACACTCACAAGACACCCATGAATATGTAGTGGTGATATCAGAAAAAATTAATAACCGTTTATTTGCAGGTAAAGACTCGGTTGGCCAACATATTTACCTTGATAATAACAGTTACCGAATTGTGGGTGTCTCAGCCAATTGGGACCACCATGTGAAGTATTATGACGTGAACAACGGTGCGTTTAACTCCTCTGAACAGCTCTATATTCCTTTCGCTATTGGCGCGCTGGAAGAAATTACCACCTGGGGAAACTTAAACGGGTGGAAGCATGAGGGAATTAAGAACTATCAAGATTTAATGCATTCAGAACATGTGTGGATTCAATTTTGGGTACAGTTGAATACGGAAGCAGAGAAGCAACAATTCGCCAATTTTCTTATGACTTACATGGAAGATCAAAGAGAAAAAGGCCGCTTCAACCGAGAAACGTTGGAATACAAGCTTCGAAACGTGACGGAATGGCTGGAGTACAACTCAGTGGTATCTGAAGACAATCGTATTCTGGTGGGGTTGAGTTTTATGTTTCTATTAGTGTGTGTGTCCAACATTTTAGGGTTGCTGCTGGCGAAGTTTTTAAAGCGGGCGCCAGAGGTGGGTGTCCGGAGGGCACTCGGTGCCAGTAAACGTCATATATTTGCCCAGCATATTGTCGAAGTGTCGGTGATTGGGCTAGCCGGTGGCTTGTTAGGAATTGTGATTGCGCAAATTGGGTTATGGGGAATTCGGGTGACCAACAGCTATTATGATGCCCTAGCAACTATGGATGTCTCAATGTTACTCGCTGCGCCAATTATCGCCCTTGTGGCCAGTTTCTTGGCTGGATTGTACCCAGCTTGGTTGGTGTGCAGAACACAACCCGCTATCTACTTAAAAAGCCAATAAGGAGCAGGCTATGTTAGACATTAAACCTATCTTCAATGCAATACGCCGTTCCAAAATTGGCGCCGTGCTTCTGTTACTTCAAATAGCGCTTACCATGGCGATTGTTAGCAATGCTGCATTTATGATTAATGATTATGTTTCGTATCTTCGCGAAGATACAGGGTTCCCAGAAAAGGAAATCTTTAGCTTGTCGGTCATGACATTCGGGAAAGACCGCTCCCTCAGCCAACAAGCAGAACTCGATGAAACAATGATTCGAAGCCTCCCTGGCGTAATTGACGCCAGTTTGATTCAAGCGGTACCCTTGTCAGGCGGTGGATCATCTTCATCAGTGGCATTAAAGCCTTCTCCTGAGCAGTCTAAATCTATCAGCGTGCCTTACTATTATATGGACGAACATGGTTTAAATACCTTCGGTATAAAACTGCTTGAAGGGCGAAACTTTAGGCCAGAAGAGGTTATTGTTGGTAATGACTTCACCGGTAACGGCCCCAACACAATTATTGTTTCTCAAGCCCTTGCTGATGCATTATTTTCCGATGGTGGGGCGCTGGGAGAAACGGTCTATCTTAAAAATAGACCCCTTGAAATTATCGGAATAGTGGGAACAATGAAAAGCCCTTGGCCTAATGGTATGCGCGATAAAACCACGGCTATTGTGCCGTTTATGGATGTCCAAAATTATCAACATATTCTAGTTCGTACGGATAAAACTGAACGAGCTAACATCATGGCGAATATTGAACAGAAAATGTTGGACGTTTACGATAAGCGGGTCATTATTAATGTGGACGGGTTAGATAAAACCAAAGAAAACTATGACGCCACCGATGTGCTCATGATGCGTATGTTGATTGTACTTGTTGTTATTCTTCTACTGGTGACTGCACTTGGCATATTTGGGCTTACGCAATTCAACATTAGCAAACGCACAAAACAAATTGGTACCCGCCGAGCGCTAGGGGCAAGAAAGTCTGCTATCGTAAGGTATTTTTTAGTCGAAAATACCATGGTCTGTATAGCGGGTTTAGTGATAGGGGGATTAGCGGCAGTGGTTTTAGGTGATGTAATGATGAAATCCTACTCTATTTCATCATTAGAACCCGAGTTCATTGTGGGTACTGCCGTGTTCATTTTTGTAATGAGCCTACTGGCCGTTATTGTTCCCGCCATGCGAGCCGCTAATATTTCACCCAGTATTGCTACTCGCAGTATATAAGTCGTATTTAAGAAGTGTAGACATGACCAAAGTCTTAATTGTTGATGACAACGCCGCTGTATTAGAGGCGTTATCACTATTGCTAGAAATTCATGGTTACGAAGTGGTGACAGCCACAACGCCAAAAGCGGCGCTGCAGATAGTCAATTACCAAGCTATCGGGCTAGTGTTGCAAGATATGAACTTCAGTGCAGACACAACCTCAGGCGAGGAAGGGCGCGAGCTCTTCTTCGCGCTGCGTCAGTTAAATCCGCTATTACCCATTATTCTCATCACGGCGTGGACAGAGCTAGAACAAGCGGTAGAGTTGGTAAAAGCAGGCGCAGCTGACTACATTCCAAAGCCGTGGGATGATAGTAAGCTTATTACCACCATTAAAAACCTCGTGGCGCTAGGGCAAGCCGCCAGCCAAAATAGAGTGTTGAAGCAACAAGCGGCAAATTTTGACAATACCCGCCAAGCAGCCGTAAGTATTGGGTTGGTGTACGAAAGCGCAGCCATGCAGCGGGTAGTAGATATGTCGGTGCAGGTGGCTAAATCTGATGTACCGGTACTCATCACTGGGCCTAATGGAAGCGGAAAGGAAAAGATTGCAGAACTCATTCAATCTCAATCACCCCTTAATCAGTCAGCATTTGTGAAGGTAAACGCGGGCGCCCTTCCTCAAGAGCTTATTGAAGCAGAGCTCTTTGGCGCAGAAACCGGCGCGTTTACCAGCGCTAACAAAACGCGAATTGGCCGTTTTGAAGCCGCCCACCAAGGAACCTTGTTTTTAGATGAAATCGGCAATTTGCCGCTGTCAGGCCAGGTCAAATTATTGCGCGTATTGCAAACGGGTGAATTTGAAAAGCTAGGGTCGGTGAAAACACAAAAAACAGACGTAAGGATAATATCGGCCACCAATTCTGATTTAACTCGCGACATCGCAAACGGCGCATTTCGCGAGGATTTGTTTTATCGCCTCAATGTCATCGAAATTAATGTGCCGCCCCTTAATGAGCGAGGAGATGATGTGTTGGCCTTAGCAAAGCATTTTTTACCAGGTCGAGATATTAGCCTCACTGGGCAGCAGGCGCTACAAGCCTATGCGTGGCCAGGAAATGTGCGTGAGCTTGAAAATGTATGTCGACGAGTCAGTATATTACATCCAGATGGTACGCTGGATGCTGATGACTTCGGTTTACCCTCTATTAGCGGTGAGGTGAATACAGAGCGAAAAGGGGGAAAAGAGCCGAGCAAATCAGAGATTGAGGCGGCGCTTACAGAATTTAACGGCACTATATCTAAAGTGGCAAGGTACTTAGGGTTATCCAGACAAGCGCTTTACCGCCGGCTAGATAAATATGGAATTGATTATAAATCGTGAGGTTAATTAAAAATAAGCTTCGGGTCGCGGCGCTTTGTGCCACAGCAATAGGCATGGCGCCTATGTTGTATGTAAGCGACCTGTCGGTTGTTCAAAAAGCTTTGCTTGTCCTTGTGTCTTTATGCTTATGTACACTTGCTGTGAAAGTTTGTACGGCGCCAATAAACAAACAATTAGAGGCGCTTAAAATAGGTTTGCTCAATTTTAAAGACGGTGAGTTTTCGTCAACACTGTCTTGTAAATCAAACGACGAGTTTAAAACCTTATCCCAGCTTTATAACGATACCGCAGAAACCCTTCGCCGAGAAAAGCAGTGGTTGTATCAACGAGAGCTAATGCTAGATAAAGTGCTGCATAGTTCACCTGACGTTTTATTGTTAGTGAACGATCAGATGCATGTGGTGCTAAGTAACCGCCAAGCCTGCGAGTTCTTCCATCCAACAACTAGGGTGGAGGATACAGGCTCTGAGGAAAATGGCGCTGGTACGAATAAGTTGGGCGCCAGTAAGTTGGCTGCTAGCAGTTCGGGTACCAGGAGCTTAGAAGGTTACACCCTCGGTACTTTACTTAACAATAAACCAGACACGCTAAAAGATGTTTTGCTAGAAAATCGAGAAGGGCTATTTACTTTGCCTCAGGGGGCTAGCGGCATTCAAACATGGCATATGTCTACAGGAACGTTTTTATTAAATAATCAAACTCACCGACTGTATATTCTTAAGCAAATGACGCGAGAGCTTAACCGACAAGAAGTATCGGTGTGGAAAAAGGTAATAAGAGTAATTAGTCACGAGCTCAATAATTCCTTGGGGCCTATTTCTAGCCTATTACATAGCGGCCAAATTGTAGGCCAACAAAATGGTGATGCCCGTCTGGTGCGTGTGTTCCATACTATTGAAGAACGTATCGCCCACTTAAACCAATTTGTTCAAGGGTATGGAAGATTTGCAAAATTGCCTCCACCAGTTTTAGCAACAATTGATTGGGATAAAATAACGGCGCAACTCAGCAATCAATGTGACTTTAAGTTAACCATGCAAGAGGCTGTTGAGGTGAAAGCCGATGCAGTCCAATTAGAGCAGCTATTAATTAACTTACTTAAAAATGCCCATGAGTCGGGAGGCGACCCACAGGATGTGGAGCTCGTCATTAAACAAACGGCTTCTCAAGTTATTATTGAAGTACTCGATAGCGGAAAAGGCATGACGGATAGCGTGATGACGAATGCGCTGGTTCCTTTTTATTCCACTAAAGCTAATGGGAGTGGATTAGGGTTAGCGCTATGCCGAGAAATAACGGATGCGCATAATGGCCACTTAGTAATTCAAAACCGAAAAAATAAGGGGTTATGTGTGCGTTTTATTATTGATAAAACCACAAAGTAGCAGGCAAAAAAATAGGGGAACAGACGGGCGTCTGTTCCCCTTACGACGCTAAGCCAAGACCGTTTTTAACCTACGTCGAACAGGCATGTACAATGTATTGCAAATGAGAATGATTTGCAATGGCATTTTAGATTATTTTTAATTTTTTTATACATTGATCTCGATCAACTTCTCTACATCCCTTCTATTTACCGTATTTCAGACTTGATCCAGATCACAAACCTTCGCCAAGAAATCGCTATCATTACCTTATTAACCCTGTGAGGAGAAACACTATGTTACTAAGTATGATTTCAGATCCCGTTGTATGGGGCTCGCTTTTAGGTATTGGTATTATTATTGGAATGGGCGTGTTTTATACCTACCTATTTATGCACAACAGCGCAGAACTTGATAAGTAAAAATTGTTTTGCCTGTATGTCGCGGCGTTTGACATGAATTAGGTAAATGATAGGTCAAGAACTCAGTAACGATAACTACGTTCACTATCGCTTATATTCTGGCGTGGGCACATCTAGCAACACAAGCAATGCCGCTTGTCCGCCGTATTCAAGTGGCGCTTGATGGAAAGCATTCACGTGTGGATGCTGTATTAAGTAGTGGGGGAGTGCATTTTTTAAAACGCCCTGTCCAAACCCGTGCATAATAGAAACACAATCTACCGACTCTTTTCGGGCGGTATAAATTAATGAGGCTATTTCTGTTTTTGCCATTTCTCGGGTCATACCGTGCAAATCCAGCAGAAACTCAGGGGAATAGTCTCCTCGTCTAAGCTGTTTTAGTACATGCGTTGGCACGCCTTCTCGGCAATACCGCATGGGGCCTTCTTGCGGAAGTACGGCTTGGTACATATCGGAAAAACTAAAACTCGCCGCTACCTGCTTACTGCCTTTTAGGTCTTTAACCCCTGCTAATTGCTTTTTCTTTTCAAGGGCGACTTTCTTATTCGGAACAATCTTGTCCTGCTCCATGGGCTTTACACCTTGCACAGCATCAGCAAATGAGAAGGTATCTTCAATCACTTTTGGCTTCTCAATGCCTTTTTTCATGGCTTTTAGTTCTTTTTTAAATGCTTTCATTATGAACCGATATGCAAATTAACGTGGGCGCAGGCGTTATCTTTGGGTATGATACCAGCTTTCATATTCCTGATGTACCCAAGCTCTTATGACCGACAAGTTTTACTTAGAAGAAGCCATCGAAGATTTACACAGCATACTTGATATGATTCGGTGGGCTACCAGTCGATTTAACGACGCCGCCCTCTATTTTGGTCATGGTACCGATAACGCTTGGGATGAAGCATTAAGCCTTACCATGCAAGCGCTACACTTGCCGCATTCGTTATCTGAGCATGTTGGCGACAGCATGTTGTCATCAAGACTCACAAAAAGTGAGCGCGAAAAAATTGCTGAGCTTGTTTTAAAACGAGTTCAAACCCGTATGCCTCTGCCTTACATTACCAACGAAGCTTGGTTTTGCGGCATGCCATTTTACGTTGATGAGCGCGTGCTTATCCCTCGATCTCCGTTTGCAGAACTGATTCAAAATAATTTTGAGCCCTTCGTTAAAGAAGCACCGTCGCATATTTTAGATATGTGCACAGGGGGTGGTTGTATTGCTATTGCGCTTGCGCATGCGTACCCCGACTCACAGGTTGATGCGGTAGATATAAGCGAAGATGCCCTTGAAGTGGCCGATATTAATATTCAAGAGCATCAATTAAGTCACCGTGTTTACCCTATTCATTCTGATTTATTTACTAATTTAACCGGGCAGAAGTACGATTTAATCGTATCAAACCCACCTTATGTTGATGCTGAAGACATGGCCGACTTACCTGATGAATATCATCACGAGCCCGAGCTTGCATTAGCAGCCGGAGACGACGGGTTAGAACTTGTGGATATTATGCTGCGTGAAGCACCACAATACCTAACCGATAACGGCTGGTTGTTCATTGAAGTGGGTAACAGCGAAGTGCACATGGACACTCGTTTCCCAGGCCTTGAAGTCATTTGGCTTAGCTTTGAAAATGGCGGGCAGGGGATATTTGCCGTGAACAGCTCAACATTAAAAAACTATTTTAACAGCAAGGATTAATTCTCGATTATGTCAGGCAACAGCTTTGGAAAACTCTTCACCGTTACCACATTTGGAGAAAGCCACGGTATCGCCATTGGCGGTGTTGTTGATGGTTGCCCTCCTGGCCTCACGTTAAGTGAAGCTGATTTACAGGGCGATTTAGACAGACGTAAGCCTGGTACATCCCGTTATACCACCGCCCGTCGTGAAGATGATGAAGTGCAAATTTTGTCTGGCGTGTTTGAAGGAAAAACGACGGGTACCAGTATTGGTTTGTTGATTAAAAACAAAGATCAACGAAGCCAAGACTACTCAAATATTGCCGACCGTTTTCGCCCAGGCCATGCCGATTATACCTACGATCAAAAGTATGGTTCACGTGATTATCGTGGTGGTGGTCGCTCGTCTGCCCGTGAAACTGCGGTACGTGTTGCTGCGGGTGGTATTGCCAAAAAGTATTTAAAAGAAGTGCATGGCGTTGAAGTACATGGCTACCTTTCTCAATTAGGGCCTATTAGCGTTGAAAACGTTGACCATGCGGTGACGAATACCAATCCTTTTTTCTGCCCTGATGAAAGCAAACTCGAAGCGCTAGATGAATACATGCGCGAGCTAAAGAAATCTGGCGATAGCATCGGTGCTAAAGTTTCAGTCGTGGTAAAAAACGTACCAGTGGGTTTGGGCGAGCCAGTATTCGATAGATTAGATGCCGATATTGCGCACGCTATGATGAGCATTAATGCGGTTAAAGGCGTAGAGATTGGCGACGGTTTTGAGGTTATTAACCAAAAAGGCAGTGAGCACCGTGATACGCTTTCACCTGAAGGTTTCCAATCAAACCATGCGGGTGGCGTATTAGGCGGTATTTCAACAGGACAAGATCTTGAAGTACATATGGCACTTAAACCAACATCTAGTATTTCAGTGCCAGGTAAAACCATCAACAAGCAGGGTGAAGAAATCGAAATCATCACCAAAGGTCGTCACGACCCTTGTGTCGGTATTCGTGCGGTGCCTATTGCTGAAGCGATGATGGCGATTGTATTGATGGATCACTACTTGCGTCACCGTGCGCAAAACGCTTCTGTGGTATCGACTACCGTAGCTATTGCAGGTCAGGCAGGTCAGGCAGGTAAAGCTGAATAAGCGCTAACTAAGCGATAAGAAAACAGCGCGTCAGTATAATATACCATCCAGCTTATCCCCTTCATACGCCACAGGTAACGTTACCTGTGGCGCTATCGCATACGGAGTTGTGCAGTGCCATTCGCTAAATTGCCTTTTGCTAACCATAAATCACTCATTGTTCTCGCGTTAACCTATTGGCTGTACTTTGGTCAGTTAGGTGTTTTGGTCCCTTACTTGGGAATATTTCTCGATGGTCGTGGTTTTAGCTCTGCTGAAATAGGGGAGCTTTTTGCAGTGATAACCCTTGCACGTATCTTAGGGCCAGGAATATGGGCGGGCATTGCTGATAAAAAAGGCAACGCGGTGAGTGTGTTAAGGCTGGGTAGTTTTCTTACCGTGGCAACTTTCTGTTCCGTATTCTTGTTCGAAGGATTTTGGGGGCTTACCCTTTCTTTCGGCTTAATGATGATGTTTTGGACCGCGGTACTACCTCAATTAGAGGTTATCACCATGAAGTCAGTAGAAGGCACTAAAGCCAGCTACGGGCTTATAAGGTTGTGGGGAAGCATTGGCTTTATATGCTTAACGGTAGGTGTAGGTAAAGCCTTAGATAGCTTTTCTACTGAAACGCCAGTAATAGCGAGTGTGGGCGTGTTATTGCTGTTGTTCGTGACCACGTTATTCATTCAAGCGCCTAAAGCCAGTGCCGAGAAACACACGGCCGTAGGCAGTATTTGGCAGTACGCCAAACAGCGCCCGTTTGTAGTTTTCATCTTTGCTTCTATATGCTTACAAATTAGCTTCGGAGCCTATTACGGCTTTTTCGCGTTGTATATGCGCGACCTTGGCTACAGCGGTCAGCAAACTGGTTTATTTATCGCCCTGGGCGTACTGGTTGAAGTGGGTATTTTTCTTATTGCTAGCCGTTTAACTGCACGTTTTGGCGTGTGGAATCTGTTATTCGCCAGCTTGTTATTAACCGCACTGCGTTGGTACGCATTAGCATCTGCTGCCGATAGCATGGCGGTGATATTACTCAGCCAAGTTATTCATGCACTCAGTTTCGGGTTAACCCATGCGGTGTCTGTGCACTTCATTCATCAATTTTTACCACCTGCATTTCACAGCCGAGGTCAAGCCATTTATATTAGTGTGGCATTTGGGTTCGGTGGTGCGTTCGGTAACTATATGGCAGGGCAGCAATGGGACCAAGGAGCCAACGCGTACGAAACCTTTGCCACCGCAGCGGTGTTCTCGGCGATAGGGGCGGCTTCCTTGTTTTTCTGTAAGCGTAAGCACCTTATGTAGAAGTTATTCTTATCAAAGACTATTGTTCAAAAGCGCTGCCAAAAATTAGCCTACTTACAATAACTGACTATACTGTGAGAGACGCAACACGAAAAAGGTAGGAAGAATCGATGGCATCATGGAGCGATACTCTGCGCCATAGATATAGGCTTTATTGTCAGCATTCTTCTTGTATTAAAGAGGAGTGTTAGCATGAATACACGCTCTGATATGGTGTGTTATAAAAAGTTTCCCCATGCCGCTTATAGCATTGAGATTGTGGGCTCTACACTTATTAGTGAATTAGTCGGTCAATGGTCTACTGAAATATCAAATAGCTATATTGCTGATGTTAAGCAGGAAGTATCGTCAAAATTTAATAAGCGTTGGCTGCATATCGTGTTATTGGATAAGTGGGATTTGACCACATTTGATGCCATGGACAAGTTTACCGAATACGGAATATGGTGTTACGAAAAGGGTGTTAAAGCAACGTTTTATGTATACCAAACTAACCCCGTCAAACGATACCAACTGGCTAAAATGCTACCCGAACGAGCCAAAGATTACGTCAGCTTTCACGTGCTGAGTATCGATGACGCGTTTCTCTACGCCTCTGAAAATGGTTTTCTTGATGACCCTAAGCCAAATCAAACAATTAAAACACTGAATGCCTGACATACCCCTGCCTTTGCAGCAGTAAGTCAGGCTCCTGTGTGCAACTAAGAATGTGCATATGAGTGATTGCCCCGCATATCAGAAGGTGAAAGGTACAATCATTTACTGGTTCGACACTCGGCCAGTAGGGTAGGAAGCCCGGCACTGTTTTCTTGCTCAAGTCTTACATCAAACTTCCACAATCTATGAAGATGACGCATAACCTCACCTTTGGAGTTTCCTAAGGGAATACCATGTTGAGGAACGTAGCGAAGGGTTAAAGACCGATCGCCTCTTACATCAACGTTATATACCTGAATATTAGGCTCCAAATTACTCAAATTATATTGGGCGGAGAGCTTTTCTCTAATGGTCCGATAGCCGTTCTCATCGTGAATAGCACTGACGCTTACATAGGAATTACTCGCGTCGTCCTCTAAGGCAAATAATTTGAAATCTCGCATTAGCTTGGGTGACAAAAACTGACTAATAAAGCTTTCATCTTTAAAGTTGTGCATGGCGAAATGCACGGTTTCAAGCCAATCTTTACCAGCGATAGTTGGCAAGTATTCATAATCTTCTTTGGTGGGAGACTGGCACACCCGTTTGATATCCATGAACATCGAGAACCCTAATGCATAAGGGTTGATACCAGAATAGTATGGGCTGTTGTAATCGGGCTGCATGACTACGCTGGAATGACTGTGCAAAAACTCCATCATAAAGCGGTCGCTGACTAATCCCTCGTCGTACATTTTATTTAGAATGTGGTAATGCCAAAAACAGGCCCAGCCTTCATTCATTACTTGAGTTTGTTTTTGTGGGTAGAAGTACTGAGATACCTTGCGCACAATGCGCACAATTTCGCGTTGCCAGGGTTCTAACAGTGGCGCATTCTTTTCAATGAAATACAGTAAGTTCTCTTGTGGCTCGGAAGGAAAACGTAGGGTGTTTGTATCTTTACTTTTAGGGTTGTCCGGCAAGGTTCGCCACAGCTCATTAACCTGTGACTGCAAATACTGAGCACGTTCTTCTTGACGGGTTTTCTCTTCCTGAAGCGATATTTTTTGTGGTCTTTTATATCGGTCCACACCGTAATTCATTAACGCGTGACAAGAATCAAGAATGTTCTCAACTTCTTCTACACCATGTTTTTGCTCACATTTAGCAATGTACTTCTTGGCAAATACCAAATAGTCGATAATGGAACTGGCATCTGTCCAAGTTTGAAAAAGGTAGTTACCTTTAAAGAAAGAGTTGTGGCCATAGCAGGCATGCGCCATTACCAACGCTTGCATAGTAATGGTATTTTCTTCCATTAAGTACGCTATGCAAGGGTCAGAATTAATCACAATTTCATAGGCCAAGCCCATTTGGCCCCTGCGGTACTGTTGTTCGGTTTGAATAAACTTTTTACCAAACGACCAATGCGTATAGTTTAGTGGCATACCTATGCTGGCGTACGCATCCATCATTTGTTCAGCGGTAATAACTTCAATTTGGTTAGGGTAGGTGTCTAGCTTAAAATCTTTAGCAATACGGTCTATTTCTGTTTCATACTCGGTGAGTAATGAAAACGTCCAATCTGGGCCGTCATCTAATTTATGTTTTTGACGCGCTGCACTTAAAGACATGGGCTAACCTCCTTGCGCACTAAACTGCTCAGTACGCTTAAATATTTCTCTGAATACAGGGTAAATATCATCCGGCGTTTGAATGTGTTTACATACTATATTGTCGGAAGATTGACTGACCCTTTCGTATTCTCGCCAAAGGGTTTGGTGTTGGCGTTCGGTTATTTCAATATAGGCAAAATAGCGGGTGGCGGGTAATAGGTTATTAACTAAAAGTGAGCTACATAAAGGCGAATCATCGGCCCAGTTATCGCCATCGGATGCTTGGGCCGCGTAGATATTCCAATTGCCATCGCTAAACCGTTCTCGCACGATTTCATCCATGAGCTTTAGTGCGCTTGAGACTATCGTACCGCCGGTTTCTTGAGAGTAAAAAAACTCCTGTTCGTCGACTTCTTTCGCTTGAGTATGATGCCTGATATACACCACCTCTACATTCTCGTAGGTACGGGTTAAAAACAAATACAGTAGAATATAAAAGCGTTTTGCTACATCTTTGGTCGCTTGATCCATAGAGCCTGAAACATCCATTAAGCAAAACATCACCGCTTTGCTGGTAGGAATAGGGCGCTTGTCGTAGTTTTTAAAACGTAAATCGAAGGTGTCGATAAAAGGGACTTTAGCCACTTTGGCTTTAAGTAGTGCGAGTTCTTTTTCAATTTCTTCAATGGCTAGTGCATTGTTAGTAGGCGCAGTCATCAGTATGGCTAACTGTTCTTCTAACTCTCTGATACGCTTTCGAGTAGAACCGGTTAACGCAATTCGTCTTGCCACCGATCCTTTAAGAGAACGAACAATGTCTAAGTTACTCGGCACACCGTCAGTTTGATACCCAGCACGATAGGTTTCATGTTGAATCACTTTATCAAACTGATTTTTCTTTAAATTAGGCAGCGCCAAGTCGTCGAACAAGATATCTAAATATTCGTCTTTCGAGATGGAGAAAACGAATTCATCTTCTCCGTCGCCGCTATTACCCGCTTCCCCTTCACCAGAACCTTGACCCGCGCCACCTGGTGGGCGGTCAATTTTATCGCCTGCAATGAATTGGTCATTACCGGGGTGGACAATATCTCGCTTGCCCCCTTTTCCGGTATGAAATACAGGTTCAGAAATATCGCGAGTAGGAATGCTTACCTGCTCGCCCGAGTCTAGGTCGGTAACAGAACGTTTGCCGACTGCATCGGTAACAGCACGCTTTATCTGTTGTTTGTAGCGTTTAATAAAGCGCTGTCTGTTTACCGTGCTTTTGCCTTTACTATTAAGTCTTCGGTCGATGAAATGCGCCATAACCACCTGCTTGTCATAGGGTGAACCACGAGTAAATAGCCCATTATGAGGCTTTACGAACTCGTAAATACCACTCACACAATAGTCTGACTTGCTTTTGTGTATAGCCTTTTTCCGTCATTCGATTTACAAAGTCGTCATGCTTTTTCTGTTCGTCGGCTGACCCTTTTGTATTAAACGAAATAACTGGCAGCAAATCTTCCGTGTTGGAAAACATTTTCTTTTCAATCACAGTGCGTAATTTTTCATAACTCGTCCACGATGGGTTTTTACCACCATTGTTGGCTCGTGCACGAAGTACGAAATTCACTATCTCATTACGGAAGTCTTTAGGGTTGCTAATTCCCGCAGGCTTTTCGGTTTTCTCAAGTTCAGCATTTAGCGACGCGCGGTCAAAAAGTTGACCGGTTTCAGGGTCACGATACTCCTGATCTTGGATCCAAAAGTCTGCATAAGTGACATAGCGGTCGAAAAGATTCTGCCCGTATTCTGAGTAAGATTCTAAATACGCGGTCTGAATTTCTTTACCAATAAATTCAACATATTTTGGTATCAGATAGCCTTTTAAGAACTCTAAATATTGCTCACTTAAATCAGGTGGAAATTGTTCACGTTCAATCTGCCTTTCAAGCACATAAAACAAATGCACAGGGTTGGCAGCCACTTCTTGATGATCGAAGTTAAACACACGGGATAGTATTTTAAAGGCAAAGCGAGTGGACAACCCTTCCATGCCTTCATCTACGCCTGCATAGTCGCGGTATTCTTGGTATGACTTCGCTTTAGGATCGGTGTCTTTCAAGCTTTCCCCATCATAAACCCGCATTTTTGAGAACAAACTCGAGTTTTCAGGTTCTTTTAATCGAGATAGCACAGTGAACTGCGCTAAGCATTCCAAGGTATCTGGTGCGCACGGTGCCCCTTTTAGTTCACTGCTATCTAGCAGTTTACGGTAGATATGAATCTCTTCACTTACTCGCAAACAGTAGGGCACTTTAACAATGTAAACGCGGTCTAAAAAGGCTTCGTTATTCTTATTATTTCTGAAGGTTTGCCATTCTGACTCATTTGAGTGGGCTAAGATCAGGCCATCGAAAGGCAACGCTGAAAAGCCTTCCGTAGGATTATAGTTACCTTCTTGGGTGGCAG
The DNA here is from genome assembly GCF_017653625.1 of Alteromonas sp. K632G. Taxonomy (NCBI): domain Bacteria; kingdom Pseudomonadati; phylum Pseudomonadota; class Gammaproteobacteria; order Alteromonadales; family Alteromonadaceae; genus Alteromonas; species Alteromonas sp. K632G. The sequence continues at coordinate 348,276 of NZ_JAGGDM010000001.1, forward strand.
TAAGTAGTGGATGTAGCACTTTAATTGGCGCCTTAAACATTTCTACGAATTCCATCAATCCCTGGTTCGCTTTACACAGTGAGCCTGAATAGCTATAAGCATCTGGGTCGTTCTGTGCGTATTGTTCTAAGCGACGAATATCTACCTTACCTACCAAGGCTGAAATATCTTGATTGTTCTCATCGCCAGGTTCAGTTTTCGCAATACCCACCTGATCAAGCACAGAAGGGTAGACACGCACAACTTTAAATTGAGTAATGTCACCATTATATTCATGCAGACGTTTTCGTGCCCATGGTGACATAATGGTTTTTAAGTAGCGCTTCGGAATACCATACTCTTGCTCAAGTAGATGGCCGTCTTCTTTTGCATCAAATAAGCAAAACGGATGGTCGTTAACCGGCGAACCTTTAATGATGTAAATCGGCACATGTTGCATCAGTTCTTTTAAACGTTCAGCTAACGACGATTTACCTCCACCTACAGGCCCCAATAAATAAAGAATTTGTTTCTTTTCTTCTAACCCCTGTGCGGCATGTTTTAGGTAAGAGACTATTTGCTCAATAGCTTCTTCCATACCATAAAATTCATTAAACGCGGGGTAGCGAGAAATCACGCGGTTTGAAAATATGCGACTCAGTGCGGGGTCCGTCGCGGTGTCTATCATTTGAGGCTCGCCAATGGCACTGAGCAATCGCTCAGCAGCATTTGCATAAGCTGCTGTGTCGTCCTTGCAAATCTCAAGGAACTCCTCAATGGTAAACTCTTCCTGCTTTCGTTCTTCGTATCGGTTTTGGTAATGTTCGAAAATACCCATGAATACCTCTTAAAAAAACGGTTGCCCGTAATTTCAGCTTAGTCGGTATTTAGAAATAGGAAACAAAAATCATAGTAAACTTTTGTATAGACGTGAAATGTTTGATCTAACGAAAAATGGAATTTTTTCGTTAAAATTGAGTCAAATACCCCCATTAGTATTACTTAAAAGTCTGTATATTATTAAATAATGGGCATAAAAAAACCCGCCTAAGCGGGTTTTTGAATTTGTCTGAAAATGATTACGCGAAGTTCGCGCTAGCAAATTCCCAGTTAGCAAGTGCCCAGAAGTTTTCTAGGTACTTAGGACGTACGTTACGGTAATCGATGTAGTAAGCGTGTTCCCAAAGGTCAACCGTCAATACAGGTGTAAGCTCGTCACCAGAAATTGGTGTTTCGGCGTTACTTGTATTCACGATGTCTAGAGAACCGTCAGCCGCTTTAACTAACCAAGTCCAGCTAGAGCCAAAGTTGTTCACTGCTTTATCATTGAATGCTGCTTGGAAGTCAGCGAATGAGCCCCATTTTGCATTAATTGCGTCAGCTAGTGCACCAGTAGGTTCGCCGCCGCCATTTGGACTTAAGCAGTTCCAGTAGAACGTGTGGTTCCAAACTTGTGCTGCATTGTTGAAAACGCCACCTTCAGAAGACTTGATGATCTCTTCTAGGCTTTTGCTTTCCAAATCAGTACCTTCAACTAAACCGTTTAATTTAGTTACGTAAGTAGCGTGATGCTTGCCGTAGTGATAGTCCAGCGTTTCAGAAGAAATATGCGGTTCAAGTGCATTTTTTTCGTATGGTAATGCTGGTAATTCAAAAGCCATATCGGTCTCCATGTTGGTTTAATGTTTTTTAAACAACGTTAATTTAAGCTCGCAATGCCTGTTCAACGAGCCTGTATAAATACTTTATCTAAGATGCTTATTTTATAATAGCAAAAGCATGCTGTAGATGTAGGGGCAAATTTGTATAACTCAATGACAAATTTATGAAAATTCTAAATTCTTGTCTAGTTATAATAATTGCCTTTCAAATCCCCATATCATGAATGCTAGGTTATGCTGCGTAGCCGCTACTTTGCAAACGATAGAAACGAGAGTACTGATAGTAAGTAATATCAGCATTGGATATAAGATCACTTTCATCTTACCAATGCGACTACGCTATATAAGACTACTGCTATCCACAATTGTCGTGGGCACCACGGGTTATATAAATATCCCTTTCAGATGCGGTGAGTATAAACCCATGAAAGAAACTATGATAATATTACCCTTGAATTCTACACGCTCATTCCCACTTATAGGGAATAACTTTTCCGCTGAGAGGACCTGATGGATAACACTGAAACTCAATCCACCGTAGACAGAATTAAGCAACAAATTGAAGAAAACCCTATTCTTTTATATATGAAGGGTTCTCCTAAACTGCCAAGTTGTGGTTTTTCTTCACAAGCATCACAAGCACTAATGGGCTGTGGTGAACCGTTTGCGTATGTAGACATTTTGCAAAATCCAGATATTCGCGCTGAACTACCAAAGTATGCGAACTGGCCAACTTTCCCGCAATTATGGGTAGACGGCGAGTTAGTTGGTGGTTGTGACATTATCATGGAAATGTTTCAACAAAACGAATTGCAGCCGTTAATTAAAGAAACGGCAGAGAAACACAAGACTGAAGAATAAGATTAGAAAGCCGGCAATTAGCCGGCTTTTTTGATTAAAACCCCGCAAAATCACACCACTTTCAATTCCCGTAAATACTAATAGACAGACCAGAAAACAAAATCCTCTATGGTTTGAAAATAAATAATTATTTTGTCCAAAAACGTTTGTTTTATAAGAGTTTACATCTTATAAAACGTGGGTGCTGACAAGTATATGGTCAGCGTTAAAGGTATAAAATAACTATCACTCGCTGCACTTATTACGTTCATGAAAGCGTAGAGGTGACAGGGGGAAAATCCCGGGAAACCACTATGAATACATCTTTGTCTTTATTGACCAAACACGTTCGAGGCGTACTTGCTGCGTCAGCGGCATTTTCTGTTATGGCCATTGCGCCAGTGCACGCCCAAGAGGCGGCAGATGCAGCAGAAGCGAACGCAGAAGATTATGAACAAATCGCCATTGTAGGTTCACGCGCAGCGCCACGTTCTGTCGCTGAATCTGCGGTACCTATCGATATTATCTCTGATGAAGAGTTTAAAAATCAGGGTGCCACCGATGTTGTCTCTATGATGCAAACGGTTGTTCCGTCGTTTAACGTTAACGACCAACCTATTAATGATGCATCTACCCTAGTTCGTCCTGCTAACCTTCGTGGTATGGCATCAGATCACACGCTTGTGCTAGTAAACGGTAAGCGTCGTCACCGTTCTGCGGTAATCACATTTCTAGGTGGTGGCTTGTCTGATGGTGCACAAGGCCCAGATATCTCGGTTATTCCAGCAGCGGCATTAAAGCAAATTGAAGTATTACGAGACGGCGCTGCGGCGCAGTATGGTTCAGACGCCATTGCCGGTGTTATTAACTTCGTATTAAACGATGCGTCAGAAGGCGGCTCATTTGAAGCTCGCTACGGTTCGTATTACGAAGGTGACGGCGACATGATTCAGCTGTCTGGTAATATTGGTATGCCGTTATCTGATAAAGGTTTCATTAACCTTTCTGCAGAATACCGTACTGCCGATGATACTTCTCGAAGTGTTCAGCGTGATGATGCAGCTGCGTTAGTCGCTGCTGGCAATACTTTCGTTGCCGACCCTGCACAAATTTGGGGTTCGCCTGAAATTAAACACGACTACAAACTTTTCGCTAACCTAGGGTTAGAGCTAAGTGATACCGCAGAAGCCTATATGTTCGGTAACTTCGCTGAGCGTGAAGTGGAAGGTGGTTTCTACTACCGTAACCCGCACACTCGTGGCGGTGTTTACGCGGCTGATGACGGTTCCCTATTGGTTGGTGACTTAACCGACGACCTTTCAGGTAACTGCCCTACCGACATCATCCCTGGCGACAACGTATTAACTAACGAACGCTACATCAATGAAGTGGCTAATAACCCCGATTGTTTTGCGTTCAACGAAATATTGCCAGGTGGTTTCACACCGCGTTTCGGTGGAACGGTTACCGATATGTCATTGGTATTCGGAACCCGTGGTGAATTAGCGAACGACATCACTTATGACGTAAGTTTGAACTTAGGTGAAAACGAAGTTGATTTTGTTATCAGCAACACCATCAACCCATCACTTGGTCCCGATACTCCGTTCGAGTTTAGCCCTGGTCGTTATACGCAATCAGAGCAAACCCTTGACGTAGATTTCACTAAGCCTTTTGAAATTGGTTTGTATGAGCCGTTATTTGTAGCAAGTGGTTTCCAATACCGTCATGAAAGCTACGAGAGTTTTGCCGGTGATACTGCATCTTATGAAATTGGTCCTCTAGCGTCACAAGGCTTTGGTATTGGTTCAAATGGTTTCCCTGGTTTAGCGGCAAACAGCCAAGGCTTAGTATCGCGTCATAACATCGCGTTCTACGTAGATGCAGAAGCGTACATCACTGAGACCTTTATGTTAGCGGGTGCTATTCGTTACGAAGATTACTCAGACTTTGGTGATACCACTAAAGGTAAAGTGGCGTTCCGCTGGCAAGCGCTTGAAAACATCGCGTTCCGTGGTGCTTTCTCAACTGGCTTTAAAGCACCTACATTAGGACAAAGTAACGTACGTAACGTAACCACAGCATTTGGTACTGATGGCAAGCTTATCGACCGTGCTACGCTTCCACCTACCGATCCTGTGTCACAGCTTAAAGGTGGTGAGCAGCTTACTCCGGAAGAATCTGAAAGTATTACCTTTGGTGTAGTGGCAGACTTCGATAACGGTTTGTTCGTTACTGCTGATTACTACAACATTGAACTTACTGACCGTATCAGTACCGCTTCTGGTATTGCGCTTACTGATGAAGATATAGCGATTTTGCTTGATCAAGGCATCAGTGATGCGTCTAGCTTTAGTGAAATTAGTTTCTTTACCAATGACTTCGATACCACAACCGAAGGTCTTGATGTGGTAGCAAACTACAGCATGGATATGTTCGAAGGCGAAACTAAGTTCTCGCTCGCGTACAACTGGACGTCCACCGAAGTAGATAGAGCATCTGATAATATTTCAGCTGAACGCATCCGCATGTTGGAAGATAACCTTCCGGCAGTACGCTACAGTGCAACAGCTAACCATACGAATGGTGACTGGCGCTTCCTAGCTCGCCTAAACTATTTCGGTAGCATCTATGAAGATCACCTAGATTCAGCACTACCTATCGATAAAGTAGGGTCTGAAATCACGATTGATTTGGAAATGGCTTATAACTTCACAGAAGAGCTGACCGTAACAGTGGGTGCGAAAAACGCGTTTGATGAGTACCCAGATGAAAACACGCAGTATGCAGGTATTGCAGGTTCGTTGTATCCGACTACGTCTCCCATCGGTATCAATGGCGGTTTCTATTACCTGAGAGGTGTTTACACTTTCTAAAAACGGAAACCAGGTAAAAGGAGGCGTTCGCCTCCTTTTATTTCTCTAAATGCTAAAAATATAAGATTTCATCGTGCAAGCAGACCAATAAATTGGCATGATGGTGAAATAACTGTAAGCAATTTGAAACACCTGCAAAATTTTAATATGACCAGAAAGTCGACAGTCACCGAATCCTTCTTAAAATATCGCGCAAAGCTAATGCGTGCGGTGAGTACTATTGTGGGTGCCGACGATATAGAAGACATCGTTCAAGAAGCATTCATAAAAAGTTATGAAGCTGAGATGAATCAAGAGATTCGCTTTGAACGCACGTACATGCTGAAAACAGCACGTAACTTAGCATTAAACCATGTTGCCAGAGCCGAAAATAAAAATAATCAGCCTATTGATGACATGGACATTTTACCCCACGAACTGGTGGGTTATAGCCTAGAAAAAAATGTAGAAAGTAAGGAGCGCTTCATCCACTTTTGTCGAGCGACAGATACATTGTCTGCGGATGTTAAGCGGGTATTTTTACTTAAAAAAGTATATGGCATGCGCCAAAAAGACATCGCAGAACTCGTTGGTTTAAGCGAGAGTACGGTAGAAAAGCATGTCGCTAAAGGATTAATGTTGTGCTCGAAATATTTAGCCGAGCTATCTAAAGATGACGCCCCCGTGCGCACATCTCGTAATGCGACTCAGGACATAAGCCGTAGTTAACATGAACAATATTCGTCAGTTTTCCAGCAAAGAAGATATCCAAGAGCAAGCCTGCTTGTGGATAAGCCGTCTCGATCGCGAACTTAGCGAAGACGAAAAAACACAGCTAGATGCGTGGCTTGCCGAAAGTCCAAATCATCGCAAGGCACTCATGGAGGCCGCAAGCTTGTGGGATGATATGTCAGTACTTAACGAGTTAAGTGGCTTGTTTCCTCGTCATCAGAACAAAACCGAATCCCATAATCGCCAAAAGCGCCGCGTGGGTATAGTTACTCAAGCTCGCATGAGCGTAGCAGCTGCGTTTTTAGTTATGACTATTGCGGTAGCTGTTGTGGTTGACCGTATTTGGCTAGAAGCGCCAGATGTAGTGGCGCACATGTCTGAGAAAATTGAAACCGGTATTGGTGAACAAAGAAATCTCGTGCTTTCAGATGGCTCTACACTGCTTTTAAACACAAACTCGCGTGTTACCGTCGATTTTTCTGACGATGTGCGAAACATTGTATTGCTAAAAGGCGAAGCGCATTTTGAAGTGGCGCACGATACCACGCGACCTTTCACGGTAACCGCAGGTAATAATACGGTTACCGCAGTGGGTACTGCGTTTAACATGCAGTATGTTGACGACAACGCTTTCGAATTAGTGGTAACCGATGGAAAGGTATTAGTTAAAGACAGATTTAGTGCATTCAGTAGTAATCAGTCACTATTTTCCAAAGCGCCTGTTGAAGGTGAAGGCCTGCTTATGTTTGCGGGTGAAAAAGCCACAGTAAAAGGCGATGTTGATGCCCGCGAGAGTTTATCGCAAAACGACATTGATGATGATTTAGCATGGCAGCAAGGCATGATTGTGTTTAAAGGTGAGCGCTTAGAAGCCGTGCTTGCTGAAATTGGTAGATATACGCAAGTACACTTTCAGATTTCTGACGAATCGCTTAAAAGCCGCCGTGTTGCAGGCTACTTTAAAGTGGGCGATATTGATGGCTTGCTAGCTGCACTTAAAAACAGCTTTAATATTGAATACGAAAAAGTATCCGATACTAGTATTCAGCTTTCGGTTTCTCGAGGATAGTTTAAGGCCGGTGTAGAGCTGCTGTATGGCTCATTCGCAGATAATTCGCAGTTGATGAATAACGGCAATGAATCTAGGTTGAGTGACTCAAAGTTGGTGGCTGAAGGTTGGTGGTTGAAGGTTAATAATTCGACGCTAAATATCACTAAATAACTGACGAATAATACGCGGGTAATGCGTGCCTTAAATACCAGTGCAAATGCATTATTTGGCATAAGCTTAACTATTGTGACAATATAATAAAACAAATAATAAGTACGATTTCTCATCTTGCATCATTTGCGTTCGGCCAATTTTTCTCGTGCAGTAGTGCGCAGCTATAACAGTGTGCGCAAGGCAAGTATTTGCTTTGTGTTAGCCGTTTGTGCTGGTCCTATTCAGGGCGCATTCGCGCAAGAGCCCGAGTCTCAAGCTGGTCAACGTAGCAAACAAGAAAATGCGCCAAGCCCAATAAAGCAGTCTAATCAAACGGCCTTTCAGTTTTCAATTCCAGCCCAAGATGCCGATGACGCGCTAACAGAACTAGCAAAGCAAGCTAATACCACACTCTTATTTCCTTTCGACTTAGCGCAAACGGTTAAAACTAATTCTTTAGAAGGCAACTTCACCCTTAACGAAGCCTTATCAAAATTGCTTGATGGCACCGAGCTTGCTGTGGTTACTGACAGTGCTGGGCAAGTCAGTATTCGTTCTCGCAGTGATGTAGTTGCTCAAAATAGAAAAGACGAGGGTGAAGAGAGTGTTCAAGAAGAAGACACAAGTAATGCGCTTGAGCGCATTGCCGTAGTAGGGACCAGAAGTTCTCCTCGTAGTGTGGTCGAATCGCCCGTGCCACTCGATATTATTGGCTCAGAATCGTTACGTTCACAAGGCAACAGCGATGCCTTGTCGATGCTAAGCACCATGGTGCCTTCTTTAAACGTCAACGATCAGCCTATTAATGATGCTACCAGTTTAGTGCGACCTGCTAATTTACGAGGTATGGCGTCAGATCACACATTACTGCTCGTCAACGGTAAACGCAGACATCGCTCGGCAGTCATTACTTTTCTTGGCGGTGGCTTATCTGATGGCGCACAGGGGCCGGATATTTCGGTTATCCCTGCTTATGCATTAAAACAAATTGAAGTTTTACGAGATGGTGCTGCGGCACAATACGGTTCAGATGCCATTGCCGGCGTGATTAACTTCGTACTTGATGATAGTGATTCAGGTGGCAGCATCGCACTTAAAACGGGTACCTATTCTGAAGGTGATGGTGAGTTATTTCAGATACAGGCTAATAAAGGTTTTCGTTTAGGTGAAAACGGCTTCTTGAACGCCACGGTAGAATATCGACAGCAACAAGGCACATCACGCTCTGTTCAGCGTGATGATGCACAAGGCCTCATTGATGCGGGTAATAGGCTTATAAGCAGCCCTGCGCAAATATGGGGCGCGTTAGATGTTAACGAAGACATGAAAATGTCGGCAAATGCGGGGTGGGACATTGCGCCTAACTACGAAGGTTACGCGTTAGCAACTTATGCCCATCGTGAAATAAGTGGCGGTTTTTACTTTCGCAACCCACAAACCCGAGAAGGTGTCTTTTCTGAAACGAACGAAGAAACGGGCGAGAGTCGCTTATTGGTTGGGGATTTAGACGGTATAGGGCAGGGGATTAGATGCCCCACCATTTTCCTTGATGATACCAATGTATTGGATAACCCCGATTATTTGCGTATTGCCGATAATACCACCGCACTTGGTGCGAACTGCTTTGCCTTTAACGAGTGGTTTCCCGGTGGGTTTACCCCACAATTTGGTGGCACAATCACTGATGCCTCTGTATTTGCTGGCGTCAAAACGGAATTAGATAATGGCTGGGCGATGGATTTGAGTGCCAGTGTAGGGTATTCAGATATCGCTTATCGTTTATCTGGCACCGTTAATCCTTCTCTTGGGCCAGACTCTCCGCTCTCTTTTTCTCCAGGCTCAGTTAGCCAAGTAGAGCGTACGTTTAATCTTGATTTCGCAAAGCTAATTCAATCCGTATTTGAAGAGCCAATTAGTATTGCTATGGGCGCAGAGTGGCGCAGAGAAACTTACTTTCAAAAAGCCGGTGATGATGCCTCTTATGCCGCTGACTCGCTCGCTTTTGACCCCACAACGGGGGCATCGCAAGGGTTCAGCATTGGCTCGAACGGATTCCCTGGTTACCAGCCTCAATCTGCAGGGCACTGGAGCAGAAGTAATTGGGCGGTGTACATAGACTTGGAGTTTTTCTTAAGTGAAGCATGGCAGTTTGGTGTAGCCACCCGCGTTGAACACTTTACTGATTTTGGCTCTACCTTTGATGGCAAGCTAAGTACGCGATATAAGGTTAATGACTTATTTGCCCTTCGAGGCTCTATCAATACTGGCTTTAAAGCGCCGACGGTTGGTCAAAGTAATGTGATTAATGTCACCACGGCTTATAGCGCGAATGGACTAGAAGACCAAGCCACACTGCCGCCCACTGATTTGATATCACAACAGCTAGGTGCAACACCGCTCACTCCAGAAGAGTCGGTTAACTTTAGTTTAGGTGTGGTGATGCACGTAAGTGATACCTTTTTCGCAACCCTCGACTATTTTAATATCCGTTTAATGGACAGGATCAGTACCACGTCAGCAATACCGCTTAGTGAGGCAGACATCCAAGTGCTTAGTGCGAACGGCCGCGACGATGCGGCGAACTACAATGCCGCCAAATTTTTCACCAATGACTTTGATACCCAAACCCAAGGGGTCGATTTAGTGGTTCACTACGACTTCATGGTACAAGATTGGAAGCAGACATTGTTGTTAGCTTACAATTGGACAGACACACAAGTAGAGCGGGTGACCTTGTATCCCACCATGGTTGATGGTGAGATAACCTTAATGCCAAACCTGACAACGCAGCGCATTAGAATGCTAGAAGATAACTTGCCAGCACACAGAGGCAGTTTGACGCTCGAACAGTACATTGGTGACTTTAATTTTACGTGGCGGGCAAACTACTACGGCAAATATTACGAAGACCATCTAGATGCTTCTGCGGGAATGGATATTTATGGAAGCGACACGCTAACGGCAGATGCGCAAGTAGCATGGTTTTTTTCACCGTCGTGGGGAGTTACGCTAGGTGTGCAAAACTTATTTGATACAAAACCTGATAGCAATCCGTTTAGTGGGGAAGTAGGGGCTTTATATCCGCCAACATCGCCAGGGGGGATTAATGGCGCATTCTATTATTTAGGATTGGAATACAGTGTTGATTAACGACACAAAAGTTGATTGAAATAGAAGGTCAGATAAATTTTGGATAGAATCTAAAAAATAGAAACTAGGAAAATACCTAGGAAAAAAGAAAGGGCTAGCCTACGTTTTTAAACATAGAATCATCGATGATGGTTTGATCGATAATCTGTTGTGCCATTTGGATGCACTTGCCACACTGGGAACCAAGTTCCATATGTTCACGCAATTCACGCATGTTACCTACGCCATTACCTTGTACTGCGGCGCGTATGCTTTTATCGGTAACGCCGTAACACATACATACAAACATAAAACACTCCAAATAAGTCTGTAAATGATAATAATTGCTATTTCATTCTAATGCAAGTGAGATTTAGTCGTATTCACACTCAAGAAATCATCAAAAAGGGTGGCCGTTGGTACGATGAGTGAAAAATTAGCAGAAGTAGAGTGCGTTACCGCTTGTTATCTAAGATAAAGTACCAATAAAGAGAGTTAGAAAACGCCAAGTGAAAAGACGTTTTACTTATTATTTAGTTTTTATATAAATTGGAGATATTTATGAGTGTATTAGTTGGCCGTCCAGCGCCGGATTTTACCGCTGCTGCAGTATTAGGTTCAGGTGAAATAGTTGATTCATTTTCACTATCTGAAACCATCAAAGGCAAAAAAGCGGTACTTTTTTTCTACCCGCTAGATTTCACCTTTGTTTGCCCATCTGAACTTATTGCTTTTGATAAGCGTTTTGAAGAATTTAAAAAACGGGGCGTAGAAGTGATTGGGGTTTCTATCGATTCACAGTTTTCTCATAACGCATGGCGAAATACGCCAGTAAACGAAGGTGGCATTGGTCCAGTTCAATATACGTTAGTGGCCGACGTGAAACATGAAATTTGTCAGGCGTATGATGTTGAGCATCCAGAAGATGGCGTGGCATTTAGAGGTTCTTTCCTGATTGATGAAGAAGGCCTAGTACGTCATCAAGTGATTAACGACCTTCCGCTAGGCCGTAATGTAGACGAAATGCTTCGTATGGTCGATGCACTTGCATTCCATCAGGATCATGGCGAAGTTTGCCCAGCAGGTTGGACACAAGGTAAAGCGGGTATGGATGCTTCACCAGAAGGCGTAGCCAAGTACCTTGCAGCAGAAGCTGACAAGTTATAATAGGCCGAAAGTATCTACAAAAGCTTTAAAAGTAAGCACTCAGGCTTGTTAAATAGGCTTTATGCAAATACGTCTACCTAATACTAAAACAGCGCCATTCGGCGCTGTTTTTTATTTCTACTGAATAAATTTTAATTTGAAGCGATTGCAGCTAAGGCAGCATTTCAGACGTTGCTTATCAGCAAGGCTCATCAGGGCTGATAGGTTCACCAGCTAAGGGCCAGCCGCCCAATGCTTTGTAACGATTTACCATAAAGCAAAACAGTTCCGTGGTTTTTTGCGCATCATATAATGCGCTGTGGGCTTCTTTTTGATCAAACTCAATACCTGCCGCACGGCAGGCTTTAACCAAAACAGTTTGGCCTAACGTTAAACCGGCAAGGCTGGTGGTATCAAAAGACACAAAGGGGTGAAAAGGCGTGCGTTTGATATTACAACGAGCGATAGCCGCGTTGACGAAACTTTGGTCGAAGGTGGCGTTATGCGCCACAATCACCGAGCGCTGGCAATCCGCATCTTTTTGCGCTTTACGAATACCTTTGCACAACGACTTCATTGCTTCACTTTCTTCTATGGCACCGCGCAGGGCACAGTGAGGGTCAATGCCGTTAAACTCTAGCGCTGCAGGCTCTAAGTTCGCGCCTTCAAAAGGATCGACATGGTAATGAAAAGTTTGGTCGGGATAAATCAGACCATCTTCTTCCATTTTTACCGTTACGGCAGCAATTTCAAGTAAGGCATCGGTCCCAGCATTAAAACCGGCGGTTTCAACGTCGATAACAACAGGGAAGTAGCCCCTAAAACGATGAGGAAGGGAGTGGTGCAACTCAGACATAGTTTCTCTTAGCAGGTTCTTTGGTTACGTAACAAAGCTGTATCAACATAGAAATGCTACAAAAAGTGCTGGGATTATGGCAAGGATAACCCACGGTATCCAGCCTGAATTTCAATGTGGGGCGTTAGAAACCTGAAATGAGGGCATAATTGATGGTATTAATGGTATAGAAGGCTAAACTTTTCTACACTAAGGACGATATATTCTGTAAGCGCCTTTTCGTTAGGTATGGTTTATCAGTTGAGTGGGTATAGTTGTGAAGCGTAAATTCGGTTTACTTATTCCGTTGTTTTTTACTACGGTCGCAAGCGGTGCTATGCGTCAGTATTCTGCTACGGTAGAAACGTCTAACTGGGAAGTGGTTGATGCATCGCGTTTGCAATGTACATTGAACCATCCTTTACCCGGTTACGGCGATGCCATGTTTACAAGCGTGGCTTCTAAACGGCTTAATATGGAATTTGAGCTAGACATGCATTTATTGCCTAACCGCTTCGATGTAGCTGCTGTTTATTCTGTACCGCCAAAGTGGATGCCGGGTGTAGCGCCTAAAACCATCGCCGATATGACATTGCGCACGCAATATAACGGTGACCTTCCGCAAGACGCTGCATGGACTATGCTAAGTGAACTCGAAAAAGGCTTCTGGCCCACCATTTATTATCAAGACTGGTATAACGAATACGATAAAGTGAGTGTTGCATTAAACGCCAGTAATTTCTCGATGGTGTATCGAGACTTCGTTAAGTGTGTGTCTAACTTATTGCCTTACAACTTCGACGATATTGCCTATACGGTGTTGTCGTATCAGAAAAACAGTACCGAACTGACTAAGTATTCTCAAAAGCGCCTAACAATGATTGGGGAATACCTAAAAGAAGATAGCGACTTAGAGTTAGTATTGCTTGATGGCTATACCGATAGCTATGGCGGGCGATGGAACAACGAACAATTATCTATACGCCGAGCCAATGAAGTAAAAAGCTACTTAACTACCATAGGCGTGCCCGATGACAGAATTCAACTGACGGGGCACGGTGAGAAGCGCCATATAGCAAATAACGATACCCGAGAGTCGCGAGCGCAAAATAGAAGGGTAGTAGTGCGGTTATCTAAATCTTAGGGTTATCTAAAAACTAAGTAAAAAATATAAACAAATTTGAAAAAGCGGCTTAATGGCCGCTTTTTTGTGAAGTGAATAATATATTTGTTGTTGCTATTCGCCTTGTGCTTCAAGCCAGGCTTTTACCGGCGGCACATGGTCGGTAAATACGCCGTCTACGTTTACCACGTGTTTCAGGGTAGAAAGAAGTTGCTCTGCAGTCATACCTGGCGGTAGGGCATCTTGACGGAACGTGTAGGGATGAATAATGAAACCTTCTGAATGGGCATACTCAACCCAAGATGCGGGTATCAGTTTGCCTGTTTCCATCGCTTGGGGGTCTAGTAGTTGGCCTAACCAAGGGCCTAAACCGTCGGCATATTTAGCCACTTCTTTCATGCCTGCTTCACTTTTGATCCAATCGTAGTCTGTGGTTGATTCTCCCCAACTGTTTTCACCTATTAGCATGACCACTTTTCCCGCATAGTTTAGGTCTTTTCTAATGCGCTTTATTTCATCGAAGTCGAAACACTGCAAGTAACTGTTGGCGTCTTTATTGGCAAGATTAAATCGTGTTAGTGATGCAATCACAATCTGGCTAGCATCTACTCCTTGTTCGTTATGCCACGCTGGTGATTTTACTTCCGTATAAACCCCTACATTGGTATTGAACTCTCGATTAAGCTGAGTAATAAGCTCGTAGTGTTCTTCTAAGGTTGCCACGGTAAAATTTGCCGTATTCCCTGTATAGCGTTTTGTAAAAACTTGTTCACCCTTGCTGTTCGCTCGTTCGTGTACTTGCAGAGTACGAAGCTCAGCTAACGTGAAGTCTAAGGCGTAAAAGCGACCATCTTTACGTGCACGCTCTGGAAATACTTGCTCAACATTGGTTACTGTTTCTAAGTGTATGTCGTGCAAGACCACAGCAATCCCATCTTTAGTAATAACCGCATCTTGCTCAATAAAGTCAGGGTTCATGGCAAAAGCAAGCGTGGCGGCTTCTAATGTGTGCTCAGGCAGATAACCTGACGCGCCCCTATGAGCAATAACATCGAAGTCTTTCGCCAATAGTACTGGGCTTGCAAAAATCGAGATAGAAAGCGAGAAAGTAAGTAGAGCGTGACGAATTTTTAGCATGATAGGGCAATATCCTTATTAATAGGGCCGCTGTATTTTAAAATAGAGACTTATTGTTTTGTTTGAATAAGTTCGATGGCATAGCCATCTGGATCGCGAACAAAAGCAATGACAGTAGAGCCGCCCTTTACGGGGCCTGGCTTACGGTATACATCACAGCCATTTTGCTCTAGGTTTTCGCAGAACTGATAAATATCGTCTACTTCGATGGCGATGTGGCCGTAAGCCGTGCCTTTTTCATAGGTGTTGTCGCCCCAGTTATAAGTGAGTTCAAGTACGGTAGTGTTAGTTTCTTCACCATAACCCACGAAAGCGAGCGTGTATTCATAAGCTTGGTTTTCAGACTTCCTCAATAGCTTCATGCCCATCAAGTGAGTGTAGAAGTGCAAAGATGCATCAAGATCTTCAACACGAAGCATGGTGTGTAGCATTCTCATTCGACTCTCCCCGTTCTTCTAAGAACATCATATATATCAGTTTACTATGGGTATGTGAAAGGAATGAGACACTAAAGCCCAAATACAATAGCTGCAAGCACCTATCGGTAAACCGCTAGCAAAAAAGGACAATTAAAAGTTATACATTCCCTTATTGTCTATTTTAAGGTGACGGCGACGTTGTAGTAAATAACACAACTATTCTATCGACTTACGTATGTGAAATGTCTGTAGTGATTGCGCCTGCCATTGATGGTGAATGAAGGGGGAGGGCTCGAGGGTTAAGGTGTGTGGGCGATTGTAATGGAAGTAATACAGTAATATGTTGCTCGATAATAGAAATAAATAGCAATATCGGTAGACTTACCTTACGGAAAGATGTACATTATGCCCGCTTTAGATAATAAAAAGCTTTTTCTACTACTGCCTTGTACCCTTTTATTCTTCAGTTTTACCGAAGTTTTAATAGATATACATTTGCGTTACTAGTAAGTTAAATCTATTGCTATCCGGTGAATTTCACCAATTACTTCAAATATATAAGGTTACAAACATGTCTGATACAGTAAACGGCACAGTTAAATGGTTCAACGAAGATAAAGGTTTTGGTTTTCTTACTCAAGACGGTGGCGGTAAAGACGTATTCGTACATTTCCGTTCAATCGCTTCTGACGGCTTCAAAACTCTTTCTGAAGGCCAAGCGGTTAGCTTCAGCGTAGAACAAGGTCAAAAAGGCCTTCAAGCTGCAAACGTTGTTGTTCTTTAAGTAGAACTTTAAAATACAACGACAAAAGGCTAAGTTTCTACTTAGCCTTTTTTAATTGTGCAGTACTAATATTTTTATTTATTTTTGGTTTGATAAGAACAGAATTTTGAAAGGAATTTTAAAACGAATAAAAAACTAGCAACATTATTATACAAAGAAAAATTATATGTCTCATACTATTAACGGCGCTTCGCTCCGTACACTTCCCCCTATTTCGACAATCTCAGTAAATAACTTCAACGTTGTTTTTACCGATAAAGAGTGTCAAAAGTCAGTTCAATTTCACAACAACAGAGATACTAAAGTATTTTTACGTTGGTTGCTTAATACTACGGTTGAAAGTATTTATGCTTAGCTAATAAGCAGGCTGAAGCAAAATTAATACTGCGTTAAGAGCTCGTGTGTCGCTATTGCCTTACAGAATATTGCGTATAAAAAAGTAAATTTCCTCTTTTATATTATGTATTCTGAGCAAGCAGGTTTATGCTTGATATAGGACAAGTAACAGTTTTGTTGCCCTTTTACCTGCAGACAAGGTTCGATTTTGCTTTCTTACTTTCATTTGGGTGTTTTTTATTTTCTCCTCATGCTGGTGGTAGTCCCCGCATTTGGTCAGGAACCTATATCAGTCGGTGATGATAAGCGTATAATCGCTGATGCTAATGTGTGGCACGAATTAGATTACTCTTTTGATACATCAAATCTCGAATCAAAAAATAAGCTAGCAATTTTAAAAGAGGCTTATGAATACGCCGCGGTTGTGCCATCACTGGGTGGGAAGTCGGGAAGTTACTTTACCAAAGTAGTCTTAGATATTTCACAAAAAGGGCAGTACTTTGTTGTCGTTAATGCCAACTTCATTGATGTTGGTTTAGCTTCATATTCGTCGCCTGTTCAGCCTGAACTTAGCACTCAAGTCTTCTCTCAACTTCTTGATGACAGCTCGCCGCCGGTGCTTCATTTTCAAGCCGTGACGGTGCAAACCGTTATGGCAAATGAGCGAGTAGAATTATGGCTGTTTATTAAGGCCAAGCAGTTTCCTACGCCAGTTTCCATTACTGTGTTAGACAGTACAGAGTTTTATCGTTTCCAAAAATTTAATAACGGTATTTCCATAGCTGGCATTACCACCATGTTCATTTTGTCCTTGCTGGCCTTGCTCATCTATTCTGGGACGAGGAAAAGAGTAGCATTAACCTGTGCAGGCTATTTGGGTATTCACGCTATTGGCTGGATGGCAGCTTCTGGAATGCTAGGTGATATCGTTCATTTCCCATTCAATACCAGTTATTGGGGAATGCTACTTTTTCCTTTCGCTATTGCCTGTGCTGCTCAGTTTGTCTCAGATTTATTTGAGTGCAAAACCGACCACAAAAAGTTGTTCAAATTTCTTAACACTTTGAGTCTAGTAAGCGTTGTATTAGGCGTTGGCATGTGGTTTATGCCATTTTCTATCGCATATTTACTATCTCACTTATTGGCTATGTTCTGGATAGTGGTGACCATAGCGGTGGGTGTGAGCATGATTAGACAGCAAGATTTCCGCGCGAAATATTTTTTGGCAGGCAATCTACTCTACAGTGCATCACTTGGCTACTACATTGCTGCTCACAGCCAGTATTTCGGTGAGCTAGCGTACCCCGAATCTGTTGTTATATTTGCATTGTCGCTAGATTGCTTATGTATTTTGTTGTGCTTAACTGAGTGGTTTAAATTAAAGCAAAAGGAGTTCAATCGAAACCAGTACTTATCGCGCATAGACTCAATGACTCAGCTTGGTAACAGATTCTCTCTAACAGAATGCATTGAAGCCTTAGATGACTACTACGTTATTATTTTCATCGATTTAGATGGTTTAAAGGCCATTAACGATAAACACGGTCATGATGAAGGCGACAAACTTATTATTAAGGCTGCGAGCCTATTGCAACAATCGTTTTACTTTTTGGGAGATATCTTCCGCTCAGGAGGCGATGAGTTTGTAGGGGTATTGCAAGCCGATTCGACCAGAGAAACCCGAAACGTGGCTGATAGCGCCTTATCAATAGTATCGAATGTTTCAATGGAGCTTAGCAAGCAATGGAGTGATGCGGGCGTTAGCTTTGGGATTGCAACAAGCCTTGAGACTAAGGTGCCTTCAGAATGTATATCGTTGGCAGATAAACGTATGTATCAACACAAAGCTAAATCGAAGCATCCGCGCTCTGGCTAGGCGCTTAGTGAAAAGGCTTTTTGTAAGAGTTCTTAATAAGGGCTCAGTGGAAACGCTTAGCCTCTGTAAATAATATGACTTCGCTTTTAGTTTCAGTGCCAACTATTTAAACCGCCAAGCGTGGAGAGCCAAGCTTTATCGTATTAGGTGTTGAACTCAGTAAAAATTACGCATTTCACCATCACAGTGAACATTATCAAGGTTTCTTTGAAGCTTTACGGTGATGCTGAGCGTAAAAAAAGCGGCTATCATCAAGGCCAAGGGCAGTAAAAAGATTAATTCAGGTCTCATGCTCAACACCCACTGTTTTGTTCACTTAATAGATAGATCAATGATTAATCATGTATTTGCAAGTGGCTCAAGCGTCCAGCCCGCTCAAATGAAAAGTCGCTCGCCTGGGGGGATCGGCTCTCATTTCTGTCTTCCTATGGCGCCTTTTTCCACATCCTTGTTCGCCTCCTTTTCCGACCCCGTTGATTTTGTGGTAACGTAATTAAATCGCACAATTTATCATAACGCATTAAAAGGACTTAACTTTCATGGCGCTGCAGCGAATAAAGGTACTATGTTTTTTTCTACTATCAATCAGCCCAATCTCCTATGGGCAAGATGCTTCTGTAGAAGATGAAACACAAAGCTTCAGTTACACCCTAATTACCGAAAAGCTAACATCGAAGGTATTATCAGAAGAGCGCACTGTGGTTGTTCAACTCCCTAAAAGCTATGCTGAAAACCCAGATAAAAAATACCCTATTATTTACCGTCTTGATGGCGCTACTACGCTCGTCATGTTGAATGCGGTTCTTGAAAGTTTGCAATCTCAGCGGGCGGCGCCAGAAGTTATTGTGGTGGCAATCGAAAACACCGACCGTCTTCGGGATTTATACCCTAACGTAAATAAAGACCCCAGTGGTCCCGTGGGTTATGGCGGCGGAGGTGCTAAGTTTTTACAATTTATCACTTCAGAATTGATGCCGATGGTGGAAAGTAAATATCGGGTGCATGATTTTCGAGTTATTGCAGGTGCATCGGCTGCAGGCGCTTTCTCATTGTATGCAATGCAGCAAGCGCCTGAATTGTTCAATGCTGCCTTAACTTACAGTGCTGCGGTATGGTGGGCACATGGCGCAACGGCAAAGACTACGGTTGAGTTCATAAAGAATAATAAAAAGCTCGATCATTACCTTTATACCGCTATTGGCAACGAAGGTGCGCCCATGCGCCCTTATTACGATGCGATGATTTCAGATATCCGTAAAAACAAGCCGGTGGGGCTACGGTGGCATAACGATGTATTCAATGACGTACCTCATAACCTTGTGACCAATGCAGCAAGCTTTAAAGCGTATTACAGTTTATTTTACTCAGAGTATATGCGCCCGAAAGACTATGATGGTGATTTGAGTTCGATTGAAAAGTATTACGAAGTGGTATCACAGCAACGAGGCGAGAAAATCGAAGCGGCGGAATGGGTAATAAGAGAATTAGGTTATCACTTCGTGACAGAACAAGATTTCGATGAAGCTATAAAGCTATTTCAGTACGGTATTGAACGTTATCCCAATTCGCCTGATGCATACAATGGTCTTGCCTATGGCTACGAGCAGTCAGGCCAGTTTGAAAAAGCACTGGAGCAGGTGAATAAGGCATTAGCGCTAGCTTCATCGGATTACGATGGCTATGACGTTTACGTGGGTAGACGGGAACGGTTATTGAACAAGCTGGGTGAGAGTTAAAGCGCAAATGTAAACGGGCAGGAGAGTTGCTCAGTTGTACTAGCTCAGTCCTAGCCCGCTTATGCCATCTTAAGGCTTTAATGCCACATCTGAATCAGCAATTAAATATATACTTGCTGCATAAGCGGCAATATTTTGCGCTAATTCATTGGGATCAATCTTATCAAGCGTATCATCAGGCGTATGATGTAAATCGAAGTAATCCTGTCCATTTTGGTTTAATCGAATGGTCGGTACACCTTTTTTAGCCAAGGGAATGATGTCAGGACCACCGCCGGGAACATCTGATCCTCCTCTCACTATGCCAAGAGGGGACAATATTTTTCCTACTTCATCCATCAGCAAGGTAGCTTCTGGATTGACGTTTGATACTAACTGCCAAATGGTTTGCGCACCAAAGTCAGATTCGGTTGCCAAAACATGGTTTTGTAGGTTCGCATCATGTTGTTTCGCATAGGCGAATGCACCAAGTAAACCCACTTCTTCTGCACCAAACATTACCACCCGAATGGTGCGCTTGGGGCGAGTCGGTAAATTAGCAATCAACGCGGCAGCTGCGGTAGTGATGGCAACGCCTGCGCCATCGTCAACCGCGCCAGTGCCTAAATCCCAGCTGTCTAGATGGCCACCAATAAGTACGATTTCTTCAGGCTTCTCACTTCCCACTAAATCGAGAACAACATTTCCGCTTTTCACTTCGCCTTTCCATTTTGATTCTGAATGCAGTGAAAGACTTATAGGCTTGCTTAATCCATGTAAGCGGCGAAGGTGATCAGCGTCAGGATTTGAGATAGCGATAACTGGAATATCTGCCCATTTGTCACCGTCTTTACTCATCATCCCTGAGTGTGGGAATCGATGTGAGTCTGAACCGACAGAGCGAACCACCAATGCGCTAGCGCCACCACGCTGCGCATGTTGCCAGCCAATTCTTCGACGTTGATTGGCTTGGCCATAACCTGCGCCGGTTTGGCTTTTAACCATTTTGTCGCCATCGACAAAAGCAATTTTTCCGCTAAGGCTGCCATCCTTAACATCTGATAATGCGTGAATATCTCTAAAATATACTACATCGGCATCAATACTCTCTTTTGATGGAGCGCCACCACCTAAAGCAGTACCGTATAAATCCTGCTGGTAGGGCGAGGTTAGCGATATGTGTAGATGCCCTCTATCCCAAAAAGGCATCGTAAATGGTTCGATACTGACGTTGTCGAATCCCAAACGTTCGCCTAACTTTACCCCCCAGTCTCTCGCGCGTTTCTCAGCTTCAGAGCCTCCCAATCGAGGGCCTATTTCTGTTGTCAGCGATGTCACGATGTCCATACCTAAGTCACTTTTCAGCGCAGTTTCTATAAGGTCGTTCGCAGTTTGTTTTTGTTCGTTTGTTATCACATTAGAAGCTGCCAGTAGCGGAAAACTAAAAAAAGCTACAATAGCGGTAAAAGTGAGGCGTCTAAGTTGATGCATGTGTTCTCCATTAATACTGTTATTTGGGCCGAATTCTTATAGTAACTGCAACGTACCCCAAAATTGTTTTTTATTATTTAAGCGCTCTTTTCTAGTTTTAACGGTTTAGGCCGTAAAGTAATGCGAATTTGCTCGCGTAGAAGATGTTGCCGTTTACAGCTACAGTCTCTTAGCTAAAAGAAGAAAACCCTGAGCGCGACCAGAATATGAAATTCAACCTATAAATACTACTTTTTACATCAAAGGTAAGGTATTTCTACTGTTATATAAGCTATGTTAGACCTTCAATAGTCATTCTATTTATCGAATTAAAACAATTAGAGCAAACGAGCCATGAATAAGAGATGTTTAAGCAAGTCGGCGTTAACACTAGTCATAAGCACATTATTAACTGCCCATTCGGTTTTGGCAGACGAATCTGCAAGTAATACTTTGTCTTTAAAAGACGTATTTAATCTTGAGTATGCTACAAACCCAGTGGTAACACCTGATGGCAAACATGTTGTGTACGAGCGTCGTAGCATGGATATTATGACTGATTCAATGCGACGGAATCTGTGGACAATAGCCTTAGATGGAAGTGCTCATCTGCCTATTCTCTCTGACAGTAAAAACCACTTTAATCCTGTGTTTTCACCTGATGGCGCTAAAATGGCTTACCTTTCAAGTAAAGAAGGTAAGGTTCAAGTTTATCTAAAAGATTTAGCATCAAATAGCACAACTCGCGTAACTGATGTCGCAATGCGCCCGAGCGGTATGAGTTTTTCACCAGACGGTAAATATTTAGCTTTTGCTATGTTTACACCCACTAAAGCCAAACCGTTATTTAATTTAGATTTTAAGCCTAAAGGCGCTAAGTGGGCAGAAACCCCACAGTATATCGACCAAACCAATTTCCAACGAGACGGCATGGGAATGAAACGCCCCGGCAACATGCAAATATATGTTGTGCCAACCATTGGCGGAACGCCAAGACAAATTACTTCTGGGGAACATGACCACGCCGGTACCATAGCATGGTCTGACAATGGTCAACAGATCATTATCTCTGCTAACACCAGCGACGAAGCTGATTTCGATATGCTTAATAGCGATCTGTTTAGCATTGATGTAAAAACGTCAAAGGTGACTAGATTAACTGATATGAGTGGCCCTGAACGAAGCCCTCATTTAAGCCCTAACGGTAATAAAATTGCCTTTGTTGGTAATGAAGATAATGGAAAATCAAATCAGCTAAGCCATTTATATGTAATGAATTCAGACGGCACGGGCATCGAAAACCTGACTAGTGAGCTAGACCGCTCTGTCGGTGCAATTAAGTGGGCTGACAACGGTAAAGGGGTATATTTTAGTTATGATGATATGGGGAAGAAAAGTGTCGCCTATGTTAGTTTGTCAGGTAAAATTTCAACGAAAACAAGTGATTTAGGTGGCACTAGTTTAGGTAGGCCGTACACATCGGGCGATTACGATGTAACCCCTAAAGGTAGCGTTGTTTATACCGCTTCAATGGGCGATCGCCCTGCTGATCTTGCAATAGCGACCAGTAAAGGGAAGGTTAAACAACTGACTGACTTAAATGGTGATGTGTTTGATCACAAAACAGTGAATAAACCAGAGTTGGTGGAACTAAAAAGCAGTGTAGATAATAGAGACTTACAAGCTTGGTTGGTTACCCCTCCTAACTTTGACCCTAAGAAAAAATACCCGCTAATTTTAGAAATACATGGCGGGCCTCACACTGCGTATGGCCCCAGTTACTCAACAGAAATACAATTAATGGCTGCTGCTGGTTATGTTGTTTTATATGGCAACCCTCGTGGGTCTACTTCTCAAGGTGAAGAGTTCGCTAGTTTAATTGATAAAAATTATCCATCACAAGATTATGACGACCTTATGGATATGGTGGATGCCGCTATTGCCAAAGGTTATGTGGATGAGTCTAACTTATTTGTTACTGGCGGTTCTGGCGGGGGGACACTGACCTCTTGGATCATCGGAAAGACCGACCGTTTCAAAGCCTCTGTAGTGGCGAAACCCGTTATAAACTGGACAAGTATGATTGGTACATCTGATATCTATGCGTATATGAGCAAGTATTGGTTTACAGACTTACCTTGGAACGATTACGAGCAATATTGGAACCGTTCGCCGTTATCATTAGTGGGCAATGTAACAACGCCTACCATGGTGCTCACCGGTGAATTAGATGTACGTACTCCTATGTCTGAAAGCGAACAATATTATGGTGCATTACGCTTACAAAGTGTAGATAGCGCACTGGTGCGTATTCAAGGGGCTTATCATGGTATTGCAGCTAAACCTTCTAACTTAGCACGTAAAGTTGGATATATTTTAGCGTGGTTTGACAAGTACAAAGACGACACGAACAGTGAAAAGAAAGAAGACTAGAGATTAGTTTTCTTTAGAAGTAAAGCTTAAAAATAAAAGCCCTACATACTGTTTTAGTATTAGGGCTTTTTACTTTTTAAATGCCGTTAATTTGGCTAAGCATTTGTTGCAAATAAGCTATCTTTTACTAACCGTTTTATTGCTTATTTAATGTTTATTTAAAAAGCTTAAAATATCTTTAGATACACGTTTCACATCTTCCACCATAGGCATATGGCCAAGATCTTCATAAATAAGTGTGTTTGAATTGAGCATCAATTTCCAGTGGGTAAAATCGTCTACCGGTAACAGCTTATCGTTAAGCCCCCATATCAGCATCGACTCAGGATAATCGAAACGGTAATCACGAGAGTAAAAATCCCGCAAGTTGAAAAATTGATGGAACATGTGGGTATATTGCGCTCGCTTATTAATATATTCCCATGCGAGTGCGCGCAAAATAAACTTTGGGATAAATGGTGGTTTAGCCATGATTAAATCATAGAATTTAAAAAAACCCTGTTCAACTTCATGTTCAAAAGGATTTAATTTATTGTCTATCATATTCTGAGCAAATGGTGACTTAGCGCCTGCTGGGTCGATCAATACTGCTTTTTCAATTCGCTTAGGCATTTCATCAAATAGTTTAGCCGCCATCATTCCGCCCATAGAATTACCCACTATGCTGAAGTGCTTAATGTTTAATTGATCTAATAGTGCCAATAACATCTGGCATTGGCTGGGAACAGAATAATCATCATCGGGGTGGTAAGCAGTTTGGCCATGGCCTTTAAGGTCAGGAATAACTAGGTGATATTGAGAAGAGAATCTTTTGGCAAAACGATTCCACACATACTTATCAGCACTGAAACCGTGTATAAGTACCAGCACAGGCTTGTCGCTAGAAAAGTGTTTTGTATTGCTATGGTAAAACACTTCAAGCCCATCAATTGAGCGGCTGTCACAATACAATCTTGCTAACTTAGCTTCTGTACGATTAACAAAATCAAAGATTAATCGACTCAATAGCATACGACGCAGCTTAGTCGATAAAATAATCATCAATCCTACAATAACAGCAGTAATCAATAAAACGATGATAAATAATTCCTAATGATTTCTATATTGGCTTACAACGATGTGCAGACTTTTGCTTTTAGATAGGAGTTTAATTGGAATCTAATGCGTTGACTAGTAACACTATTCGGACGGAGAATTTTCTAACAGGCGGTTAGTATTGCGATAGACGCTTTTGGCAAGTAACTCTTCGCAGGGCGGCAGCTAGCTCTTAGTTAGCTGCCGCTAGCAGGTTAAGCCCCTTGTTTAAGTTACTCAGCATATTCAGTTTTATCTTTAAATTCACACAAGTCTTCAATAATGCAGCTTCCACAACGAGGTTTGCGGGCAATGCAGGTATAGCGGCCGTGAAGAATTAACCAGTGGTGAACGTCTACCTTAAATTCTGCTGGCACTACTTTTAGTAGCTTCTCTTCCACTTTCTCAACGGTTTTACCCATAGCAAGTTTAGTGCGGTTACTTACGCGATAAATGTGGGTGTCTACAGCGATGGTAGGCCAGCCAAACGCGGTATTCAGTACTACGTTAGCCGTTTTACGGCCAACGCCAGGCAGAGCTTCTAAGGCTTCTCGGCTTTCGGGTACTTCACCATCGTACTTTTCAACCAAAATTTCACTAAGGCGATGTACATTTTTGGCTTTTGAGTTAAACAAGCCGATGGTTTTTATATATTCTTTTAACCCGTCTTCACCAAGAGCAGCAATCGCATGGGCTGTATTGGCAACGGGAAAAAGTTTGTCCGTGGCTTTGTTTATGCCAACATCGGTAGATTGCGCCGATAAAGTGACCGCGACCAACAGCTCAAAGGGCGTGGAGAAATTAAGCTCAGTGGTAGGGTGGGGGTTATCGTCCCGAAGTCGGGTTAAGATTTCACGTCTTTTTGTGTTATTCATTTTTATTTAGCTCGTTCTTTTTCCACTCGGGCTTTTCCATTCAGGCTTAGCCATTCAGGCGTAACCATATTCTCTGCCACTAGCCGCTTAGCATTTATTATGCGTCGGCGGTAACACGTGCGCGAGTGGCTTTTTCTTTTACCGTAGTCTCGCGGGCTGCTATTCGAGCATCAATCATATTCTTAAAAGCAATTAAAAGCCCCATGCCCAAGAACGCACCGGGAGGCAATATTGCTAGCAAGAAAGGAGAATCGGTTTCAAATAAGGTGAGTGTCCAGTTACTGGCAATGCTGCCGAATAGCCTGTCGGCACCTGCGAACAAGGTTCCAGCACCTAAAATTTCTCGCATACCGCCAAGCACAACAAGTACGAAGGTGAACCCTAATCCCATCACTAGGCCATCATATGCTGATGCGCCCGCACTGTTTTTAGAGGCAAAAGCTTCCGCTCTACCGATGATTGCGCAGTTAGTAACAATCAACGGAATGAATATGCCCAGCGCAAGGTATAACTCGTAGGTAAAGGCGTTCATTAAAAGCTGCACTATGGTAACAAAGGCGGCAATAATCATAACAAATACAGGAATGCGTATTTCGTTTCGAACAATATTCCGTACCAATGAAACGGTAACGTTACTGCCAATCAATACTAGCGTGGTAGCTAAGCCTAACCCTAGTCCATTTATAAAGGTGGCGGTTACCGCCAGCAAAGGGCATAAGCCTAGAAGTTGCACTAGGGCAGGGTTGTTCTTCCAAATACCTTGGAGGGTAAGGTCGCGATAATCTGTCATTCGCTTAACACCTCATTGGTTGGTAATACGTCATTTTCAATACCGCACATATTAGGAGCGGAAAATAAAGTTTGTTGGTTATCTTGCACGTAAAGCAGTGCATTTTTAACCGCGCTAACCACCGCTCGCGGCGTTATTGTGGCACCAGTGAATTGATCGAACTCACCGCCGTCTTTTTTCACTTGCCATACAGGCAAGGCACTTACTGAAAAGTGTTTTCCGGTGAATGACGTTATCCAATCGCTGATCGACAATTCTATTTTATCACCCAGTCCTGGGGTTTCTTTATGCTCTAACACGCGAACACCAAGCACATTCATTTGCGTATCTACCCCAATGACCAGCGCAATATCACCGCTATAACCATCTGGTGCGGTAGCTTCAATGGCTAGAGCTGTAGGTTCGCCGTTTATCCGTGCTCGATAAACCGTATGAGGTTCTTGGGTGCCTAAATTGGAGCTTACCACCGCCGTGCAATCAGCATAAAGCTCATTGTCATGTAACTCATGCGGCACCACTTCATTTAATATACTAAGCAATTTTTGCTTTTGTTGCTGTGCAATACGTTCGGCTGTACCGTTATAGGTGAGGGCGATGAGCGCAGTACCAATTATCGCAAACGCACTTAGCATCAAACCATTTTTTACTAGCGTCTCTTTTACCATTTACTCTACTCGCCTTGCTTTCTTAGTAACCTGATGCCCGTATGTACGGGGGCGGGTATAGTAATCAATCAGCGGCACGACCATATTCATAATAATGACTGCAAAAGCAATCGCGTCTGGGTAACCGCCAAAAACTCGAATAATAACCACCCAAAAGCCAATGGCTGCGCCATAAATTATGCGCCCTTTTGGTGTGGTTGACGCAGATACCGGGTCGGTGGCAATAAAGAATGCGCCTACCATCACTGCACCGTTAATGAGATGAAAAAGCGGCGATGCATAATGATCGGCATCAATCATATAAAGCAATAATGCAAAAACCGCCACTGACGCCAACATGCTGCCTGGAATATGCCAGCTAATCACTCTTAACTTCACAAGCCACAGGCCGCCGAGTAAATAACTTAAACTTACCCATCCCCAACCTGCACCAGCAGATTGAAATAGCCCCGTGGAAAAAATAGGTCTGAGCAATGATTCTGAGTACGTAATACCCAAGGTTAAGTCAGTTTTTAGGGTGTCGAGCGGTGTGGCCATTGTTACACCGTCTGCCACAGTCCGTAACTGGGTAACATCGTAACCTGTGGTCGAAAAGTCGGTAAAAATAAGTGCCGCAGAGTCTAAGAAGCTAGGTGTTAAGCTAGCTAGGTGCTGCGGGGGTAACCATAAACTCATGGCGGCCGGGAATGAAATTAACAGTACTACATAGCCAATCATCGCTGGATTGAAAATGTTAAACCCTAAGCCACCGTATACTTGTTTGGCGACGGCAATGGCGAAAAATACGCCTGTAATCGTCATCCACCATGGCAGTGTAGGCGGAATGCTAATAGCAATTAGCAGGCCGGTTAGTATGGCGGAGTAGTCGGTTAACGTACGCTCGATAGGGCGTTTACGTAACCAGAGGATAACCCCTTCAAAAACGAGGGCACTGGCGACCGCTAAAAAGGCTTGAATGAGTGTACCCCATCCAAAAAATACGGTTTGAGCAATAATACCAGGCACCATGGCATAAATGACCAAGCGCATGACCTGGCCAGTATCGCGCTTCACTCTTTGATAGGGAGAACTCGATAAGATTAATTTCATGATTGATTGTTCTCACTTTCTGCCGCTGCTTTTTTTGCTTTAGCCTTAGCGACGGCCGCTGCAATACGGCTTTTTTTCTCAAGAGCAGGATCGTTTGCTTCTTCAGATAGTACTGATTGTGGAGCGGTTTGCTCGGCTTCGCTTGTAGGGGTAGGTAACTCGGCTTTCTCTGATACCTTTACCTGCTCAGGCTCAACATCTTGACTAGCAGTGCCTGAATCATCAGTTTGCGTTTTCTGAATTTCCGCTAAACGTTTTTTCGCTTTAGCTTTTGCTACCGCCGCAGCTATTCTGGCTTTCTTGTCATCCGCGGTGTTCGTGGTTTCGTTGTTTGACGCTTTTTCGACATTGTCAACACTACTGTTTGGCCTTTCAAGAGGCTTTTCGTGTTCTGTATCAATATGGCTAGCTTTAGCTTCAACAGTACCTTCAGCATCATCTGACGCTGTTTTAGGCGCTTTTAAATCGCCACGGCTCTGCTGTTTTTGTAATTCTGCTTTCTTAGCTTTTGCTTTAGCAATTGCGGCGGCAACCCGGGCTTTTTTCTCATCTTGCAGTTGCGTTGATGAAGCTGAGGTAGAAGCCTCTTCCTTTGCCTGACTTTGTGGTAAATCGCTTCCAATTACTTCAGCGCTGCTTTCGTCTAGTTGTTGGCGTGCTGCTTTTTTGGCTTTTGCTCGCGCGATGGCGGCGGCAACTTGCGCTTTCTTATCGTCGGCAGCCGTGCTTACATTTTCAGCTTGGTTTTCAACTTGGGTTTCAGTCGCTTGTTGATCTGTCTGTGCTGTCGATTGAGATTCTGAAAAAACTTCATCAGATTTAGGTGCTTCAGACGCCGATTCTTTAAGCTTCTGGGCTTTTTTAGCTTTAGCGCGTGCTATGGCGGCGGCAACTTGCGCTTTTTTATCATCAGCAGGTGAGCTTGCGGTAGTGCTTGTGCTATTTGCGGCTGCAGGTTTTGCGTCAGCTACGCTTGTTTCGTCAGAATTAGCGCTCTGAAGGGCTGCTTTTTTCGCTTTGGCTCTGGCTAATGCAGCCGCGACTTTATCTTTAGAGCTATTTTGCTCTGTAGAAGGGGCTGGTGATGCAGATTGGCTATCGGAATTATTCTTTGCAGCAAGTCGTGCTTCTTTAGCGCGGCGGTGTTTGGCTTCACGCTCTTCTTTTTCCCGTTCTAGGCGCTCGTTTCGCGCTTCAAAACGTTGTTTCGCTTTTTCTGCTTTGTTCTTTTCGTCTCGTTGCAATCGTATTTCAGATTTAGCTTGGCGGTAATAATGAACCAAAGGTATTTCACTGGGGCATACATACGCACAAGCACCACATTCGATACAGTCGAAAAGATCGTAGTCTTCAGCTTTGTCGTATTCTTTTGCTTTGGCGTGCCAAAACATTTGTTGTGGTAGTAAAGAAACAGGGCATGCGTCAGCACACGCACTACAACGAATACACGGGCGTTCGGCGTTATCGTCTACCAGTTCTTTTTTGCTGGGTACTAATAAACAGTTAGTGGTTTTCACCACAGGTATGGTGGCATCCGCCAAGGCAAAGCCCATCATAGGGCCGCCCATAATCACTTTAGGCGACGTTTGCTTTTTAGCTTGGTAGCTGGCTTCTTCTAGCAAGTGCTTTACTGGTGTACCAAGTAAAGCTCGAAAATTAGCAGGCTTAGCTACGGCATCACCGGTTACCGTGACAATACGTTCAATAAGTGGCTTACCGTGTAAAATAGCATCGGCAATGGCAAAACAGGTCCCCACGTTAAACATCATGACGCCAATGTCTGCCGGAAGACCGTTACGGGGCACTTCGCGGCCCGTGATAACTTGAATTAATTGTTTCTCACCACCTGCAGGGTATTTCGTTTCAATAGGTACTACCCGATACGCATCCTTGTCTTGGCAGGCTATATTAAGTGCTTGAATGGCTTCAGGCTTGTTATCTTCAATGGCAATAACAATCGCTTTAGGCTCAATAATATGCGCTAAAATGTCTAAGCCTTGGCGAATCTGCCACGCGTGTTCGCGCATAAGGCGATCATCTGCAGTAATGTAAGGTTCGCACTCAACGCCGTTTAGCACTAAAAACTCAACGGGCTTACTGGTGGCGGTTTTAATATGGGTAGGAAAGCCTGCGCCTCCCATGCCAGAAATGCCGGCTTGGCAGATGGCATCTACAATCGTATTTTTATCTACCCCAGTATAATCAGCTAAAGGTGATAGCTCGCCCCACGTATCTTTATCATCGGGCTTAATGCTAACGCACATTTCCGTAAGACCACTAGGATGAGCAACCACGTGAGGTGCTATAGCAACGATATGCCCCGAGGTGGGCGCATGCACTGGCACAGCGTAAGGTGTTGTAGCATTAGATAGCGCTTGGCCTTTGTAAACATAGTCACCTACGTTTACGCAGCATATACCTTCTGAACCCACATGTTGACGTATAGGCAATGTGAGCAGATCTGGCATTGTTGGCTGCACAATAGCGGCCTTGTTCGACAGTCTCTTTTTATCATCAGGGTGCACGCCGCCTGGGAACGAAAAGAGTTTCCCTGAATTTAGGCGTTCAATAATGTTATCAAAATCTGGGTAGTTCAACGCTTACGACACCATTTTAATTGGAATGTCACCTTTAGGTGATGAGGAAAAATCCCACTTCCATGTTGCTGTGGTTGGTGTAACAGGCACCATATCGATACAGTCTACTGGGCAGGGATCTACACATAAATCGCAGCCCGTACACTCTTCAACAATCACTGTATGCATATGCTTTGCTGCACCTAATATGGCGTCAACGGGGCATGCTTGAATACACTTGGTACAACCAATACATTCGTCTTCTCGAATGAAGGCGACTTTTTTCGTATCTTCTTCGCCGTGAGCCGCATCGAGAGGTTTTGGTTCTACCCCCATCAAATCGGCAAGTTTTTTTATGGTCGACTCACCACCTGGGGGGCATTTATTAATTTCATCACCATTAGCAATGGCTTCTGCATAGGGTTTGCAACCAGGGTAGCCACATTGTCCACATTGAGTTTGGGGCAATATTTCATCGATTTGATCAACCAATGGGTCGCCTTCCACCTTAAATCGAATACTGGCATAACCTAAAATTAAACCGAAGAGAAGCGCAAGCGCGCCTAATGCGATGATGGCGTATGTCATGGTCATTATACTTTCACCAAACCGCTAAAGCCCATAAATGCCAAAGACATAAGGCCCGCCGTTATCATTGCAATCGATGCCCCTTTAAATGAAACAGGCACATCGGCAGCAGCTAAACGTTCTCGCATGGCCGCAAATAGAACTAGCACTAATGAAAAGCCAACAGCCGCACCAAAGCCATAAATAAGGCTTTCCATGAAGTTATGCTGCTCGGTAAGATTCAGCAAAGCAACACCAAGCACAGCGCAATTGGTGGTAATAAGAGGTAGGAAAATACCTAATAAGCGGTAAAGGGTAGGGCTGGTTTTATGCACCACCATCTCGGTGAACTGAACCACGACAGCAATCACTAAAATAAACGCTAATGTTCGTAAGTAGCCAATACCTAAAGGCGCAAGTAGATAAGTCTCTACTAAGTAGCTTGTGGCCGAGGCTAGCGTTAATACAAACGTGGTGGCCATAGACATGCCCATGGCAGTTTCGAGTTTGCTCGACACACCCATAAAAGGGCATAAGCCAAGAAACTTCACCAGCACGAAGTTATTAACTAATACGGTACCAATTAATAGTAATAAAAATTCAGTCATGAAAATCGCAATTCCTACGAGGAATTAGTTGAGTCTCGGCATAATGGCCGTACTCGAAATTGAAACAGGAATAATTTGTCTATTATCGCTTTTTAGGCGCAGATTAACAACTTGATTGAATTAGGGTTATTTAATGAATATATAAGCTATTTCAGGAAGAAAAAAACGTATGAGATAATAGAAGAAGTATAAAGCGGTAATGAGCCAACCAAGTGGCTCCCCGAACCCTCCTTACTGGGAACTATTAGAGTGCCAATGGTCGTTTTTAAGCGTAAGTTACCGCCACGCTTAAGAATTGCAGCATAATCGTGCAAATTTTGAATAGTTCCCCCCTAGATAAAACTTGCCCTAGTGCTGCGCCCCGCAGTGCACCAAAATGAAGCCATGAAGAAGGATAAAAGCAAGTTCTTAGAGCCTCGGAAGGACATTACGTTTCGATGTGATGCGTGTCGTCATGTGTGGGACAGCGAACCAGAAGAAGTAATTGATGATGCAGATTTGTCTCATCCTTACCGATATTTCGCTATTTGCCCTACTTGCCATTCCCGATCGCAGCAAATCCCATGGCAGCGAGGTCTTTTTAGTAGTTATGTGAAGTCTACGGGGCCAAGAACGTTAGAAGGTAAAGCGGCTTCCTCTGCTAATTTAGAGGGCCATCCCACGCCAGAAGAAGCGTTGAGAACTAGATTTAATGCGTTGAAACACGGCGCTGCAGCTAAGCAAGCGTTATATTTCCCTGCGAGGCCAGGTAAATATGATGCATGTGGAACTTGCGATATAGATTTTGACTATTGTTCGTCCCAAGCTGCCTGCACCAGAAAAACAGAGTTGTTCATGCGGCATTTAATTGCCATTGAGTCACACGACCCCAAAATGCTGCGCGAACACCAAGCTATGGTTCAAGCTAACTTTGCCTCGCTGATGGATGACATGCTTATCAGCGTTATCAATAAAGGGGTAATGCTAGAAACCCCAGCCTATGCGTTTGATAAAGATGGCGGCTTTCATTTGGCTAAATACAAAGATGAAGCAACCGGCCAATCAACTCAGATAATGGATGCAAAGGCAAACCCCCTCTTAAAACCCATATTTGACCTTATGAGCAAAAACAATATGTCGTTGGCCGACCTGGGTATGACGCAAAAAGTCCAAGATGAGAATGAAGTGCAGATGGGGCGGTTACAGCAAGAGGGTAAAGATAAACAGAGCTTATCTGACTTCCAAAATAAGCAGAACGAATTACTCGCTGGCCTTCGTGAGAAAATAGTGAATTCACAAAATTCTTTAAAGAACGATGAAATTCTCATAGAACATAAAAAAGCAAACGGCGATGGCTGAACGTACCACGGCCAAAGAGAGGCGAAAACTACAGCATTTAGCAGAAACGGAAATACTCCGTTTTAATGGTGATCATGCTCTATGGCATAAGCATGTGCATGATATAACGCTTGACCCTATGCAAGTGCTTAAGTGTTACGAAATGGATAAGCACCCCAATACTATCGATAACAGTTGTCGTCGAACGGGTAAAACCGCAGTAAAAGAAATGTGGAACTTAAAATACTTGGCAACCAACGCTGACCAGGAACTGGGAATCGTTGCGCCCAAAGAAGCCCAAAGTATCGTTAATTTAAATTACCATTTGGACGCTATACGCCGTTCGGAAATACTGGGTAACTTTATAGATTACCGTAACGGCCGTAAGCAGATGAGCGACACCTACTTTCGCTTTTGTAATCGCAGTATTGCACGTGGGTACGGTATATTTTCACAAATTGATGGGGGAGATTTAACGTTAGCCTCTATTGAAGAAGTGGATGATTTAGATCAAGAGCGCCTTAATTCTCGTTTTCTACTAACCATGGGCTCTACACGCCGTTTGGGTGCGGATGAAAATGCCAAAAATGAACCAATTATAAGAATTACAGGGGTATTTAAAGGTGCGTCTGTATTATCGAATCTGTTAGAAACTAACAAATACCACATGTTACCTACTGTCGATTGCCACCTAGGCGTAGAGCTTGGCATATTGAATGGCAAATTTATTGACGATATGAAAGTGCAGCTATCACCAGAAGAGTACATTCGCCAGCTGCTGTGCATTAATACCAGCTCAACTAACCTTATATGGGAAAAGTACATTCGAGCTGCCATACAAATGGGTGCTAAAACAAATATTGAAATGGTGATCCCCGAACCTGGTACACGTTACCGCAAACGTGGACTACTCAGCTTTGGCTACGATGCTGCAGGGCATGGTGAAAGTGCCACTGCGTCGAAACATGCATTCATCGTTACAGAGCAAGTGGGAAACTATGTCGTAGTTTTATTTGCAAAAACATGGGCAGCCGGCACAGATGATTCAATAGTGAAAAATGACTTGCTTGCGTTTTGGCGATACTTTCGACCCGATTATGCAATTGGTGATGCCTACGGCTTGGGGATGCTAACGCAGCTTAATCACGATTTATTTTCAGAAGGCCTTACACAAGTTGATATTAGGGCAGTAAATAACGGCGAGTCTAACGCAACCTCTTGGAATGAATGGGCTTTCGCCCCTCTACGCTTTGAGGGCTCTATCAAACACAGTATGGCACAAGCGCTAAGGGGTATTTTTCACCACCAACATGCGGTTATTCCTTACGTTGACCACCTTGAACCAGTCGGTTTTGATATAGACAGCCTTGCCGTTAAAGATATGAAAACATTTATTACGCAGCTATCGAATATTAAGCCAGAAGAAACCAGTAAAAGTTACTCAAGCTACGTTATGGTGCTGAAGAAACTTGGCGATGATTTATTTGACGCTGCAATGGCTGCTGTATGGGCACTTGCTACGCGTGGCCAACCCAAACCTGCAGCATCAGTACTTACATCTTCAAAAAGCCGCGACGAACTGTTGGGCGCCACCATTTTATTACCAGGGGTATAGCAAGCATGGGAATTCTTTCAAAAATAAATAGTGCGCTAGGCCGTCACTCTAATTCGGCCGACACGGTAAGCAAAAGCGAAGAGCCCCAGCACAAAAATAATACTCGCAGTGGAACAACGGTAAATTCTGAAAATATCGCGGAGCGAATTTACAATGAACTGTATATATCCCCAGATTATAAATTGTCGGTTTATAACATCCGTGAAATGGACCGCGTAGACCCTCGCGTGAAACGCATACACCGAAAGATGGCTAGAGATGCTACAAAAAACGGCATACGTCTGCAGTGGGAAGGTAAAGAAAGTGAACGTGTAACCCGTTTGTTTAACGAATTTAAACTTCGTCTTGGTTTGAATAATCCACAAAAGCTGCATTCAGATGCCCGTGGTGCTGCTATGGAAGGCTCATTAGCTATGCAGTGGGTGGTCAATGATAAACGTAATGTAGTCTCGGGCCTGCGAATGCCAGCAGAAACAATTTTACCGGACACACTACCCACAGGACAATTGAAGAGCATAGCTTCTGCATATAAGCAATTAGACCCAGTTGGGGGGTACCAAATAATTGCAAATTTTGCGTTTTGGCAGCTATCAATGGTGCGCATAGACCCAGATAACTACGACGATTTCGGTTGTCCTGGTCGACCGTATTTAGATGCAACACGAAAAACGTGGAAGCAACTGCAAATGACAGAAGATGATTTGGTTATTCGTCGTAGAACACGAGCACCGCAGCGTTTCAGTCATGTTTTAGATGGTGCTACTGCCGAAGAACTCGCCAAATACAAATCTACAATAGAGAGCAATAAAGGGTTAATGACCACCGATTTTTATGCCAACCACAAAGGTGGTGTAACTGGTGTGAATGGTGACGCAAATTTAGACCAAATCAACGATGTGGTGCATTTGCTCGATACATTTTTTAGCGGTGCGCCCGCCCCCAAAGGTTTATTTGGCTATTCTGAAGGCCTGAGTCGAGACATTTTAGAAGACTTGAAAAAAGACTATTTTGAAGAAATTGAAGGTCTGCAAGACACTATTTCCCAAGTGTACTTTGAAGGTTTCCGTCTGCAGCTGCTGCTTGCGGGTATTAACCCCGATTCCTACAATTTTAATGTTCAATTTACCGAGCGCAAAACAGAAACACGAAACCAGAAAGCCGACCTTGCACTGAAATATCAGGCGCTAGGTGTGCCAGATTCATTGGTATGGGAAACGGCAGGGTTTGAACCTGCGTATGTTATGGATAAAATTAAAGACCAAAAGCGTAGTGGTGATCCTTATCCTGGCGAAGAAGACGATGAGGATGGAACATCCACTAATGACAATCCCAAGCCACGTGTTACGGTAACGCCTAACAATCAACCTAAAGGCGAGTCAGCCACTTATGTGCAAAATGCTTAAACCCATTGCTGATAACGTGGTGGTCACTGATGAACGCCCAGCTAAAACGTCGAATACCATTGCTGTCATAGACAGTCGGCCTTCGAATCAAGCCACAGTTTTAGCGGTAGGTAAGGGGAGAGTGTTGGGCAACGGTAGACGAGCCCCTATGTTCGTGAAGCCAGGTGATAGGGTGTTATTGGGTAGGTATGCTGGTTATCGTTATGAGCTTGATGATAAAACAGTACGCATACTTTCTATTAACGATGTACAAGCTATATTGTGAGTGAATGATCATGAGCGAGTTATCAGCTAAGAAAGCGATTATAAAACGCGCCCAAGCTCTCGCTTTAAAAGAGTATTTAACGTTAGATTTGGCCACCCTTGCCACGTTGAAAGAATATTACGAAGCAAGCTTAGAAGAAACGGTGGCTTTATTAGTTTTTTATGCTGACTCAATCGGCATTATTCGACTTCAACAACTAAGCGCATTACGCCGTGATATTGAAAGTGTGCTGTTGAATTTATCTCGCCTGCAAACAGAATTATTAAATGCTAGTTTACGGGAGTCAGCCACCATTGGTACAAAGCCTTTCTTATCGTACTCTGGCACCGAAGCTGCTCTTGATATCAGTCAGCGCACAACCCGTTTTGTTAAACAGTTCACTGGTGAAGATGGGCTTCAATTATCTGATCGCATTTGGATTATTAACGATAACCATAAAAATAAGGTTATCCGTGCTATTAA
Source organism: Alteromonas sp. K632G (assembly GCF_017653625.1). NCBI lineage: Bacteria > Pseudomonadati > Pseudomonadota > Gammaproteobacteria > Alteromonadales > Alteromonadaceae > Alteromonas > Alteromonas sp. K632G. Next base: position 385,256 of record NZ_JAGGDM010000001.1, read on the forward strand.
CAGTGCAGTTATTCAGGGCAGTTCTGCCAGTGAAGCCGCAGCTGCTTTAATTGCTAACGGTGAAATACCGCCTAGTTCTTTACAAGCAAAAGAAAAAAACGCAAGTAGCGATAAAATAGGCAAAGTATTAAAAGCACAAGGTACCGACGAAGATGCCGCTTATTGGCAAGCCAGACGCTTATTTAGAACTGAAATAAACAGAGCTTATGGAATGTCGTACCAAAATAGTTTGCAAGACGATGATGATGTTATCGGTACCCGATTTGTATTGAGCCCTAACCATCCTAGGGTGGATATTTGCGATATGCATGCAAGTGTTAACCGTTATGGCTTAGGCAGAGGCGTTTACCCAAAAGGTAAGAACCCGTGGCCTGCGCACCCTAATACTTTAAGTTATGTAGAAGCGGTATTTGATGATGAAGTATCAGCTGAAGACCAAGCTGGTAAAGAAGACCGAATTCAATGGTTAAGTAATCAGCCTGGTAATATTCGAGTGGGCGTACTGGGCGTATACAAGAACAACTTACTTCAAAACGACCAGTTAAAAGAAACCATGATCAAGTCGAAAGTCAAAACCCTTAAAAAACGCTTTGCATAAAAGTTTGCCCTAACCTTGCACTAATAGCCGCTCTAAACTTTCTATTGTCAGCAGCAAATCATTAAAAATGGAAAATTAAATTATGAACATGAAATTTTTTGACTATGAGCATCTTCCCTCCAAATTACAGGCGGTAAGCAAGCCTGTTGGTGATTTAGCACGTCAAATGAATGAAAGCTTACCAGACGGAGCTGAGAAGAGCGCAGGCCTTCGAAAGTTATTAGAGGCCAAAGATTGTTTAGTACGAGCAGCTTTGGGCTAGCACTTTCTTTTTTGCCCTAACGCTGCGTTTCCCCCCCTGCCACACTGAATCTAGGTTAAATATAGTTAAGTGTGGACATGAGCCGACACAACCGAAAAATCCAATTGGACGCACCTGCAGCTACGCGAACGGTGCGCTTTCTAGCCGCTGCAGTGTCGGTGGATGCCGACCAACAAACCAGTGTGGTTACCATTACTCGTACGGGCCGTTTCTATGACCCTCGTTACGGCAATTTTGAAATTAACACCACAATGCTTCAAAGCATGGTTGAGAATTTCAATGCTGGCGTTTTCGGGCAAGATATTTTCATAGACCGTGCTCATACCCCCAGTGATGGTGCAGCCGGCACAATTACACGCTTATTCCTGGATGGGAACAAACTGCGTGGTGAAGTAGCGTGGACGAACTTTGGCCAAGAGTTAATCAAGGACAAAGGTTATCGCTATTTATCAGCGGAATTTATTGAAAATTTCGTCAGCAACGAAGAACCCCATACTGAACATGGCCCTACCTTATTAGCGGCAGGTTTAGTGGTTCGCCCCTGTATCAAAAATCTAGACCGTGTAGAGCTATCAGAAAGTGAAGACTTTGATGGCATACAGCTAATTTCACAGCAGCTGGCGGTTAAACTATCTGAGGAAATAAACGTGGAAAAGTTACTCGAGTTATTTAGAGCTGCGCTTGCTAATAAAAAGCTTAGTGAGCAGGCCATTAGCAAATGGGTAGAAACGGCTAAGAAAGTGCTAGAAGGCACTTCTGATGAATCACAACAAAAGACCCTTATGGCGAACTTGCAAGAAACCGCATTGGCGCTTGCTGAGTCTGCGCCAGATTCAGTTCCTAACGTTACCGTTAATACTTCAACTGGCCTAACGGAAGACGGTGTTAAGGCTCTTTTTGAGAAACTAGAAGCCGACAAAGCGAAAAAACTTTCCGATACTGAATCTAAAAAAGCCGCTAACGTAAAACTGTTTACCGAAAAGGTAAATGGTGTTGATGGTTTGTCAGATGGCGTAAAAACAAAGTTACTTGCGTCTGCAGACTTAATTACTGCAGATATGAGCGAAGCCCAAGTTAATGCGTTAGCAACGCAGCAAATTACGTTGGGTGAAGAGTTAGAGTCGCAAACTAAACTCGCTGGTATGGGTTTCTCTGGTCATCAAGGCGCGATGGGTTCAGTAGTTTTAGCATCTGGCCACAACGTAAATGCAATGAAGCTTGCCGAAGATGTGCGTAAGCAACTTAAGTTAACCTCATCGTTTTCTAACAAATCAATTCGCCTTTCTGAGTCTGTCGATCCGTTCGTCGATAAAGTGCTAACGTTGTTTGATGGTCAGTATAATCAGCAACTAAACCGTGAGTATAAAGTACTTAATGGTGAAGAAGGCAGTATGTCAGATACGTCGTTACCTTATGCGTTTCGCCGTGAAGTGATTCGTGAAGCCCTGCACGATATGTCTGTACTACAGCTAGTTGCTACCAATACAGACCCTTCCGCTCAAGCTGTTACACAAGTGCCTTATGAAGAACGAAAAGCGTTTTCAGGTCGCAACGACGGCTTAGTATTTGAACGTGGCGGTATTCCAAAGGCAGGTGTTACACAAAAAATGGATATGGCATATATCAATGCGATGAAAATTGCGTTTAATGTGTCTAACGAAATGATGCACTTTACCCGTGTAAGCGGTGTTAATTGGGATGCATGGGGCCGTCATGTAGCAACGTGCTCACGTATTCTTCGTGAAATTGTTGTGCGTAGACTGGCGAATGAAATGCTACGTATTTCCGATAGCTTCGGTGCAGTACCGGTTACGTCTGAAAATATTGCATCACAGCTAGATGGTGCTAATACAGTGCTAAAAACGGCTGCATTCCCAGTGGTTCGCCCACATCAAGTGTATGACCTACAAGGTAACCCTGTGGGCTCAACGAATAACCCCATTGTTATTAGCTTTGGTGGTACTGAAATTGCCGCCTTCGATGGTTCGGGTACACAAGAAGCTGGCACTTATTATGTGCTAACTAACCCTAACCTTGGCTATATTCAATTTGTTGACCAAACCGGTGAAGTAGTAGCGCCTAATGAGTCAACAGCGACCATTAGTTACAGCCAATCAACAAACGTTGCGATGTTTGATATTGATTTGCCGGCTGATACCAAGCTAGAAGCGCACCTAAACGGTTTGTTACGCAAGCTAGGTAGCCGTAAAGCGCTAATGAAAGACGACCGCTACGAATCTCCAAACTTCTTGTTAATGAGCAACACACTTAACGACATGTGCACCAATGCTGACCAGTTCGTGGTGAGCTTGAAACGTGATGGAAGTGATACGGGAAGCATGGGGGATCTTGAAAGAGTAAAAGGCTTACCTGCATTTTCTACCAACGCACCAGGCATTGACCTTGGTGATGAACGTATTTTGATGGGCCAAACAGGCACCACAAGTTATACGGTGGCAAAAGCGTTTGCCATTGGTGAAATGCAAGAGGGCCGCGACCCTGCAACCGGTGAACTTAACGGTACTAAAGAAGCGTATGGCGAAGAATACAATGCTATTCACACGCCTAAGCCTTTGGCCGACCGTTACACCTCTGTTGTTGTGTATTCAGCCACAGGCCGTTAAACGCCATTAATGTAACCCATAAAAAGGGCAGGCCGATTTGCCTGCCCTTTTTTGTATAAGGTACGTGAAAATGAAAAAAGCAATTACCAATACGACTGCGGCGATTATGTTTGTTGCTGGCAAAATGATTAATCCAGGTGAAACTCGTACGGTAGAAGTAAAAGAGACACCCACACCTTCTTCATTTACTGGCACTATTAATATTGAAAGTATTTTGAGTTCGCCGGTCGCCAAGTTAGATGAAGTGTTAGCCCCGCTTAAACAAGATGCTTTGCAGCAGTTGATTGCCGCTGAAGCTGCAGGGCAAAACCGTAAAACGGCTATTTCTAAAATTGAGAGCGCCATTAAAGAGCGTGAATACGATAGTGAGCTTAGTGAATTTGCATTAGCCCTCTCGAGTGTAGAAGAGTTAGACCCTCTATTACTTGAAGTGGCGGATGATGAAACCAAAACCGCCATGGTTCAGGATGAAATGGCAAAACGGGCAGAGCAACTAAAGAATGACAATAAGTAAAACTGACCTTGTCGGCAGTCTTTTAGTGTCAGTATCAAGTAGCAAAAAGCTACTTGATACCACCGACACCACTTTGACTAGCACAATCGTGGATAATGCCTTAGATGCACTCAGTCGACTAGCGCCGGCTACAGGCATTGATACCATCACTTTACAGTCTGGGGTGCAGGTTTACAGCGCGCCCACTAATCTTTGGGCATACAAAGAGACCGCGTGGGGATTTGAACAAGCAGCCGCGCCGTGGGAAGCCGGTTATATTTCACGTCTGCCTGAAGTCAGCTATAACGAAGGTTCAATATATTTCAGCTTTGCGCCAACTAGCGCCATGATTGCCAATTTAGGAAGCCGCTTTACCTACTTTTATTATGCCCGCTACCAAGTGATAAATAACGCAATTGACATAGAGCCTCGCAAGCAAGCGTTGTTATTGCTGTTGTGTCAAATGGAAGTAATGAAGCTACTGGTGCTACGTGAGCCTGGCACACAAGTTACCGTGAAAGGCGGTGCCAAATTGCAATACGGTAGTCCTGCGATAGCGCTTAAAGCCCTAGAAATTGAAGCGCGAACCATTGCTAAGTCGTTATGAATCAGTTGGCCATAGAGTTAAATACTCGCGCTTTACTGAACTACCTACAGCAAAGCGTAGGGAAAGTTGATAGTGCCGCGGCTAAAATTATACGCCGTGGCGCAAATGAAGGGGCTCGGGAAGCGAAGCGGCATGCCCCTAAAGCAGATTCAACCTTAACTAATGCCATTAATGCAAAGCAAAAAGCACTTACTCATCAACAAATCTTAGCGCCTGTTCACTATGCTAAATATATTGAAGAAGGAACCGGTAGAGGGGGGTGGGTACCAGAGCAAACAATCATGGACTGGTTAACAGTTAAAGGCATTCGCCCCGATGATGAAAACATGAGCATGGAGCAGCTTGCTTACCTTATTCAAACTAAGATTTTTTATAACGGCACACCCGCCCAGCCCTTTTTAAGCCCTGCTGCACAACATATAAAAAAAACATTGCCAGCCCTTTCTCTACGCATACTCACCGCTGAATTAGCGGTCAAAGGTGAACTTAAATGACTCCAGAAGCGCGTTTAACCGCAGTTGAAAATAATTTAAAGGCGTTATTAGGCTCAGATATCTATGTCACCCGTTCGTACAGTGATTTAGATACAAAAATGGATACTTACCCGCGTATGTACGCCATTGTATCTTCGGGGTTTCCTCAGTTCGGTAAGCTTTTCGATACTGAAGACGAAATTCATAACTTCATGATAGTGGCACAAGAGCAGGTAACCGAAGCTACTGCTGGCAGCGAAAAAGAAGCTATCGAATTTGCCATGATAGAAAACATTCGCTCCTTGGTGGCTAATGACGGACAACAAAACGCCCCGCTAAACATTGAGATTATTAGTGCTCGGCAATCTCGCCAAATGGATCCTCTCTACGCTTGGGTGCTCTGTGAATTGCGCTTTAACGACCTTTAATTTTTGCCCTAACGCTGCGTTTTCCCCCCTGCCACACTGAGTACATCAGCAAAAAGGGGGCGCACATGCCTATTACAGTAACAAATTCACATGCCAAATCAGTACGTAGTGCTGGTATCGACTTTAAGCCAGGTAAAACTGACTTTCCTGAAAATCAACTTACCCAGTCGCAGTTAGCGCAAATTAATGCCGCCCCTACTTTATCTGTAAAGCAGGTTGAAGCTGTGCCTGCAAAGGAGTCTAAGTAATGAGTGCGACCTTCAAAAAATACAAAGTTAAACGTCTTCTACTCACCATGGCGGTTTTCAATGCGACAGCTGCCCCTGCGTTAACCGTTGGAGAGGATTACATTGCAGCCGGTGAAGTCGCTAAACACATTCAAACGAAGAACGCTGAAATTACCTTTGAAGTGGAAACGATTGACCGAGAGCTTGATGACGCAACGCTGGGTTACAAACCACAATTATTAGTTGGTCAGCATTTTACGTTGTCGACAGAGATTGAAATTGCAGGCGCGGGTACTGCAGGCAACGTTCCTGCTTACGGTGACTTACTTAAAATTGGTGCGTTCTCGGAAACCGTTAACGCGGGAACGGATGTAACTTACACGCAATTAGACGATGACAGCTGGCCAGACGCGACGTTCTATTTTTATGCTTCGGGCAGAAACCACAAAGTGTTATCGGCGCAAGCGAATGTGAGCTGGACAATTTCAAACGGCGGCGTACCCACCTTTACCCTTTCGATTACGGGTACTTATGGCGGTGTACTTTCCGCGGCGATGCCTGCCCCTGCATTCTCACAAACTAAACCAGTGAAAGTGGGCAATCAATACACCACTTTTTCGTTAGATGGCACTGAATACGCCTTGGTTAATTTTAGTTCTGACCAGAATAACGAAGTTAATTACACCGATTTACCCGGGTATGAAGGCGTTAGCATCGATGACATTGCACCGGAAGGCGAGATTGAAATTCTAGTACCTGATCACGGCGACTTTGACCCATACGCCATTGTAAATAGTGAAGCTGAAGTGTTTTTACCTTTCACGCTGCAACATGGTACCAGTGCAGGCAATATTGTGTCGTTCTCCAATACCCAGTTGCAAATTCTTGGGGTGGGGTATGGCGAATTTGAAGGTAAACGCACTTTCGTGATGCCTTATGGCGCTATTAACAAAAATGTGTTGGCGGTGAGTTAATGAAATTACGCATTGTTAAAAAAGAATCGGTTGCGTGGCCAGTCACGGTAAACATACCTGTTGATGGCGGTAAAGTTGAAGAAGCCAGCTTCTTTGTGCGTTTCAAACGCCTCAGCGAAACAGAGTTCGACAAATTGGCCAAGGAAGGTCAAACCTCGTTGCTAGACGCTGCCATTTTAGGCGCGGGTGAAACAGAAGGTGACATTGAAGAGGTAACCACAGCTGACAAGAAAGCGCTGTTATCAGATACCAACTATCGTGTTGGTCTATACAACGCGTACTTGAAAATGGATGCAGGGGTGGCGGAAAAAAACTCCTAGAGGCCGCCCAAGCTTGGGTTGGCCCTAGTGTTAGCAATAGCGACAAAGAAGAGTGGGTAGCGCAACTTCGAGATGGCTACGGCATGACAGAGGCGCAAATTAAAGCGCAACTACAAGCCGATGAAGACTTTAAAGATCGTGTTCTGGAATTATTACCCGAAAACCAAAAAGCATTTTATTGGTTTTTAGATGTAGACGACTTGTGGAGTTATTCCGAAGGTATTCGGGTTGCGCTGGATTTACCCGCAGTTCTGGCAGATGCACAAGCGTGTGACAGGACATACAGCCACCAAGACTACCAAAAACTGCGCATTATCAGCCGCAACGTAGTCGCAACGTTATGTGAGCGAACCCGTGAGCAACAGTGACCTAGATATAATGATTAACTTACTGGCGAATACCAAAGGTATGCGCCAGGAGTATCAACAGGCCATAGCGCAACAGGTGGCACTAAATAAAGAATTAAACCGCGGTAAATCAGAGGCTACCAATCAAGCTGGTAGCTTTACTGTTTTAGAAAATGCGGTTGCGAAGTTAGACACCCACCTTAAACAGCTGGTTACCCAGCAAGCCGCATTAAATAAGGAAGTGAGTTTATCTAAGCAGCAAACAAACGCTGCAAAAACGGGTATGAACCAGTACGAAAATATACTGGAAGATTTGCAGAGCGAGATTAAACAAGTCATTTCTAGCCAAGGTGAATTAAACCGAAGCATGCGCACAACAAATACGAGTGCCGCATCCGCTACTCGAAATATCAAACAACTAGAAACGCAAACTCGAAGCTTTGGTACTGCTATGCGCCCATTGGCAGGCTACATTGCTGCGTCTTTTGGTTTATTGGCTGCGCAAAATGCTGCGGTAGATATTAAAGATACCCTTGCCGATTATCAGCAGTTCAGCACACGCCTTCGTTATTTAAGTGAAGATACCGCTGACTACAGTAATTCAATGCGTTATTTAACGACGTTAGCTGATGATCATGGGAAGTCTGTGCTGGTGATGGGGGAAAGTTACGCCTCGTTAGCTGCATTGCGTAAAGGCGACATAATTAACCAGCAGCAACAGCGTGCGCTTATGGAGGGGTTAAGTAACGCCCAAAGCGCGCTAGGTGTTAGCACTGACCAGCTTGGTAACTTAATGTACGGCTTAGGGCAGGCGCTCTCTCAGCCTAAAGTGCAGGCACAAGAATTCAACCAGGTAATGGAACCTATTCCAGGGTTAATGCAAGCCATAACCCGTGCTGCTGGCCTACAAGGGCAAACTTATCGTGACTTGGTGCTGGAAGGTAGCGTTACCAGTGAAATGTTCCGCAACGATTTAATTAAAGCGTTAGACGAATACGATGGAGCAGCAAAAGCGAACATCGATAATATTACTGCACAGGAAAATGCCCTCGAGAACTTGCGAATTCAAACGGTGGCCGCCTTTGAAGATCCTATTTCCAACACCTATGGCGCATTGCTAGAAACAACCGGCGAAGCACTAACTTTCGTGCGTGACAATGCCGAAACATTAACTACTGCTGTTGAAACACTAACGGCAGTTGCACTGGTTCGTGGTGCAGCTGCTGTGAGTAATTACGGCGTTGAGCTTGGTCGAAAAACGGTTGCACAGCAAACTGCAACCGCAGCAACACTCGCAGCGGCGAAAAAACAGCATGAACATAACCTTTCACTTCAATTGGCCGCTAAGCGGTCGCTAGAGGTTGCGAGTAACGATACATTGCGTGCCGGAGCTTTAACTCGACTTGCTGTTGCTAACCAGTCTGTTATTGCCAGTCAAAAAGCCCTAAATCTTGCCACAGCGCAATATGCGATAGTGGGCAGAGCGGCGACAACTGTGGTTCGTGGACTATGGGCTGCTATAGGTGGCATACCTGGTGTTATTCTGCTTGGTGCATATGCCATATACGAATGGGCAACAAACGCAGAGGATGCAACTGAAAAAAACAAAGAATTGAAGGGAGTCAGTTTCGAGCTCGCGACAGAAATAAATAAGTTGGTTGCAGAGTATAAAAGCCTTAACGAAGCTGGCAAAGCGTTGCGCTTGGATGATCTTACTCAAAAAGAATATCGCGCAAGGGCGCAATTAGTTTCACTTACTCAGCAGTTAAGAGATGAAGAAGAAAAAACAGCCAAGCTAAGAAGGAAGAGAGCTAACCCGTTAGTTGGTGAGCTTCGTGAAGAGATAGAGCAAGTTGAAGAGCTGCTGAACAGCTTAAGTCAAAAGCACTCTGCACTTTTTGAGGCTGGTTTGCCTACAGACGGATGGCAAATGCCGACGTTAGAGCCAACTATTAGCGCAGAGGTACAAGGTTTACTGGACAAGCTTGAACAACAACGATCGTTATACGGCGAAGTAGGAGAAGCTGCCAGGATTGCTTATGAAACTACGCATGGCTCGTTAAAAAATCTCAGCGAAGCGGAAAAAGCAGCGTTACTGCAATCAGCTAAAAAGCTTGATGCTCATAAGCAAGACGTCGACGCGAGAACCGAGCAGAAGAATGCGGTTAAAAATTTAAATGATGAAGTCAGTAAGCTGATTGCTAAGCAGAATGAAGAAATTAGTTTGTTTAGTGATTCTAGCCGTGAAGCGCAAGTACGCTACGACATTGAATATGGCGCGCTCAAAAACATCAACGATGAATTAAAACAAAAACTAATTCTGCAGGCAAAAGAGCTAGATAACCTTGCCCAAGCAAAATTATTGCAAAGTAAAGTAGAAGGTATTGCTGTTGGTACCATGACGCCAGAGCAACGCGAGAACGCCACTCATAAAGATAACTTGACCACATTAACAACCTACCGCGACAGCTTGCCCGAACAGGATTTAACCAAACGCCAAGAAGTAAACCAGCTTATTGAAGCCGAGCAGCGCCGGCATTCTGACGCCATATTGGCTATTCAAAGCAGCACTAAATCAGAGTTCGATGCGATGTGGTCAGACACGTTTGACCGTTTTGCAGCCGGTGTCGGTGATGCCACGGCAGATGCGTTATTCGAAAGTGAAAACTTAGGCGAAGGGTTAAGAAATGTGTTTTTGAGTATGGGGAAACAGGTTGTAGCGACCCTAGTTGAAATTGGCGTGAAGCGACTACTTCTGGCGGGTATTAATGCTACCGCTACAACTACCGAAGCGGCAGTAGCTACCACAGCCACAACTGGAACTGCAGCCGCTATTACTACAGCAATGGCGCCTGCAGCAGCTGCTACTACATTGGCAACGGGCGGCGTTAACGGTATTGGCTCACTCGCCACGATAGCCGCAGTGGGTGCTGCTATCGGAGCGATGTTTGCTGGATTCTTTGATAAAGGCGGCCGAATCCCATCTGGTCAGTTTGGTATCGCAGGTGAATATGGCCCCGAAATTGTAAAAGGCCCTGCGTATGTTACGAGCCGTGCAGACACAGCAAACTTAATGAATAGAACAGCTGCTAATGATAGCGGTGCAGGAACCGTCATTATACAAGATAACAGCACATGGAATGTGTCGGGTGGCGACACTGAAGAGGTTATTGCGAAATTAACTCCGCTTCTTAAAAAGCATCAGGAGGACACTCTTGCACAGGCTGGTACCCAATTGAAACGTGGTAGAGGCCCCGTCTACGAAGGATGGAGGGCTGCGCGATGAGCTTACCTATTTTCCCTCGACATATATTACCAAGTTCTTTGCAATTCAAAATTGTGCCAAACAGCGTGGTAAACACAGGGCCAAGCCGTGTATCTGAAGTCTGGACCCGCCCAGGCTCTTATTGGACATTCACTGGCACATGGTCGGGTATTCGTTATGCCGCTGGACGGGAGTTAGATGTGTTTATTGATGCCTTAGATGGTAGTGCTGGCGAATTTATGATGTGGGATAGCACGCATACGCAGCTGGGCGACTGGAATGGCACTGTAGTTGTTGATGGGGGGGAGCAAACCGGAACTGCATTACTTATCCGAGGTGCAATTGCGAATACTTTAATTGCCCCTGCAGGTGATAGGTTTCAGTTAGACAATTTTTTATACAAGCTCACCGAAGATGCTGTGGCCGATGCAAATGGAGAATGCACCTTACGTTTTCGGCCTCAACTTCTGAGTATACCTACAGACGGCACGGAACTTCTTACTGCGGATCCTATGTGCAAGATGATGTTACCCGATAACCATCAAGGGTTGAATTTTGCGTCTAGAAAAATGGTACTGAAAAATTTCAGTATTGCTGGCTTCACGAGTATTCGCGCATGAGACATTTAGACCCTCAAATAGAAGCACTGCTCAGCGCAAACAACAAAAGTGCCTGCATTATGGGTTCAATCGTATGGCCTGTAGGAATGGTTCGCTTTCATAACGGAGTAGGGACTATTCCGTGGGAAGGCGAAAACTGGTACGGCGTTGGGGGAAACGGCTTCGTTGATATTGTAAAAGAGGGTAGCTCGCCTACCGTGAATTTGAGTTTACAAAGCTCAGATGCTGGCCTTGTAGCAGAGGCCATCACAGATGATGCCGCAGGCGGTGAAGTGCGCTTGTATTTGGGCGTTTTTAATGAACATCAGCAGCTTGTTGCCACACAACTTGTTTTTCTTGGCATTGTTAATAAATCCCCCGTTCGCTACTCAGCTCCCCCTGTCATCACTGTTGAAGCAGTGAGTTATTCACACCGATGGAGTTTACCTAAACGTTATACAACCTACAGTTCAGGCAGCCAGCGCGCTATCTATCCCAACGATAGTTTTTTTGACGATGTTGAAGCGATAGCGAAAGGCCCTCTAAACAGTTACAGCGGCAGCAATGCAGTAAGCGGCAGAGCAAGCGGAAGCAATAAAAATTCGACGAGGCAACGATGATTCGATCACATAACTGGACTGACTTATTGACCAATTTTATTCAAAGCCGAAGAAATACTCCTTTTGTTTGGGGTAAGAACGACTGTTGCTTATTCCCTGCAGACGCGGTGCTAGCAATGACTGGCGAAGACAAAGCTGCCGATTTCAGAGGTACATACAACTCAGCTATAGGGGCAAAGCGAGCCTTAAAGAAAAAGGGGTACTCAAATATAGAAGAAGCGCTAACAGGTATTTTAGGCGCGCCAGTGTCGAGGCTTTCTGTTCGCCGCGGCGATGTTGTATTGGTCGATTATGAAGGGCAAGAAGTTGCAGGCGTTATGTACGGGCAGGTTCTTGTTCCTGGTGTTGATCAGCTCGCCACTGTCTCACCTCTAAATATTAAAAAAGTTTGGAGGGTAGCTTAGTGCCTGCCGTGGTAGTTGGTGCAGCAATTGGGTTGGGCGCGGCTTCAGTTGTTGGTGTGGGCTGGGCTATTGGTATAGGAGTCGCTGGGGCAATTGGGTTCGACGCGTTAATGGACTCAATGGTTCCAGACATGGGTGGCATAAGTACTAGCAGCCAAGAATTGAGTGTAGAAAGTAACCCGACACGCACAATGGTAGTCGGTGAAACCATTACCAGCGGACCAATTACTAAATATGAGAAACGGACAATTGGAGATAAAGAATATCACTTATTCTTTGTACCGCTTGCCGCTCATCTTTGTGAAAGCATTACGCTTTATCAACTCGATGGAGTTGAAAATAACCAGTTGAGTGGTGAAGGGTACCGTATTGAAGTCGCGTTAGGTGACCAGACTACAGTTAATACCAATGCACGTAATGAAATGGAAAATATAGATAGCACATGCGTTGGTTACGGGGTGGCTTATGCTTATAACAAGTATGAGGTTAACCCTGACATTTTCCCAAACGGCGTGCAAGACGTTAAGTTTAAAGTTAAAGGAATTCTGTGTTACGACCCAAGAAAAGATTCGACGGTTGGTGGTGATGGTTCGCACCTTGCGGATGACGAAACAACATGGGAATGGACTGATAACGCTGCACTAATTAATTTTTATTGGAAGCGCTTCGGTGGTGATATTGTGCTGCCAATTGAAATGTTCGACATTGCCAATATCGCATTCGAAGCGAATTTATGTGATGAAGAAGTTACTTTTACTGATAAAGACGGTAACACTCACACCGAAAAGCGTTGGACATGCAATGGCATTATTGATTTAAGCCAGGGACAGAGGATTGTTGAAGACGAGCTATTAAAATCCTGTGGGGGGAGATGGACAGAAGCAGGGGGTAAATATTGGTTGCTCACAGCTGCGTACCGTGGACCCGCTACGGTCAGTTTAACTGATGACGATTTGCAAGGTGAGATTGATAGACAGCCATTTACAGCACTAGAAGACAGATGTAATGCAGTGGTTGCGGTGTTTATCGACCCATCTGCGTATTATCAAGAGACGAATAGTACTGAAATATACAGTGATTATTACCGCACTGTACGTGACAAGCGTTATTTGCAACATAAACGTGAGTTGGGCTACACAAACTCGGATACCATGTGCCAGCGCTTAAATCGATTGTATATGGAGCGCATGGCGGCCGGTGATACGTTGAGCATACAGGTGGGTTGGAAAGGAATAAAATGCCCCCCTGGCGCTGTGATTTCCGCCAATTTTAAAGAGGCAGGGATCACCAATAAAGAATTTGAAGTGGTGGGATATGAATTCGATGCTGAAAATTTCATATGGTCGCTTGTATTGCAAGAAACTGCAGCGGCGATATACGACGACTCAGTAATACCAGCCGAGCAAGATTTAACGCCTGGTACATCAATAGATAACACCTACGTTAAAGAGCCTAAGAACGTAAGTTACACACCTACCCCCAATGACGCTTGGCGGCAGGGCGTTTTAACCTGGTCACACGACACCCCTACGAGCATTCGCCGCTATGTAGTGTTAATTACCCGCTATCCAGATGATGGTTGGCAACAGGTGTACTACCCAACTAGCCCAGCACAAGATATTAATAATTTAACGTTGGGTGATTATCGGGTGGCGATAGCGGCTGAAAATCGCTTCGAAAAGACCAGTGTTGGCACTACCATTTTATTTAACGTGGGAGCAACTAGCACACCGACTGGCGATATTGGTGTAAACATCTTGCCAGGTCGCGTTATTGTCACTGGCCCTACCCCACCCAATGCCGGCGCAACATATGAATGGCGATATTCTTTTGATGGCGATACAGAAGAAGATTTCAGCAGCGCGCTGGCTGCAGGCAAAAACTTAACTATTACCATTACCAACACCCCCCACGGTGGAACGGTGGTTGTGTGGTATCGGCTTGTAAATAGCAACGCCGCCGACCCTAACTGGCTATCTGTCACAATTCCGAACTTGCTGGGCGTAGACGCACAGGAATTTGTACCTGAAACCTTTGCGTTAATTCAATGGCCAGGCTTGCCCGTTGCACTCGGTGAGCACATCGATAACATCACCAATGATGTGAGCCTATGGAGCACAGCAACAAGCGAGAACGGCGACGACTACCAGCGATTAGTTTACCAAGTAACTTCAGTCGAACAGGCCAACCAGATTAACCAAACCAATATCATCGGCTTGAAGCAGAAAGTTGGTACCGAAACAGTACAGACCCAAATATCACAAAATAACGTCGTGCAAATTGGCTATGAAGACGAAGACGGAAACTGGATAGTCGGCGCACCTTTAGCTCGAGCATTCCAAGAAGTGAAGGTCACTAATGGCGAAGGCGAAGAAGTCAACGTGATTAGTTTTATGCAAGCGCTTGAAAATTCCCTCGGACAATTAGAGGCCGCTTATTACCTTGGAATCATCGACGAGAACGAGCAATTTACAGGGCTAGAGATAGCCGGCGGCAATGGCAACAGCGACATACACCTTTACATGGACCGCTTGAAGTTCGCCAGCAAAGCCGGCGTGGTTTTCTTCTCGCTCAATACGATAACGGGCAAGTTGGAAATAGGCGCTGATACAGAGTTTGCCGGTAAATTAAAATCCCCTGAATTTCAGATGGTCGGTGAGAATTTCATGAAAATTGAACTGGCTAATGGTTTTGGAACAGAAAATTTATGGTACTGGTTTGGACCTAAAATGCTCAATGCCGACGGAGAGCCGGACTTACCAGCTTTAAATAAATCTAATGCCCTTGAATGGCGCAGTAAGGCTGGCGATATTTCCCTTAAAAACGCTTCACTTAAAAATGTAACCGTTGATGAAGATAGCACGGTGCTGGGCACAGTATACGCGAATAAGATCGTCGGTGATGTATTGGACCGCTATGTCGTGGTAGTGCAAGGGGAATACACGGTAGGTGCAAATTCAAACTACACAATTGTGCAGGGTACGATTGTGCCAGGGTTTATAGGTCCTGCCTCCAACAGAATTCTAACGATTTCAGGCTTAGCCTTCGACCACCAAGGGGGCGGTGGTTCAACCTCAAATTTCGACGTTGTTCTTTATATAGATGGCACCGAAGTTCAACGCTTCAATTCACGAAATGTAGAAGAAGAAGGTTCTGTAACTGTCTCATTAGGGGCGGTAATTCCACAGGGTTCTACTGATACCCACTTTAGAGCAACGCTAGAAACCAGCACCAATGACAACATTTTAGTGCAGCAATCAGCCATCGTTATCGATGTAGCGAAAGCTGGCGAAACTATCTCAGACGTAACGGCGCTCTATCACGGCTCAACGCCCCCTAGCGATAGTGTTGGTAGCGGGGGTAGCGGCTCGGTCGTTATAGGTGGTGGTTCCGGTGAAAATGAGCATATCCCATGAGTAATTATGCGCGAGACTTCAGTGACGTAACAATCACAGCCGGCAGTGACACACTGCAGATAAATAGTAATGATTCAAATTTTGCGATAGCACCAGGTAGTCGACTTTTTCTAAATGGATTTTTGCCAGTGACCGTGACTGCAGGTGACACAATAAACCGCACGCTAACGCTAGCAACGCCATGGCCACACGCAGACCAAATCAATGTGCCAGCGGCACTTATTCCCATCGGCTTAGGCGATTGGTTATTACAGGCCCTAGAGAACAACCGTGCAGCCTATGAAGCATTTGTAGCAACCATAGAAGGGCAGGAAGAACCGTTAACAGAGGTAGAGTGGAGCGATATCGTAGCGGCCACTCTGCCTGAATTCGTGAAGCGCTGGGGGAAATACAGCGAGATAACCGAAAAGCCAGATTATGCTCAAGGCTGGCCAGCCTTTGAAAATGTTACGGGCACCGTAGCTAGAGAGCAATTACCGCAATCAGTCACAGACGATAAGCGCACGGAATCAATAGCGCCGCCAGTTGAACCAGAAATATCCCTTGCACACCGGCTACGGGATTACCCGCGCATGCTGCCTGTTGATGAAGCACCAACGGACTCACCTAACAACCGCAGAGAGATACACTTCGATTCTGTACGTCAAGAAATTTACTTCAGCTTTGAAGATAGATTTAAAAAAATGCCTACAACAATTGAAAGCCGTAAGTTTGCTGTTTTTTATCGAGGGCTTTTTATCCGACTGAATAGCGCCTTTACCGGTAGCATTAAAATGAAGGTTTTCCCCATGGGTAATGGGGGAAATGGATTACCTAACAATCCACCATTTATCACTGATTTTGAGTGGCAAACTATAGAAACCACAGTTACCGACCTTTATAAAATTGGTGAATTTGACAGCGAGTATTTCGAGGGAATTATTGATTTTGTGCAAATCGGTAACGGATGGGAAACGCTTCATACTGATAAATCTTACTACCGATCATTAAACGGTTACTTTGATGTTGCCTTTGGAACGTTAAGAAGCCCGTTTGATACCTTCTTTCTTCGTGACGATGGTTATTGGTACAGCGAGGACATAACGCCTGAAACACCTAATTCAATGGGTAGTAGTTGGATGCAAAACGGTAGGACTTACTCTGTTGATAATGCGTCCGACAGTAATGATGCGCTTCGCTTTTTCTCTGATAGCTATGATGACTTTGAGTTAGAGATAATTATGACATCAAACTTAAATCGAAAGGCAGCAGTTACAATTACAAACACCGATCCGAATATTATTTATTACTCTCGCGCTCATCGTTTTATCACTAACGAGCGGATTTATATAAAACGCCAAAATAGCGGCGCACCTATCACCGGCACGATAACAATTGAAAGTATTAGATTAAGGTTGCCGCAGTATGAATAGATGCTTTGATATAAATCTGAACACTGCCCCTGGGTGGACTGAGGGAGATAGCTGGGATTATTGCAACCCAGCGCAAGAGTTAGGAAATATCTACTCAAGAAAATACGATAACGATGATGGCGAGAACCTTTATCGACTTGAAACCGGTGATAACTTTTATATCGCTTGTAGCGAAACTAATATTCGAGATTGGTGGCCAGAAACTACGCCTTTTACATTTGATGTAGATGGCGTGGCTAGTGGTGAAATATCATTTTACTATGGCATTCAGGTTGGCGATTCAGAAATTAATTTTAAAGTTAACGCCGATGCTCCTTACATGGTCGGTGACGGTGGCACGCTTTATCAATTAGATGCTGATTATCATCGCTACTATGGTTTAAGGGTTCGCGGCTACGACAGGGCGATACAGCTGCAAAGTGAAAGCTACGGCCTCACTATTGATTCAGCAGTAACGAATAAAACCCAACTGATAGATACGAACGGACACTCTTTAAATGGTGCCAAGCTTTCAAAAATTACGCGCATCAATGCCGACTCTAAATTTTTGGTTGTCCCTCAAAATTCCAATGACGTGTCTCTGCAGGGGTTTCATTGTGAAGGTGAGGGTGACATTGGCTTGGTTGTGGAGGAAGGCCACAGCAAAGTAATTATTGCGGCGGGTGAGATTAAAAATGATAACCACGACTTTAAAGATAGTAATGAGACATTAACTGGTCTTTACATTGGCGAAAGCGCTAACGAGGCCGTGGTTATCGATATGCGTATTCGCGGGTTTAGTGGGCCATCACATGAGTTTCACTGCCCCGTAAATACTGAAGGCTTGACGAGTTATTACAGCGGTGCCGGTGTTTATTTTGGCAAAGGTGGGAAAGCGCGAGATTGCATGGTTAGCTGGCTACGTCAGATAGAAGGCGATAGCTACGCTTATTATGCTAACGGTGATTTAGAGTTAAACAATTGCGGATGCTTGCTTGATGAAACGGGCGGGTTAGCCGCCATAGTTTTAGCTGAAGGTGCAACGGCAACTATTAACGGCGGTAAGTACCGGTTAAACATTCCTATGCCGTTTCTTACCGCGCTTGGTGACGCTACTGCAATATTGAACAATGTAACTATCAACGGCGTGCTTTATAACACTACGCTAGATTTCAGACGCGGCGAAAGTTGGTTAGGAACCAAGGCGCAGGAAACTACCGAAGCTTTACCCGTTTACGCAAACCAAACGCTTTACCTGCCTTTTATGCAGATACCTAATTTAGTTAACGCTATTTCAGTGCAAGGAAGTGATCGCCCGTTTGAAAAAATTCTTCGATTACCAAGCGGAGCCAGTATAGCGCCGACCTCATTGGGCTCGATGCGCTATATACCAGGTGATGCCTATTTAGGTATTGAAACGCCGGTTGAAGATTTCGTTCGGTTCTCAACAGAGGATCAAATATTTGTACACAGATTTATTATTCACCCCTCGCCCGAAGTTTCAGCGAAGCTAATTAGCCCAGATGCTTTAAGCGGTAGCGGTTGGAGTAAAAACGGTGAACGATATACGGCAAATAATTCTAGTTCTGCACTGTCTGCTAGCTATTCTTTCGAGGCCGGTGAAATATATCAAATATCGCTCAAAATAGAGGGTAGAACCTCTGGTGGTGTCGTGCCAAGCATAGGGAGCGCACAAGGCCAGTATAGCCATTATGTTGAAGGCACCGAAGTTTGGCTGATTAGAGCGCCATCTAACGCCACATCAGTAAGCATCGCCGGCCAAAGCTTCACAGGTGATGTACTTAATTGCTACGTTCGCAAGCTAATAAGAACAGAAACGCCAGCAGTGCCAGAGCTTGAAGCCACGGTGATCGGTAGTGATGTAAACCTTGAATGGTTCATAGTGCCGCAAGCAAGAATTAGAGATACAGAAAACCAAGTTTATATTACTGGTGAATTGAATGGCACGCGTGACGGCTACTTTAATGGCGATAACAGTGGTCACTTCTTATTTGAAAACACTTATTCAAACGGCAAGAAATCAGCCGTTAATATTCGAGGTGGAGACTCTCTAGAAGTATGGCGCATGAAAGTAACAGGTGGCTACACTGGCAGCAGTTCAACATGGCAAACAGCTATTACCGCAGATCAGAACAACGGCCCCTACATGGCTTTAATGCAAGTTTGCTACCTTACCGCTGATTTAGGTTTAAACTCCAACCAGGGCAATTACAACGGCCCTACAAACAATAGCGATATATTGCTTTCCAATGGTTTATCTAGTGAAGAAGTGATCGAAGCGCGTGCATATGTTCTTGGTCTTGATGGTAGCAACGCTTCTGATGGTATAGCCGACATTAAAAAGCACATGGATTTTAACCACTGCAGTTCAGTAGGTGGGTACCGTCCTTATCGGGTTCACAATTTTGGTGGATCTCTAATTTGCAATTCCTCAGTAATACGAACATACGGCACAAAAGAAGCTTTTGCGCCAACTCATGCCCGTTCAATTATCGAGTTGTGGAATGCAAGCGTAGACGGTGAGCGCTGCGTTACTAACGATCAGATGAAATCACAAGTTAACGGTGAAGGATTTCACTACTCAACAGCTGGCGTAGTGGGCTCGTTCAGAGATTCAGTTTTCACACTAAAAAGTTACCCGACTATTAACGATTATTGCCGCGTAGCTATGACAGATATGCAGTTTGAATACTCTTCTGATGGCGGCGCGAATTGGCAAAGTCTAGCCGTGCCTGATGTTGGTTTACCTGGCGTAGTTGGATGCTTTAAACGGACGTTAAACCTTGCAAGCGGTAACTATCAAATCAGATGCCGCTGCCTAAATGGGGCGCTCATTGGCGATTGGTCTAATTTAATTTCAATTACAATATAAAGAGAGAATAACAATGCGGTTAACAGAGAATAATGAGAACTTTGTCGTCACGATACCTTCGGTAATTTTTACGGGGGATTTTCGAGTTAGCTATAGGCGCGATAGTTCAGGCATTACAATAGGTACGCATGACTTTCGAGACTACATAACTCGTGGCTTAGGTACGATAAAACTAGCAAATAGCACTTACAACCTTACCACGCACAACTCTCCCTCTGGGGAGCGTGACGGCCTCAGTTATGCTAATAGAGTGTGGATAGAAAGGGTGGGTAATGTTTTAACCATCTACGATGGAGAGTCCCGTGAAAACATAATTCACCAAGAAACAGGTGTAACAACCGGAACGGTAGAGTTTCGATACCTTGGTCAACGAGCGAACACACTAGAATCAACGGGCATTAGTTGGGACATATTATTTGAAGATTTAGACGACGCCGAGTCTACAAATAACCGGTTATACAAACTAAATGAAACCCACGACTGTATGACTTGTATTGACTCTATAAGTTCAAAGCATGGGACTTACTCTGCGCCTAGAAGTGAAACCCGTACTTTAGATTACACCCCTGTCAACAACGGCTGGCGTCACCCTGAAGCGGGGTTTATTAAAGATACCAGCAGGTATGATAAGTCCAAAGCTAAAGTGTTTGCCTCATTTTCAGCATCAATTCTAAAAGCTGCGTTGCAGAATAACCGAGTGAGGGACTTAGAGTGGAAGTTTCTACAGCATGGCGTAGAAGTTGAAGTGTTTCAGTATGGCCATGGTGGAGAAGATACCGAAGAAGCGATTCTAGACTTTCCTGCGTACATTACAAACCTTCTCAACTTTGGTTACACCCTTGAAAATATCACGATTTTAATTCACATGGGGGGTAACGATGTTTCAGGCTCTACTACCTACGCGGCAAACAAAGACACCAATCAGTACATATTGCAAATGCGCCCTCGTTTTGAAGAACTTTATTCTTTGTTCACGGATGCTGGACTCAATGTAATTTGGTTGCCTATTTCATGGAGAAACTACGGTTCAGTACCACCTGACTCAGGCGGTTCCGAACCATATAACACGAACATCGTACACCCATTCTTATCCGAGGTTGTTGGGGATTCTAGCTGGGACAGCGTAAATGAAGTGCCTAAATATGATTTTTATGGGTTCACAAAAGCGGCCTTTGCGGAAAACAACGATTTCTTAGTAGATGCGGTTCACCCTGGCGAATATGGCGGGGAAGTCATGCGGCAGCAATTTGCAGACTGGTTTAAAGATTTGTACACCGTGACCGTGGATTCATTCTCAACACTGAATATTAATATCACAGGCATAGCCGATGGTGATCACCATATCAAGCTTCACGGATTCGGTGGAAACCTCGATGTTTTTAGTGGCTTACTTAGTTTCGTAGATGGGGCGGCGTCCTTGGAGTTACCGTTACCGGTCGGAACGGTAGTCTCGGGTATTTATGAAGGCGATAACCCACCTATCACTGGTACCGGTTTCTATGGAGTAACTGAGTAATGTTTAACACTGAAGGGGGTTTTAACTCAACTGTTCCCCCTAACGAAAAACCGGTTGCTGTGCTTGGGTCTGACGTTTCAGAGATTGTAGCGGATTCTCAGGTTACTTTAGATTTCTCAGGGTCGTATGACTCTGACGGAACAATAGAAACCTATACGATAACGCAAACGGATGGGGATGCGGTTGTTCTTTCGGGTACGGGTGACACCCGAGAATATACCGCCCCAAAAGAAGACTACGCGCAAGACCTTGTTTTTAAATTGATCGTAAAGGATGACGCTGGGGACAGTTCCGAACCCGTATATATCACCCATTCTATCTTGGCCTATGTGCCAATTGTCCCTACTATCGCAGCCAGCTTTAGCGGTACGTTAACGGATGGGGGTACGTTCACACCAACCGTTGAGGGAGACAAATACACCTCGATAGCTTGGACTTGTACGAGCGGTCAATCACCGACATTTGATACTGCGACAGAATTGCTACCGGACATTACCGTTAATGAAGCGGGAGAGCATACCTTTCGGGTTACCGCGACGAGCGTTGACGGAGAAACCGCCTTCAGTGAGTTTACAGTACTCGTTGCGGCCTTACCTGCAGAGAACACCCCGCCAACCGCCAACGCTGGCACCGACCAGTCAGTGGCGGCGGGTGTAACTGTTCAGCTAGACGCATCTAGTTCAACACCTGGCACGAACCCCATTGCGTCGTATGAGTGGACGCAAACTGCTGGCGATACTGTAGCGCTTGAAGATGAAACTACCGCAACGCCTACGTTTGAATCCCCAGTTACCACAACAGCACAACGTGTGTCGTTTGATGTGATTGCTATTGATACCGACGGTAACCGAAGCGCTGCAGCTGCTGTTCACATCGATGTGGCGGCGTTCGAAACAAGTGCGCTGCTTAAGCTGCTGGATACTCGACGCTGGGAACTGCATCACGACGGAACCGTGCAGGCTTTTGAGGGCAGGGCAAACCGTGAAGCTTTTCGTTTTAAGTTAATACCAGATGATGGTGTGTTAAATGATGCTGATGGTTTCTTTAGATTCGATCAGCCCGGTATCGATTCCGTTGAAGTTTTATCGTCGACGTCTTCAAGTGTTTCATCCACTGATGACCCAGATATGATTCGTGAAGTAGTGATAGCTGCGCGAACAGGTGATTTAAAGGGTGAAGACCCTAACAATCTTGAACTCACGTTTGTGTTGTATGTCACCGGTGATAGCGACGGGCTGGTCATGACAGCCAGTGAAATGGTGCCTTATCAAAGCGCATCGTATTTCAGACGGTAATTAACGTACAGGACGCGAAAACATGAGTTATAACGAGCAAGTTATTAACGGTATTGTTGTTGAAGAGTACGTAACTGCAAGAATTGTAAGAATAAAGTCGGAAGACGGCATTTTTAAATTCTTCGCTCAATCGGAAGGTGAAGATAATATTACCGTGTACTTAGGTCACGGTAATCTTAGTCCAAAGTATAAGAAAATAATAAAGATTTGGGCTAAAAAATCTGGTATACGACAGGTTCGCTGGGGGCGCGGAAAAGAAGCCGCGACCATAGGCAACATCAGCTAAGCGGAGGTTTTGCCCTAGTGCTGCGCGGTTTCCGCCGCGACAATAACACCATCTAATTTCGCAATTATATGGTGTTATTTCGATGGCTGAACCTGACAAAAACCCAGGGCCACAAAATTGGCTATATCTCAACTCGGGTACATTGCTGCTTTCGTTGTTGATATTTTTGAGTAATTTCGTATTCGAAGATATTCAAAACAAAGACTCGCAACTGCAAGAAGAAGTTAAAAAGCTGAACATCGCTATGGCTGAGTTGAAAGCGAGCGTTTTACCGATGATCACAACGTTTAACTTGGCTAATCAAAAGCGCTATACCTCTGATGATGCATTGCGAGACCAAGGGCGATGGCAACAGCAGCTGGAAGAGGTAAAGACGCAACTTCGTGAACAGCAGTCAGAAAGTCGTGAACTAGACGACAGACTCGTAAAAGTAGAGTTGCGGTTTTGACTATTGAGCTGCTACGACATACCACTGACGAGCAAGGCACACCTGGCAATATGTTTATTGGGCCATGGTTTGCGCACACCTTAGAGCTACCATGGCGCGATAACTTACCTAATCTGAGCTGCATTCCTGCAGGCGACTATTCCATGCGACTGGTTAAAACACGCAAACCTATTGGTGGTCGTTCTCATTTATACCTCATAGAGGATGTACCCCAGCGGAGCAGCATTTTAGCTCATGCTGGTACATGGGCAGGCAATAAAGAAAAAGGGCTGAAAACCAGCGTGCTAGGGTGTGTTCTGATTGGTTACCGCACTGGAGTACACCAAAACCAACGGGCTATTTTTGATACTCGACGCGCCATTGGCGATTTTCACAATATATTAGCTGGCCAGCCAGCCCGCATATCAATACGCAACGCATGGGAGCAAGAAAATGTTTGAATGGTTAAGTGATGCACTGATGGCCGTAGTAGGCGGTGGCGCTACCGGCATTCTAGGCTCTGCAGTCCAAAGTTTGTTTCAGTACAAAACAAAAGGGTTAGAAATACAGCAGGAAAAGTACCGACTCGATCACGATGCAAATATGGTGAAATTGGAAAGCGAGGCGAACCTTAGCATTGCAAGCCAAGAAGCAGCCGCACAAGCTGACAATAATGCTTTTGTTATGCAAACGGCCAGCTACGATCACGACAAGCGGCAATACATGCCTGATACGGGTGCACCTACATGGGTAATTGGGGCGTTAGGTATTGTCGATGTAATACGGGGTATTGTAAGGCCCGCGCTAACGCTATACGTAGCGGTAGCGATAACAATTATACTGGTAGAAGCGAACGCGTTAATTTCAAAGGTTGATGGGCTAGATGTTGAACTTCGACTATCTGCAGCACAAGAAATCTGGCGTATGGTGGCATATATAGCCACAACCATATTTTTTTGGTGGTTCGGACAACGACCTCAAAAGAAAAACTAGTGAACACTCGCTCTTAACGCAAATTCAACTTCTTTTGGCGTCAAGCTATCAGCGCGCTTGTTCATTTCTTCTAATGTTTCAAGCGCATCTAGCTTTACTTTTCTGTCTAATTTTTCGGTGAGCTTATGCTCTTCTGCAGTTAAAATAATTAAGTCTAGCAACGCTAATTTCTCATCCATTGAAAACTTATAGTGGCTAATTGGCTTTATGTGGTCGTAGTGCTGTGCTTCTTGCCTTTTGTACATTGCGAACTGGGTACCGCCCTGCGTGTTTTTAACCATACCTGGCACTCTATCATCGCCTAATAGTTTGTAAGTCCCGTACTGGCCTCGAGTAAATGCGGGGAATTGAAACTCTGGTAGGTCGAAATAATTGATATTACAACCAGTAAGGGCGCGCTCTATAGAGAACGGTGATTTATAGGGGCCGCACAATGTTTCGATTTGATGGTACGCAATACTTTTGTCTTTAAATGTATAGGCAGCAGGTTGTGTCAGTACGACAGCAGCAGATTTTAACTCGTCGTTAAAACACAAATATGCATCATATTCAGCATCTTGAGCATGAACACTCAGCATATTCTCGAACGCTTCCGTTTCTGTATAGCTATCTAACATAAAAGGTAGGCCGCGACCTTCCAGCAACCAATTCAGGTTTACATGTTCAGTGCGCATTATCGCAGTGAGAATGTCAGAACCGGGCACAACGTTCTTCAATAAACGGGCGGCAGTACCCGAAGAAAGTCCAAGTTTCTTGGCCCAGGGCGTCAATTTCCTATCTGCTAGCAGCCATTCCAAACGCTGCGTAAATTCTTTTTCGTGCGGATTATTCATAAACTTATTCTAAATCGGTATTAAAAAACCCAAAAAATGAATTTAAATCCCAAATATTGAATCTATAATAAACATTGTATTCGTTTGTATACATTCTAACTCAAAATAGAGGATTACGCAGTGTCTAACGTAAAAATCAAACCTATGTGCTTTCGGCCCACACCTGAACTCGAGCAGCGCATCAACGAAGCGGCGCTTCGAGAGCAGCGGTCAAAATCTCAAATCATCGCCTTGTGTGTTGAGTCGGGTATTCGAAGATTCGAAAACTCCCCCACCACAGCTATTGCGCGTCAGGAGTAACGTATGCCTGAAGCGACTCAACCAGTAAAACATATAGATTACAGTTCAGCTGCAAGAGAAAACGGAACGTTTTCACATCTGTACTGCGAGGGAGAGCCTTCCACTCTAATGCTGGAGGTAGGTGCCGTCTTTCAGTATATGTATGGTTATTTTACTCTCACTTATTTTCATCGACATGGATGGCTGGCGTTAGATAGCAATAAAATCGAAATCGAAGTTAAAGAAGTTTTAGGCGAGATTGTCTTTATGCTTTTTTTCTGCCGACAAGATTTTTCTAAATCCTACATCACGATTACAGAAAACGACGCACACGCCATTATTCTCACGTTTAACTGTGACATAAAAGATGATTTGAATGTGCTGGGATACAACAAGAAAGAAGTGATTGCCACAGGCTCGGACCAGGAGCCCGTGGCAGGAACTAACAATGCAAATATTCGAGGATGAACTAATGCAGAGTCAACGTAACTATAACGCAGTTTTACATGCTGCGCATCTGTTGCTGAAAAGTCACCCCAGTGCTGCAGAGATGTTTGCCTGCTCGCTAGGCAAAACGCCCAATACGGTTCGTAACGAGCTAAACCCCAATTTACCTAATTATAAATTAGGGCTGATAGATGCGGTTGAAATGATGAACTGTACTGAATGTTTCAGCCTGCTTTTTCAAATAAATGCAATGTGTGGGTTTGTGGCCGTGCCGGTCGACTTAAGTGAAAAACCAACCGAACGAGTGCTCGACAAATTCTGTCAATGGCAGGCCGCGGTTGGCAGAACCTGCCAAAGCATTTACGACGCCATCGAAGACGACATTATTACCCCCACAGAATTAAACGCCATTACCAGTGCCGGCAATAAAAAAATGGCGCAGTGGTTTGGTGTGCAAGTTGCCCTGCAGCAAGAAGCGGAGAGAAACCATGTCAGCAGAACCTAAAACACAATTAACGGTGGTTAAAGTGAACGAGAGTGAAGCGAACGTGAACGCATCGCAATCAGAAATGGTTGATATGTCCAAGTTTCAGTTACAGCTGATTATTAAGCGGTTAAAAGTGCGCGACAAAATTTTAACGTCAATGTCTCAAGCATTGCTGCACATGCAATCTACAGACTGCAACGACAAGCAAAAAAGCGCCTACATGCACTTAATCAAACTACAAGCAGAAATGGTGGGTTTGGAGTTACCAAATGAGTAATAACGCTACGGCTGTTCCTGCAGCTTTACGAAAAGCAGGAATCACCCAGGTAAATACAAACCGTGCTGGCCATCAAACTATTGCACTTAAAAATGGTGCACTTGGTTTGTTCTTTGGGGAGGAATTAGCGCAGCGCTTACTGGCCAAGCAAAACCGTAAGGAGCAGGCGCATGGCTGAAGTTAAAAGTTTAACCCGTGAAGAAGAAAAAATACTGTTTAGCACCTTACGTAAATTCAAAGATGTAGAAGCCGAGCGTGACCTTAACTGGATGCTGCTGATGCGCTATACGGCAAGGCGTGTGCAAACGGTACACTTGTTAGATGAAGCGGATGCATTAGAAGCGCTGGATAAAGGCTACTTGCATCTGGCCTCGGAAAAACAAAAGGGCGGCAAGAAAGATAGCGTGCGTGGACTGGATAAAAAACAGGAAATCTATTTAGTTGATGCAGCGCGAAAAGCTTTGGAAGCCTTGTTAAAAATACGCCGCAAAATGATAGCAGCTAACCCCGAGAGTAGTTATGACGAGCAGGCGTTAATTTTGTCTCGCCGCAGGCAGCGCATGAGTATTCGAGCGTATCAGCAGAGAATGACGCATTGGTGCAACACTGCAGGCATTGTAAAAGCCTCACCTCACTGGTTACGCCACACATGGGCAGTACGCAGACTACAAAATTCCACAACCGGTGAAGGGTTAAGGCAGGTTCAAGCTGTTTTAGGCCATGAACACATCACTACGACTCAGGTTTATACACAGCCTAGCCGCGACGACCTACGAAAAACAATGCAGGAGGCTGCGCTATGAGTGCTATTCGTCAAACCTTTAAACCATTGCGTGAAGAAATAAAGCGCCAGCATGAGCGCTTATTGGCCGATGCTGCGCGCCGTAAAAAAGAAGATCGTGAATCTGGTTTTGGGCAGCATCGAGAAGGAACTATTCACAATGTCTGAAACGTCTCCAGTTACCCGCGAAAACCTGCAGATGCTTGAAAGCGAATTGGTCATGCTCGAGCACGATATTGCTCGGCTTGTAAAAAAAGCAAAGGGCAGCGAAGTGCAGCCCCCTTTTGATGAGCAAATCAATAGCTTTATGCAAGACAACCCGTTGTTAATTGAGCGCCTAGCCGAGCTGGTAGTCATTAAAGCGATAGTCAATATATTTCGCCGTTTACAGCCCCAATAGATTAATAACGAGGTTTACACATGCTGACGTTAGATCAGTTACGAGCACGCATCCCATTAACCGACGCTGCCATGCGTATGGGCATGAAAATGAGCAGTGATAATGGGGTGCTGCAAACCTTGAGCAGACCTCAAAGTGAGGCGCCAGAGGTCATTATCAATGTTGAACACCAGGTATGGCGTAATGCGCATAACCAAGGTGGCGGTAATATTATCGATTTGGCAATGTGGTATTTCGATATCGATTACCCTGCCGCGAATAAAAAACTGCATGAACTCTATTTTCTGCACTTCCTGCCTACCATCGATGATGCAGACGAAGAACAGCAAGACCTGCAAAAGCTAGCGTACATTGCAAGTAAGAGTTCAGAGAATCAAGAAGGCTGCCGTGTTTACTTAAAAAATGAACGGGGCATTCCCGATCACGTCATTAGTGCAGGTATCACCAATAAAACACTGGGTTGGACTAATTACACCAGCCCCAAATTAAAACAAGGCGAGCAACATTGGGGCGGTGAAGCGGTGAGCTTCCTTACCTATCAACCGAACACAAAAATGCTCGCTGCAGTTGATTATCGTTATTACGTACCAGAATTAAACGGCGGGATGAAAACCAAATCCCTAGGCCAAAAGAATGGCGTGTTTTGGATGCTAGACCCAAGAGCACTGCGTACGGCGAAAACAGTATATGTAGTCGAAGGGCCACTAGATGCACTCAGTATTGAAGCGGCATTCTGGAATGACAAAACCACATGCGCCATTGCGCTGCGTGGTACCCAAGTTCAAGTTAACTGGCAGCTGTTTATTGGTAAAACTGTTATTTGTTGTTACGACCACGACGAACCCAAACCAGACAAACGTAATCCAAATGGGGCGTTTCGTTGCTATTCCGCTGAAGCGGAATGGCGAATTCACGAAGGTTGTTTAGCCGCTGGCGTTCCCTGTTTTTTTGTCGACCGTTCAAAATGGGAATATGGCCAAGATGCCAACGACGTGTGGAAAAACATTAAGAGCAAGAGCCCGTTTCGTGAATTAGAGCCATGGCTGATACCAGGGTTAGCAGGAAAAGATAACGACGACAGCATAAGTGCGAAACCACGAGTATGGTTACCCCATCACGATTACCAGCAGTACTGGAAGTATCGGGTAAAAGCCGACTTCACCAGTTCAATTAAAATTAGCACCGACAACGAAGGTGACGAAAAAATTGAAAACATCGATGTGGCAGGGTTTCGGGTAGCCGGCCTTAGCCGCGTTGAAATTGCCAGCGCCAGTGCCACCATGAGTGGGGAGGAAGATAACAGCCCTCGAATTCAATTTGTGGCCATATACCAAACCACAAGGCACGGCGAAAAATTGCAGCGCCGAGTGATGGACGACGAGCAGCTGCATAACCTCGACCACTGGCGCAAAAGCGGACCAATTTATAACCCTCGCGCATTTTCTAGAATGCTAAACATATTTGAACGCACTATTGGCATTGGCAGTGTAGAAGCGGCGAACTTTGTAGGTCTTTGCTACTTAGGTGGTAAGCCCAGGGTAAACGAGGGAAAAGATTGTTTTTTCACTGAGCCGGCACAGCAATGTCCCTACCATAATTTTGCATTTCCCCGCGGTATGCGTGGTCATGCTAGTCAAGTGGTTGCCGCCTACCAAGAAACCTTCAAAGACAATGCTGCAGCCAGAGCATTAGTGTGGATATTAGGGGCTCAGTTGAAATTATTCTTAGGCTTTTGGCCGCATTTAATCGTGCAGGCAGGCAAGGCCAGTGGTAAATCAACGTTAATAAAACGCCTTGAGCGCACAACCGGCATGAAAATGTTTTCAGGCCAAAGCATGGGCACCGAATACCGCTTAATGACCTCGGTATCCGGTACTAGCCATCCTATTGGCTGGGAAGAACTCAGTGCTCGTAAGTCTGAAATTATCGCCCGTGCCGTGTCGTTACTCCAAGAAAGTTATAACTACACTGAAACCAGCCGTGGCAGTGCACAAACCCCATTCCTTATTTCAGCGCCGGTGCTACTGGCTGGGGAAGATGTGCCGGTAGAAAGTTTAACCGGTAAAACGGTTCGTACCGATTTATCAAACCGTAAAGGCCCCATGCTAGACGAGAGCCTACCTAAATTTCCCATGTATGAATGGATTGAATGGCTGGCGAAGCTTGGCAAAAAGCCCGTTCTTGATAGCTACAAGATAGCGCTAGCTAAATGTCAGCACTTCAACCGTGCCAGAGAAGACGACCGAGGCGCAGAGCGTATGGTGAATAACTACGCAGCCTTAATGACCGCATGGCGTTTAGTCTGCTCATTTGCAGGCATAGAAGAAGAAACTGATGCCTTCGAACGTGACCTTATTGCTGAAATGAATAGCCATATTTCAGACACCAATAACGATCGCGAACCATGGATTTGGATTGTTGAAATCATCATGGATGAAATTGCAGCTGGCCGATACGTGTACCCCTATGTATTTGAATGTGAACCCATGGCGCCCAGCGAACCTCGGTACCTATGTGTGCGGGTAAAACACATGATGTCGCACTTATCTACCAGCGTGGCCCTGCGTGAAAAGTACAACAACATGCCAGTGAAAACCGCCCGTGTTTTAAAACATCAAATCGAGCAAGCAGGCGTGATGAATAACGATGGCGTGGTACGCAGTATAAACGGCACACGGCTAGGTCACATGCAGCGGTTAGATGTGAAAAAAATGGAGCAGTACGGCATTAGCGTAACTGCACCAGAAAATCTTAGACCTCCAAAGGAGCAACTTCTGTGAACGCAGCCTATTTCAACAAAACGTACCCCGAAGGTACCCAATTCAAATATTACCCAGTGAAAGGTAACTACGATTTCGAGATTGTACGAACCACTTCTCCCGCATGGAGCACCCCAAGTAATCGCCATGCATTAGTAAAAGTGACCGGCCG
This sequence comes from Alteromonas sp. K632G, assembly GCF_017653625.1. Classification (NCBI taxonomy): domain Bacteria; kingdom Pseudomonadati; phylum Pseudomonadota; class Gammaproteobacteria; order Alteromonadales; family Alteromonadaceae; genus Alteromonas; species Alteromonas sp. K632G. The sequence goes on from NZ_JAGGDM010000001.1 coordinate 416,149, forward strand.
CCGTGGGGGTGTCTGCGTGTCCCATTTAAAAGTGAACTAACAACATAACGAGGTAACAACCATGATGGCTTTTTTACCAAACTTCGGGAGCATGCCCGTAAGCGAGAACCAGAACGTGAGCGTTATTTTAAATAACGAGCGTTTTTATGAAGGCCCCGCGAAAGACTTTAATTGGGATGATACCAGTCCCGATGGCGTTGAAGGCTGGCGGGAAATGCAACCAGGTGAACAGCTACATAGTGAGCACCGTTTACCACACCGCCAACGTCGGGTACTTAGTAAGGCAGCACAATGAACTTAATTAATGCACTACTGGCCATTTTAGGCCTTATCACAGTGGCGTCGGTTTATTTTAAAAGTGACGCACTACAAGCGTGTTTAATTCTTATTATTTTCATCATGGTTATTGTTGAACGTCGTTCTCGGCATGAGGCAACCAGTAAATTATGGAGGCGTTTAAATGGCAACCAAAGGACTAAATAACGTTCAAATAATCGGTAATTTGGGCAATGAACCCGAGCTAGCTTATACGCCTAACAACGTAGCCAAGTGCGTGGTTAATCTGGCAACCAGTGAAATTTATAAGGACCGAAATGGAAACCCAGTGGAAGACACCGAATGGCACCGGGTAATCATTTGGGGTAAGCGAGCAGAGCTTGTTCATCAGTTCAGAGCGAAGGGTGATCAGCTTTATGTTAAAGGTAAAAAGAAAACGCGCACATACCAGGACAGCAACGGCAACGACAAAAGCATTTGCGAAATTATTGTAGACCAGAGCGGCGATGTGCAGCTGCTCGGCAGAAAAGAAGCGCAAAGCGTATAACAACACGCCCGTGGACCAGACGGGCTTATTCAACCAAGTAAGGAACTAATGATGAAAAATAAACTAAGCGATTTGAACGACCATTTATTTGCACAATTGGAAAGGCTTTCAGAGGAAGATAGAACTGGTAAGGAATTAGAGGAGGAAGTGGCTAGAGCTAAAGCGGTATCTAGTATAGCTAAAGATATTGTCAATAATGCTAGCACGGTGCTTAAAGCCAAGGAGCTGCAATTAGAGTATGGACTTATAAAGGCGCCTTTGCAGATTGGAGAATCAAAATAATGGGTTCAACATTCAAGTATTCAGAGGAACAGCTTAAATTTTTAAGGGCTGAGTACCCTTTATATTCCATAGATAAACTCACCACTTTATTCAACGACGCGTTTTCTACTAATAAAACGAAATCACAACTGCGAGCGTGTTTGAAAAATCACGGGATTAAGTCAGGTAGAACTGGGCATTTCGTTAAAGGTGATATGCCTTGGAACAATGGTAAAAAGGGCATACAAGTTCATGAAAACAGTAGAGCCACTCAATTCAAAAAAGGCAAGAAGCCCTCTAATCTGAAACCTATTGGCCATGAGCGAATCTGTAACAAGGATGGGTATGTACTCATTAAAGTAGCAGAGGAAAACCCACATACTGGCGCCTCAACCCGCTACAGATTCAAGCACATAGTTATTTGGGAAAAAGAAAATGGCCCTGTGCCCAAAGGTAAGGTGGTTATATTTGTCGATGGAGACAAGACAAATATCAATATGGAAAACCTGTCGCTTGTTGATAGAAAGTTATTGCTACAGCTGAACCGCAATAAGTACGGCTTACAACCGGATGAACTAAAGCCGACGTTACTCAACCTCTCAAAACTACAAGTAAAAATATTCGATAAATCAAGGAAAGTCGCGGATGCAGAATGATACCGACCTTGCAGAAATCGTTGTATGCACAGGCCTTATTGGCGTGTGCGTTCTAGGCGTCACAGCAAACGCGCCAGACACAATCACCGGCGACATTGAGAACTGGGGCACCGACGACTGGCACGACCGCTTACCGAAGCATGTTAAGCCAGAAGAAGGTGTTTACACCATTAAAGCCGAAGTCACTTACCTAGAAGATATCGACGAATGTAAATACAACATTCTAGATACTACGTGGAAAGGCAAAGCTAGCTAACCCCGTGGACCAGACGGGCAACAAACCAATAGGAACTAACAATGGAACAACAACAATTACCAGGCTTGGAAGAGTTGAAGCCTAAACGTATTAAAATACCCATGCCGAAGCGCAACAAATCTAAGCGCCAGCTGCAGTGCAATAATCGACGTAAAATTGACGACTTCCACCTTATATTTGCCTTGGGCATTTCGCGTACGGAGCTAGTGCTATGAAAGCTTATCTACTAATGGCCGTATGCGCCATTTTAAGCAGCGCTTGTGCTGGCGGCCTGCTGGTTGGAATGATGGTATCTGCGCGCTTGTTTGGCTTTAGCTGTAAAAAAGAGCCTGAATGGTTCCTAAAAGTCATGCAAACAATGGGCAATGTTTTCACCGCTACTGTGGTTATTTTGATAGGTAGTGCGCTAATCGTTTCTTATGGGAGGTTGGGCGCATGATCACATTATCTAATGAAAAGCAGCAACACCTTCAAAAGCTACTAGCGCGCAACTCGGGCAACATGGAGATAGCTAACGCAATGGGTATAACGCGTAAAAAAGCGCATACCCTTAAGCTTGAGTTCATTCGGTTGATGAATCCTACAAACCCAGAAAGCAGTGAGTTATTAGATAGAGTTAACTTGCCCAAACTGAATAAAGAAAATCAGAAACGGTTAGATTCGCTTATCTCACTAAATTGCCCAGTGGTAAACATTGCAACTGCTCTGGATATTCCTGAAATTCAAGTTTATGCGGCCATTAAGGCAGCCGGCTTAAAAGAAAATGCGGGAGAGCAATAATGTTTTTCAATTGCGAACCAAGCGACAGAAGTAAACTAATAGATGCGCGTGCAGAGAACGCGAAATTGCGTGAGCGGCTGAAGGAATTGGAGCAGAATGTACAAAAGCTTGAAAGCGAAGTATGCGTTCTGTTAGGTCGCTATGGAGATGTTTGGTATGAGGGTTTCAAAAGCGCCCAGGAATACCAAGAAAATATGAATATTGGATGTATAACGGATATATCTCCCGATAATATTTTAGCTATGTCAGAAGCGGCAGAAACGGAGTATCTAAAACAAGCCGCGTCAAAAAATGCAGAACACCCAAGACAAAAAGCCCTAAACAAATTCGCCCTAGAGCAGAAGGTTGAGGCGTTTGAGAATGCCCAAATACCGCGACATGCGAAAGCCGGTTGTATTGGCGAGTTTAACTTTGTCATAGAGGATGGTCGAGTCTGCCCTGAATGTTGGCAAGATAAAGATGATAGCTGTCACATGTGCAATGGTGAAAGCGATGAAAGCGGCCTATCTGATTTAACGGCTACAGTTCCGTGGGATTTGTGCAAAGATATTTGGCTACGCATGAATAAAATCTACGTTGAACAACTACGCAAAGGGGGTGAGTCGTGAGTATGTTCAAACGAGAAAACAGATACGTAGTTTTTAAGCGAAAAAACTTAAGTCACGCCCAAGGCAAGGTGTTGCATAGCGTTGAAAGCGAGCTTTGTCCTGATGGTAACGTTAAAGAATGCCTAGTTGTTGAACACGATTGGCCTTGCTATGACGCAGCATGGAATATGATTGTGAAATTAAGCGAGGGTAAATTCTCTGACCCTTACGCGGAAATAAAACAACTACGTGAGCGGGTGAAAGAGTTGGAGCAAAATCTACTGCCGATAGAGAACGGTAAAAACCGCTATGGGCTTGATGTTTCTTATTTTAGAAACGCTATAAACCGTGAATTAAACAGGTCATTAGCGAATCATAAGCCAGATGAACTAGCCAGAGTACTTGCCAGGCTTTCTCGTACCGCTGATGAATCAGTAATGTTTGAACCTGAGTTTTCAGGAAATTTCGCCATAGAGAAGAAGCGAATTGGGTATTACGCCTCTTGTATTGAATCGGGCATGAATGATGGTCAAGCAAGTTTGCTTGCGGATATTTATGCAGAACAACTACGCAAAGGGGGTGAGTCGTGAAAATTAGCATCCAACTAACAATAGCTGGTTGGCTTACATTGCTAGCCGACCTCATCTATGGCTTACCCACAGAATTTGGTGCTATATCCATTCACTGCTTCATAGGCGCTATGATTCTTGTTGAAATTGAAAGGAGAACCAAAGTTTGACACCCGAATAATTCAGGTGTAGTTTTACAGGCACTAGAAATTCAATAGCGGTAATCCGCACCCGTTAGCCTTTGCGGTTTTTTTGTGCCTGTAAAGCAGTTGCACGCCATAATTCCTATGGCGGGTTGAGAGGCGTAATAAAACACCCTTAGGGGAAATAGGCCCGGAGCTTCTATTGATGCTCTAGTTGAGACCCGCCACCCATGGTGGCATTACTAACTTAAAATCAATAGGTGTCATATTATGACTAATACTATCCTTATGCCTTCACAGGCTACGCATAACCCATTTTCCTTTTCTAACAGCGAAATTCGAACAGCCATTGATGAAAACGGTCATGTGTTTTTTGGTGCTAAAGACGTGGTTTTGGCGCTTGAAATGACATGGAGAGGTAACTTATCTCTTAAAAATATACCCCAAACATGGCGAGCTATTGCACTTTCTGCAACACCTTCCGGTACTCATGAGACAATTTTTATAAGTGAGCCGGCTCTGTTTATGCTTGCATTTAGATCAAGTAAATCAGAAGCGGTTAAATTTACCCAATGGGTATGTGAAGATGTATTACCTGCTATTAAAAAACAGGGGTATTTCGGTACATTGCCTGCCAAAGAACTTATCGCGCTGCGCAATCAAAAAATCAAACTCATTCAGGAATTAGTGAGTTGCCGCGACCAATTTGCCAAAAGTGCGTATATCACTACGTTGCGCAACATCTGCAATCAGCTAGGCGAACCCATGCCAAACACCGAGCTACTAGGCCAGCAGCTAGAATTAGGGGTGTAGCATGAGAAGTCAAAGCCGATATCAAACCGCCTACGAGATAAGTGAATATCTGAAAGGGCTACAAAGCTTATTCGAAAATATGGACGATGGGCCAGTAGAACACCTACAAGCGTTTCAGATGGTGCAGCTGCTTAAACCAGCCACCGAGAAAATAGAAATACTGGTAAGAGCAGAGCGATAAAACGAAAGCCCACAAATTAATGTGGGCTTTTTTATTGCGCTTTTTGTTAGTTCTCATTACTGTAAATTTTTTAATTGATAAGGAATTCACAGTGAAATTATTCGTTTTAATACTTCTTTCTCTAACACTTCTCGGTTGTGGCGCTACTCAGCAAGAGCTACAGCAAGGCTACAAAGTAAAAATAGACCCATACCAAAATTTCGAACGATATAGCGCTTTAAATGCAGGCCACCTAGAAGGGCAGCAGTTTTTAAGTCTGCAGTTTCTAACACTTGACCTGTTTACAGATGTTATAGACCAAAAACACACGCTTTGGATTGCTGCTATTTTAGAAGGTGAGCAGTGGCAGTTTATCTCTCCTGGTAAGTCCTTAATTTTGCTCGTTGATAATCAGCCTGTTGAACTGATGACAATTAGTGGATCTAGAAACTCGAGAAAAGTATTAAGTGCAAAAAGTATTAGAGAAGAGGCTCTTTATCAAATAAGACCAGAAGTGCTTAAAAAAATAGTTTCCGCAAAATCAGTATCGTTGCGATTATATGGAAGTGAAGGATATATAGAGAGACGCCTTTCTAGCAACCACCTACTAAATTACAGAGCCTACTTTGAAAGATTCGTTCTCCCAAGGTTAGATAAATTTACTGTTTAATTACACGTTCGCACTGCTCAATCAGGCAGTGCAAAGCAGCTGTGTGGTCGGTACCGGTTTCTTCCATACTAATAAGTATTGTTTTAATAGAGGCGAGTAGGCTTGATAGAATAAATGTGTCGTGCTGCATGTTTAATTCCTTTTACTGCAATGGCGCGTATTTATACTATCAGTCTGTAGTTGTACGATCTGTTAATTCAAATCCACATTACTAATCGGTTTGTAATAACCAAGTCAATTTTTATTCTTTTTGGCAAAAAATTAAAGACAGTGTGTACTTAGAAAATCTATCTAACGTATTAAATCTAACGTGGTGTTGCCTACATACCCCGCACCACATTTGAATAGTTTTAAGCTTTAATCCCTCAATAGCCGAAGGCTTATTGTTCTCTATAGCAACCACTGTTTCCCTGCTTATTCCCAGCGCATCTGCTATTTGTTGTTGTGTTAATCCAGCCTCCCTGCGTAGAACTCGCAATTGCATACCATCAAAAGATGGTGGCAGGCGTTTCATCAGTACCTCTACGTTTTAGCTAAGTCCGAACACCTAAAGCGAGGCGTTCGAGCATTTTGGGGGTATTTTTCACATTTTACTGGGGGGCGCAACCATTGGACATTGGACATTTTAACTAAAACCATCGTTTAATCACCCTAAGCTTATAATATATATAACTAATTTTTTATTGCGCTTTTTATTGCTGTCAGTTTTTATGCTTAAACTGTCAGTTTTCGTTCCATTCCTGTCAGTTTTCACATTTCTGCCGCGTTTCAACTTCACCTTATTATTTTATTTTTTCTTTAAATAATAATTAGATAGATAGATATAGAGAAAAGTCCAAATGTCCGTTTTCAAATAAGGTACTGGTCGGAACTGTCCGAAAAAAAATGGGGTGATCGGTTTTTTCGGACAGTTTCGGACAGTGCTTTGCCCTTGTTCTGCGTGGCTTGTAGCGATAAAAAGGGGGAAATGTCCGGTTGTCCGTAAGAATATGCCCCTGGGAACCTTTTAAAATGAAAAGTTTGGTTAAAGAGTGGTTGCAGTTTAAACAGCTGAACGAAGGGCGATCACCTGAAACAATAAAGAAGTACGCTTATTACCTTGGTCTTTACCACAGCTACTGTGAAGAGCATTTGGTTAATCCATTTGAACTTAAACCAGGTAATTTAGAGCAGTTTACTGGCCTTTACTTACATCAAAAGAAACTGGTGCCACAAAGCCGTCGTACTGCTGTTGCCGCATTAAAAGGGTTTTATGCTTATTTGTCGGACAATGGCCATATAGCTACAGACCCTACTCTTACGTTATCGTATCCGGCCACGGCGCAGAAAATTCCCGTCGCCATGGGTTTGAAGTATTTTGAAAAGCTGCTCCAAAGCTGCGACCTTGAAACTTTCACTGGGGTTCGAGACGCGGCTATCATCGCATTAATGGGGGGCTGCGGCTTCAGGTTGGCTGGTGTCGTCAATATGAACTTATCTCATATTGTGAGTTATGAGCATGATGATTCGGAGCGCTTAGCCGTTAGAGTAGTAGAGAAGGGTAGTAAAGAACGACAGGTGCCATTGCCGCTCGAGGCGCAATTATTCTTACGCGTTTATATCGGACATCCAGAATTACGCCATATCAACCGTACGCTACCCAATGGTGACCAGGTTTTATTCGTTAGCACTCAGAATCGTCTATGCCCGCCCTGGGATTATTATGGCGAGAATCGCCGCATTTCAAGGCGTACTATTCAGAAAATGATTAAGAAAAGGGGCTTATCAGCCGGCGTTCCTGCAAATCAGAGCCATCCCCATGCGCTTCGCCACCTAACTGGCACTGAGTATGCGGAAGAAGACTTAGATATCATTACTAGGCAAACGCTACTAGGCCATAGCGACCCTAAAACCACTGAGATATACACACAGTTAGCGTTACGCAAACTGACTAAGCAAGTAGACAAAGGTAACCCCCTCAGCAAAATAGCCACTGCAGTAACCCCCCTTATCAACGCCCTTAACAAATAACCTACTGCTATGGGCTCTGCCCATAGCAGTAACACCATCTCTCATTTCAGAGACTGTCTTTCCCTATATATCAGACCGCATTCAACTTAAGTTCAACCCAGAGAAACGTCCATTTGGTTTGTTATTGGTGCGTGGAAAAGACATTATAGGAACCTACAATTAACTGATAAGCAATGTGTGAGGGTGTGCGCAGCAACCCTTGAAACTCACTCTAATAACGGACAATAGCATTTAGGTTCACGGAAATAGTTACTGCGCTTAATATACAAAATACGCAATACACAAATAGGCAGACACGATAAACCAGTACCTGCAGCGATACTCATTTAACAAAAAGCGCAATAAAAAATAGAAATACAGTTTAAAACCTTTTAACTGTACGAATAATCTGCAAGACAACCCTTTAATTGATTACTATTAGAGGGGGTGGGGGCTCGGCAAGCATAAAGGCCTTTTTGATACGGGTAGGGTGGGTACCAGCATATCTGCACTACTTTTAAATTCTGTTATAGGGCAAAAACCAATGAGTGAAAACTTAACAGAAATCCAAGCGTTAAAGATGGATGAACTGGACAAACTAAATTTGCCTAAATTTTGGCGAGAAATTGCAAATATCGCGGGTCCCGAAATGTTCGTGAAAATTTGGCACGTTGCCAGCAGTCCAGAAAACCAGTGGAAGCAAGATAAAATATATGTACCTTCCATAAAGAAATACCAGGAATACCAGTGCGTACAAATAATAAAACGCTTCATAGAACAAAAAATGTCGTGCTGTGACATATCCAAAGAACTAGAAAAGCACGGCATATCCCGCTCAACTGATACAATCAGACGAATTGCGAAAAAGTACGACCTAGGGGACGTTCCCCTGCGATAGTGATTTAGGAACTAACAAAATGACCACTTGTGTAATTTATGCGCGTGTTTCAACAGCGAAACAGGCGGAAAAAGAACTGCCCGTACAAAGCCAAATAGAGAAATGCAGAATTCACGCTGAAAGCTTAGGTGCTGAGGTAAAAAAAATATTTACCGACGAAGGTATTTCTGGCGCCTCTGATAATCGCCCCGCGTTCCAACAGGCTATTTCGTACTGCGAAAATTTCGACGTTGACTACTTTATTTGCTGGAGTACTTCCCGTTTTGCCCGAAATGCGCTCGAAGCAAAGTTAAACAAGCGCCGTTTAGCAACAAGTAATACCAAGGTGGGTTACGTATCGCAAAACATCGACACAGGCGATTCAGGCTTTATTTACGAGGGTATGCTAGAGCTATTCGACGAGTATTATTCCCGCCAGGTATCACAAGACACCACACGCTCGATGATAGCGAATGCTCAGAGAGGATATTTTAATGGTGGTTTTCTTACCTACGGCTATCAGCTGGAGAAGGTACTGGGCGAAAAAAATAAAAATCGTTTAATTCCTAACCCTATGGAAGCGCCAACGGTTAACAGAATTTTCGAATTAAAAATGTCGGGGTACGGCGGCCGACAAATAGCTGAATTATTAAATGCTGAGGGACGATTAAACCGCGGAAAAAAATGGAATAAAACCTCTGTGTTAGTGCTGTTACGTAACGAACGTGTCGTGGGCCGTATTGCTTTTGGTAAAAAAAGCAGGGCCGGCGCATTACCTCGCTCTGAATGGATCCTCGTTGATAGCCACGAACCCATTGTAAATTTGGAACTGTACAACGCAGTGCAAAAAACCATGGATGAACAAACCCCTGCAGCGTCAAAAGATGCGGGCTCACCTAAAAGTACTCGTTTTTTTACCGGTATTTTGAAATGTGGGAAATGTGGCAAGTCGATGAGGATAGAAAAAGCGAAGGGCGCCACTAAAAACTATTACTACTACAATTGCAGCACGAAACAGCAAGGTAGAGGCTGTGAGAATCGTAGAATCAACTCAGACATATTCGACCCTTGGATGACTGACTTAATCTGCTCAGAAGTGCTTACAGAGCGAAATTTGAAAGACCTGTTACTGCAATTAAACGACCTATGCGGTTCTTGGGCACAGAAAAAGCGCGACCGATGCAATGAAATTATTCAGCAAATTAGGGAGTATGAACGAAAAAACTCACGACTTTATGAATTACTCGAAGCTGATAGTGGAGATTACAACCTACAAGATTTAGCCCCGCGCTTGCGCTCCAATAATGAAACGGTTCGAAAACTAAACACCGAACTTGCCCTGGCTGAAACAGAGAAACCACCAACGTTGGAAATATCAGAGAGTGACTTAACAGAATTAAGTGAATTGCTTACCGATATTATTAAAACAACGAATAACCCGGGTAAAGTTCGTGAATTTTTCAAAACCTTTATAGACAGTATAGTTTTGCAAGGTAATGAAATAACAGTGAAATACAGGCCTGAGGCACTTATGTCTGTGAACTCTGAAGTAGTTCCCAGTGAAGAAAAGTGGCTCCCCCTCCCCGATTCGAACGGGGGACCTGCGGATTAACAGTCCGTCGCTCTAACCAACTGAGCTAAGGGGGAATTGCACTTAAAGTTGTCGATGAAAAGTTGGCTCCCCTTCCCCGATTCGAACGGGGGACCTGCGGATTAACAGTCCGTCGCTCTAACCAACTGAGCTAAAGGGGACCTGCTTTTCAACGGGGCGGAATATTAAAGAGCATCTGGGTTTCTGTCAACAACCTTAATCAATTTTTTATGCTAAGTGGTCAAAAAATAGCTTTTCAGGGGTTTTGTGCTCAAGTTTGCACCAAAACCAAGAAAGTGATGCTTAATTACTGAGCGAGTATTCGTATCGCCGTATTTAACTGTATTATCGAAGGAGTGAATATTAACGAACAGCGACTCGTTTTTTGGAGTAGCAAAATACGAAACCTATATAATAAAATAGAATAAAAAATGTTTTGTATACTGGTATTGTGTACAGTGTTTAATAAATATGTAACCTACGGCTTAGTATCTCAAGGTTAGTCTTCACTTACATAATTAGGAAGGGGTTACCCAGCATAGGGCGTAATTGCTGGGGTAGAGCTACTTATCCACTAATTCTGTGGATAACTATGTTGATAGTTATTAACTTGAGGATAAATTGGTAAGATCATCGTGGTCATGATCGTTAACTTCATATGCCCGTTAGCACTAAAATTAAAATCATTTCAATAACTTATGTGTTAACGCTAGATCTCTTGTTAAGATCTTAATAGATCTGTTGGACAAAAAATATCTTGTGTGTTAATTCGTCGACTATCAGTTACTTTTTCAACGATATAACAGTCAGAAATGAAAGGTTTACATAAATTTTACATTTTGTTCGGCATAGTTCTTAAGGCAACCTAGGGTTAATCGACCGAACGACTGTCTTAAAAGCGCAATCTAGCCGTAATGAAATTGTCATTACAGTAAATTGGCTTAATTTATAAACTAACCTGACAAGGCTTCTAACATTAGCTAGCAAAAAAGTGTGTTCAACGACATCTGCGCCAATGTCTGCCTAAAACGTGTAAATTAGCCATTAGTATTAATTTAAAAGATGCTCAGGTGGCAAAACCGACACCTGACCAAGCCCAAACCTAGCTTGGTCGATTTAACATAGCCAATGTGGTCAGTCTCACATAGACTACTGTCAGCATCTTGTTGTGAGGCAAGTTTAGTTATATACGATAGTCAGTATTTATTAGCGCCAGTTATTTCTACCAATCAACTATTGAGAGGGTTTGTGAAAACAGACGAGTCCCCGAGCCGAGCAGCGAATCTTTTAAACGGTGATATTCCTTCTACCCTAAAACGCATGACAATACCTATGATACTGGGCATGGTCATGATGATGAGTTTCGGGTTAATCGATACCTTCTTTGTCAGTTTACTCGGCACTGAGCCTCTCGCTGCCATTAGCTTTACTTTTCCCGTCACCTTTACCGTTATTAGTTTAAATATTGGGTTAGGCATCGGTACGTCGGCTATTATTGGCAAGCTGCAAGGCAGTAGAGAATTAAGTGAGTCGAAGAATTACGCGACTGGTTCGCTGATGCTTTCTACCCTATTAGTGGGTACGCTGGCGTTAATTGGTTACTTCACCATTGAACCCATTTTTACTTTGCTAAACGCCTCGCCAACATTATTACCCTATATAAGGGATTATATGTCCTTGTGGTACGCGTCGAGTATTTTCCTTTCATTGCCTATGGTGGGAAACAGTGTACTAAGGGCCTGTGGCGACACGCGTACCCCAAGTATTGTTATGGCAACCGTAGGGGGCTTAAATGCATTGCTCGACCCCTTGTTTATTTTCGGTGCAGGTCCGGTTCCCGCAATGGGCATCAAAGGCGCTGCCCTTGCTACGTTATTAGCGTGGATGGTGGGTGCAGTGTGGATACTTTATTTACTGGCGGTTAAACGAAACCTTATTCTGCCCCGACTTCTTTCATTGCTAGAACTAAAGGCAATAAGCGGGGATATATTAAAAATAGGCTTGCCGGCGGCTGGGGCTAATATGCTTACGCCGATAGCTGGTGGTGTAATGACCGCAGTGGTGGCCAGTTATGGTGCCGAAGCGGTAGCAGCTTGGGGAGTAGGAAGCAGAATGGAGTCTATTGCCAGTATTGTGGTACTTGCTCTTTCTATGACTTTACCGCCATTTATTAGCCAAAACGTGGGTGCAAATAGATTTGATAGAGTGCATAGCGCTTATATGGTGTCGTTAAAATTTGTGCTTTTCTGGCAGTTGTTCGTATTTGTTGTTATGTGGGTGTGTTCCGGCTGGATTGCTGTTGCCTTCACCAGCGAGCCGGAGGTGAGCCGACTCATTCAACTGTTTTTAATGATAGTGCCTTTAGGGTATGGCATGCAGGGTATTATTATTTTGACGAATTCTTCGTTAAATGCGATGCACCACCCTTTGAGTGCATTGGCATTGAGTGTTATCAGATTGTTTGTATTTTTTGTGCCAATAAGTATCGCGGGAAGTTACTTTTTCGGTTTAACCGGATTGTATTGGGGAACGGTAGTGGCAAACATTGCCATGGCGACCGTGTCTTTTGTTGTATTTAAAAATACGCTCTCGGTATTTAAACAGGAACAACATGCTACCTAGGTGGCAAGGTAAATAAGGTATTTAATAAATGAGTAAAGGTTTTGAACTTCATTCAAGCTACAAGCCAGCGGGCGATCAACCCGCTGCCATAGAAACCTTGGTGGATGGCCTAGAAAGTGGCTTAGCAGCGCAAACCCTATTAGGTGTTACCGGTTCTGGTAAAACTTTTACCATGGCGAATGTTATTAGCGAAGTTCAAAGACCAACGCTCATTCTGGCGCATAACAAAACCTTGGCGGCACAGTTATACGGGGAAATGAAAGATTTTTTCCCTAACAATGCGGTTGAATATTTTGTTTCTTATTACGATTACTACCAACCAGAAGCATACGTACCAAGTACCGATACGTTTATTGAGAAAGATGCATCGATAAACGATCATATCGAGCAAATGCGTTTGTCTGCAACAAAGGCATTGATGGAACGCCGAGATGTTGTGATTGTAGCCAGTGTTTCGGCTATTTATGGTTTGGGTGACCCCGAGTCGTACATGAAAATGCTTTTGCATTTGCGACAGGGCGATACTATGGATCAGCGAGATATTTTGCGCAGACTTGCCGAGCTTCAATACAAGCGTAACGATTTAGCCTTCGAGCGGGGGACATTCCGTGTGCGTGGCGATGTGATTGACATATTCCCTGCGGACTCAGAGAAACAAGCGGTGCGTGTTGAGCTGTTTGATGATGAAATTGATAAAATTAGTTTGTTCGATCCGCTGACAGGCGCAGTCGACAAATCGGTTGTACGGGCAACGGTGTTTCCGAAAACCCATTATGTAACCCCAAGAGAAAAAATCCTTGATGCCATCGAGCACATAAAAGGGGAATTGAAGTCTAGAAAGGCGCAGCTGCTAGAAATTAACAAACTAATAGAAGAGCAGCGAATTTCTCAGCGTACTCAATTTGATATTGAGATGATGATGGAGCTTGGGTATTGCTCGGGCATAGAAAACTACTCACGTTATCTCTCTGGCCGAGCGCCTGGCGAGCCGCCCCCAACGTTATTAGATTACTTTCCTGCGGATGGCCTCATGTTCATTGATGAATCCCATGTAACGGTTTCTCAAATTGGTGCCATGTACAAAGGCGATCGCTCTAGAAAAGAAACCTTGGTGGAATACGGGTTCCGTTTACCTTCAGCGCTTGACAATCGCCCACTGAAATTTGAAGAATTTGAGCAAATTTGCCCACAAACGGTATACGTATCGGCTACTCCTGGTGAGTATGAACTTAAAAAGACCCATGGCGACATTGTAGAGCAAGTGGTGCGCCCCACAGGGCTGTTAGATCCCATCATTGAAGTGCGCCCCGTCGCTACCCAAGTTGACGACGTATTATCGGAAATTCACAAACGAGTGGCGCTTGATGAAAGGGTACTTATTACTACGCTCACTAAGCGAATGGCCGAAGATTTAAGTGAATACTTAAATGAGCATGGCGTTAAAGTACGGTATTTGCATTCAGATATCGACACGGTAGAACGCATTGAGATTATTCGTGACTTACGTATTGGTAAGTTCGATGTGCTGGTAGGGATTAACCTGCTTCGTGAAGGCTTAGATATGCCTGAAGTTTCACTGGTAGCAATTCTTGATGCCGATAAAGAAGGCTTTTTGCGCGCAGAGCGCTCGCTAATTCAAACGATTGGTAGAGCGGCACGTCACATCAACGGTCGCGCCATTTTATATGGCGATAAAATTACTAAGTCGATGAAAAAAGCCATGGACGAAACTGAGCGTCGCCGTGAAAAACAGATTGAACATAATAAAGCGAATAACATCACGCCGATGCGCTTGAATAAGCCAATTACCGATATTATGGATTTGGGTGAAGGGGCTCATCCAGCGTCCGGTAAAGTAAGGCTTCGCAAAGTAGAAGAGAAGAAGAAACAGAAGAAGGCGGCAAGTGCGACTGAGTTAATGGATCAAATAGCCGAGCTTGAAAAGCAGATGTTTGAATATGCCAGAGAGCTTGAGTTTGAAAAAGCTGCGTCGTTAAGAGACGACGTAGAGGCTCTAAGAAAGCAGGTCGTTGCGTTGTCGTAATGAACTCGTTGGTGATTCTGCTTAGAAAATAATCACGTTAATTTTGTTTAATCGCATATAACAGTATGTTTATCGCAGAGATTCACCTTAAATTGTCGTTGTAATCGAGGCGCCAGTTGCATATAGTTGATACTTAAGTATCTATAACTATACCTATAATGGTGCCTTTATGCTAAATCGTCTTCAAGAGTCGGATATCAAATTGTTACGTGTGTTTTATGCGGTAGCAAGTTGTAATGGTTTTACTGCTGCAGAACCTGTGTTGCGCATGCAACGTCCAAATATCAGTGCTGCAATTAAGAAGCTTGAAGAACGTTTAGATTTGGTATTATGCCACCGCGGTCGTGGTGGCTTTCAGATGACAAAAGAAGGCGAAGTGGTTTTCCAAGAAACCAAGCGTATTTTTAACGCCTTCGATAATTTTGTATTTAATTTGAAATCATTGCACGATGACTACTCAGGTCACATTACGCTAGTGCTTATGGCTGGTCTGCCGCTTTCTATGCATTTAGCGGTGAGTAAAGCCGTTAAAAGCACAATGAAGAAATTTGATGATATCCACGTTAATATCCAAACACGTTTATACAATGAAGTAGAGCATGTTGCCTTATCCGGTGAATGTCATTTGGTGGTATCGACCTATGATATGGTAAAACCCGAATCTGTGACTTTTCATCCTATCGGGATCACCACAGATGGACGTTTATATTGTTCACCTACACACCCGTTAGCCAAATATCGTGATACTGCATTGCCTGAAAATATTAAAATTGAAGACTATCCGGCGATTGGTATCTCTGGTTTATCTTCAGCAAACTACATCGATAATGAGTCTCGTCTTGCTATTCAAACCTTTTCAGACTCCTTCGACGCTGCAATGTCTGCCATCATGACGGGTGAGTATATTGGTTTATTACCTGACTACATGGCAAAAGAGCAGGGCGCAGCGCTAGGGCTGGTGCCTATCGCCAATGGCAGCTTGTATAACTTTAGCCACGATCTATTTGTAATGAATGGCAAGAACACACGATTGAACCCAGTTTTACGACACTGCATCAAAGAGCTCACTTACTTCATAGCTGAAAGTCAAAAGTAGGTTAGGTACGCAAATTAAGTATGAAAACGCCTTGTGAAAACAGGGCGTTTTTCGTTTCAACCAAAAAGGAATGGTTTATCTTCTTCTTAGTTAAATTAGTGTCGTTCTTTTTCGGAACGTATTTATGCTTTTCACTGCATCATTATTTTGATGTACCAGTAGTGTTGGCCGCTGCTTTTACGGGTTTAGTAGGCAGTTTTTGGCATTGGCCTAAAAAGTATGGCAATCACCCTCAAGCCGCTATTTATGCTGGCGCTTTCGCTGGTATGTGTTCAAGTGCAATTATCACGGGGTGGGAAGCGCTATTATTTATTTCTGTGGTAGGGGCTGGCGTCTATACCCTAACGCGCAATATTTTCGAAGGTTTTGGTGGTCGGCTAGGGGCTATTGCATTTACCGCAGTCAGTAGCCTTATTTTTCTAAGGGCGTTGTTTTGACGGAATTATTAGTTGTTATCACTACCCTTGCCGGCGCGTTCACCACTTACCGGTTAGCCAAGCTGCCAAGGTTTAATGTAATTCGAGCGTCCAGTTTACTCACTATTGTATTTTACTTTTCAGTGCTACTTATTCACAGCGTACTAATAAGTGAAACTCGTTCACCCGATGCGGCTGAATTTTGGGCCACGGTGTTTTTCGGAGGTAGTTTTGTAGGTATGAGCGCACCACATCGTTTTTCGTATTACTTGCTAACTATTTCGTCGTTATGTTTTGCCGTCATTTTTATGGTGTTGCTGCCATTGCTAGATGGAATTGGTGGTGCACTGGGGTGTAGTGCTTTTATTTCAGTGGCCATAAGCCACTCACTTCGCGTAACGGTGAATAAGCTAAAAGGCGCCTGAGTAGGCGCCAAATCGATTATTCGTAGCTAAGTGGGTCAGTGCAGTGATTCTCTCTGAACGCCTCTAAGCGCTCTTCACAGGCCCCGCATTTGCCGCAAGCTTTCTCTCTTCCGTTATAACACGTCCACGTTTCGCCGTAGTCTAAGCCCATTTTCAACCCGTCGGTTAAAATCGCTGTTTTGCTGTCTTTAATATAAGGCGTCACAATCTCTACCGGGGTGTAGTTGGCAATGCGACAAACATCACTCATCTTTTCCACAAACTCAGGACGGCAGTCTGGGTAAATAGCATGATCGCCCGAATGCGCGCCATAATACACTTCGTTTGCTTCTAAACTTACGGCATAGCCCACGGCTAACGACAGCAAAATCATATTACGATTAGGCACGACCGTTTGCTTCATGCTAGGTTCTTCGTAATGCCCTTCTGGTACATCGATATCAGAGGTTAGCGATGAGCCACCTATTAAGCTATTAATAGCACTGATATCCACAATTTTGTGGGGCACGTTTAACGATTTACACACTGCTGCCGCATAATCTAATTCTTTCTTATGGCGCTGACCATAATCAAAAGAAAGGGCGTGAACGGTCTTACCATCACGTAAGGCTTTGTGTAAAACAGTGAATGAGTCCATTCCACCTGAATAGATAACAACAACGTTTTCTGACATAGTTTTAAAGTTTTGAGAAATTATGCCCGAATTTTATGTGATCCTTGGTAAAATCGAAACATACAATCGTTAAAGGGTGACATTTTGTCGAAATTAATCACGCTGAACATCAATGAAATGTTCGAAACCATCCAAGGGGAAGGGGCACATACTGGTATCCCGTCTATCTTTGTTCGCTTACAAGGATGTCCTGTGGGTTGCCCATGGTGCGATACCAAACATACTTGGACGCTGGATAACGCCTTGGTAACCACGGCACAACAAGTTATTGATAAGACCAACGAGTCTGAGCACTTTTTTGAAATTGATGAAAACAAGCTATTGTCGCTATTTTCTGAACAAGGTTATGTGGCAAAGCATGTGGTTATCACCGGCGGTGAGCCTTGTATGTATGACTTGCGCCCACTTACCACGTTGCTACACAACAATGGCTTTTCTACTCAAATAGAAACCAGCGGTACTTATGAAGTGTTGTGTGATGATAGAACTTATGTGACGGTATCACCTAAAATTAATATGAAAGGGGGCATGCCAGTTTTGCTGAGTGCCCTTGAGCGCGCGAATGAAATAAAACACCCTATTGCCATGCAAAAACACATTGATGAGTTAGATGCGCTGCTAGCCGATGTCTCTTCGTTAGCAGGTAAGCAGGTTTGTTTACAGCCGATAAGTCAGCAACCAAGGGCGACCGAACTTGCAGTACAAACCTGCATAGCCCGTAATTGGCGACTATCCTTACAAACACATAAATATATTGGTATAGAATAAATTACATAAGCGTGAGCAAAGGAGTTCGATAATGGCGTTGAAGTATGTAAAAACGGCACTGCTTTTGTGTTCGTTGCTTGTAGCAACACAAAGTGCCGCGGCATTGTGGACAATTAACTACCCTAAACCGCTAGATGACTCTGACGCTCGCGCCGAATACCCCATTGCTTTGCTTAAACTGGCCCTTGATAAAACGGGTGTAAATTACGAGTTATTACCATCAGATCGCATTCTTTTGTCTTCAAAGGCATTGCGACAACTGCGTGAAAATCGTGAAGTGAACGTGGTGTGGAGCATGACGGACAGCCAACGTGAAAAAGACCTTCTCCCTATTCGAATTCCCATTGCGAAAGGACTCATTGGTCTTCGGGTATTTGTTATCAATGTAGACAGGGAAGCGGAGTTTGCACGGGTTTCATCAAAAAATGAATTAATGAACTTCACACCATTACAAGGTGAAGAATGGCCAGACACTAAAATACTACAAGCTAATGGCTTTAATGTTGCCACAGTGCCGAATTTCAAAGATGCCTATTCGTTATTGCTTCAAAACAAAGGGGATTTCTTTCCTCGCTCGGTTATTGAGGTATCAGCTGAACTTGAAGGGCGATCGCCATCACTTAAATTAGAGCCCGATATGGCAGTTTATTACCCAACTGCCATGTACTATTTCGTTAATAAGAGTAACCCAACGTTAGCACGCCTAATTGAAACAGGATTGAATCGTGCAATTGAGGACGGCTCTTTTGAAGCGTTATTTAAATCTTCGAATGAAGCAATTTTAGAAGAGTTAGACATCAAAAACAGACGAATCTATACGCTTGATAACCCCTTATTACCGCCTGAAACACCGTTAGCCGACGAGCGGCTTTGGTACGTAATTGAACAGTAAAGTAGGGCTTACAATTCGCTCTAGATTTTATCTACAGCCCTTATAGAACATACATATAACTCATAAAAAAACGCGGCAAGAGCCGCGTTTTTTATTTAAAAGTTCAGGTGACTAGAATTAGTCAGAGGCACCTGAATGCACGTCTTTCATTGAACGACCTGAAGGATCGGCATTGTTCTTAAAGCTTTCATCCCACTCAAGCGCTTCAACCGTACTACAGGCAATAGATTTGCCACTAGGTACACAACGGGCAGCGCTTTCTTGCGGGAAGTAACCTTCGAAGATAGTACGGTAGTAGTAACCTTCTTTGGTATCTGGTGTGTTCACTGGGAAGCGGAACTCAGCAGAAGCAAATTGTTGGTCAGATACTTCGTTCTCAACGAAATCACGGATAGAATCAATCCAAGAATAGCCTACGCCATCACCGAACTGTTCTTTTTGACGCCATAGCACTTCAGCAGGCAGAGTATCGCCGTTGTCGAACGCTTTACGTAAAATCCATTTTTCCATTTTACCATCAAGACACATTTTATCTTGTGGGTTTAAGCGCATGGCCACGTCGATAAAGTTTTTATCTAGGAATGGAACACGGGCTTCAACACCCCATGCTGAAGTTGCCTTGTTCGCACGAGCACAATCGAACAAGTGAAGACGATCTAGTTTACGTACTGTTTCTTCGTGGAATTCTTTCGCATTTGGTGCTTTGTGGAAGTACAAGTACCCACCAAAAATTTCATCGGCGCCTTCACCAGACAATACCATTTTAATGCCCATGGCTTTAATCTTACGGGTCATTAAATACATTGGCGTTGCCGCACGAATGGTGGTGGTGTCATAAGTTTCTAGGTGGAAAATCACGTCACGAATGGCATCAAGGCCTTCTTGTATGGTGAAGTGAATTTCGTGGTGTACCGTACCAATCATATCAGCCACTTTCTTCGCAGCTTTCAAATCGGGTGCACCTTCAAGGCCTACCGCGAAGCTATGTAGGCGAGGCCACCATGCTTCTGTTTTATCTTCGTCTTCAACACGTTTAGCAACATATTTTGCCGCAATCGCAGAGACTAATGATGAGTCAAGACCACCCGATAACAATACCGCATAAGGTACGTCAGACATCATGTGAGATTTCACTGATTTTTCAAACGCTACACGTAAATCGTCAAGATTAGTGGTGTTGTCTTTTACTGCATCGTATTCCATCCAATCACGTTTGTAGTATTTCGTGATCTGACCGTCTTTACTCCAAAGATAATGCCCAGGAGGAAATTCGCTAATGGTTTTACAAATAGGCGCTAACGCTTTCATTTCTGAAGCAACGTAGAAGTTGCCATGCTCATCGTAACCTGTGTATAGAGGAATAATACCCATATGGTCACGAGCAATTAGATAAGCATCTTGTTCTTCGTCATAAAGCACAAACGAGAACATGCCTTCTAATTCATCAACAAAACTCACACCTTTTTGTTGAAAAAGCGGAAGAATAACTTCGCAATCTGAGCGAGTTTTAAATGGATAAGGTTCTGCTAAATCATCAGCAAGTTGCTTGTGATTATAAATTTCGCCATTGACGGCTAAAACTTGTTTGCCATTTTGGCTGATAAGCGGCTGAGCGCCGGTGTCCACATCAACAATAGCCAATCTTTCGTGACAAAGAATGGTATTGTCATTATTCCAGATTCCCGACCAGTCAGGGCCACGGTGGCGCAATAATTTTGTTAATTCGAGGGCTTGGGTTCTGAGTTCAGACACATCGGTTTTGATATCAAGGATACCGAAAATACCACACATAAAACGGATTCTCTCTGTTCACTTGTTGAAAAATAATTGAGGTTTTTTCTGTCGGGTACTCGCGAACGAGTTGGCGAAGGTATTGTTGTTTTTTTTAATCGCGCTTTCGCATGCCTTGAATGTGCCAGTCTGACAGGAAATTGCAAGTACAATATGATGAGAAAATGGAAATTATTATTCCAAAACACGATGTTCTTTGGCCAAAGCGTCGCTGCTGTTAGTGTCATTAACTAAAATGTCGCACAAATACTAGGCAGTATACAAGTTTTACCTCCTGTGTTTATATCAAAATTTATTTTATAACTCGTTGATTTTGTAGTTTTTATATTTGTATCTCTTTGCGTTCTTTGGGCGCATAATCTGCCGGTTTTTTCAACACCTGGTAAAGGGTATGCAATTTTCAAACGACCGAGTTTCGGTATATGTTATTCCTGATGTAGATAGCCTTCAAATGGACGCGAGTGTTCAGGGTTCACGCTATCGTGATGCCATGCACATTGAAGTGACAGGCGGTGAAGCTTGGCTTTTTGAGTATGGTGTGGTGGTTTTTTGGGGTGTCGTAGAAGAGGAGCGTGTAGCCTTGCTAAATAGGTTACAGGTTAGCCCTAAGTTGTTGTCTGGTATTCATCAAGAGCATCTGCAATTTGCATTTACTAGTGATGTACTTAGATTGCAACGGGACTTAATTACGCTCTCGATTGACGATCCATTACTTCGGTTATCAATCAGCCACGGATTAGCGCAATCAATAAAGCTCAATGAATACGAGCATAAAGCGCAAGATACTATTACGCGCTATGCGTATTTGCCAAAAGCGTTGGCCGAAACAGGCAAGATAACGTTACGTCGACCCGCATTGGCGAAAATCCGCGGGCATTTATTTAGCACAAAGAGCGACATCTTTTTGCATTATGGGTTGCTTGATACACCCGAGTTCTTTTGGGAATATCCAGAATATGAACATGCTTATAATGCCACGGCGCGATACTTAGATATCCGCCCCAGGGTAGATGTTCTCTCCAACAAGCTGAATGTTATTCATGAGTTGTTCGAGATGTTAGCTGAAGAGCTAAATCATAAACATTCATCGTTTTTGGAATGGATAATTATAATCTTGATTGCGTTTGAAATAGCGACGTTTGGCGCTGAAGAGCTCAAAGGGTTGTTTATGTAAATGGTTGTGCTTAGTGCCATATAAGGGCCATATAAGGGCCATACGACGAGAGTATATGCCGTAAAGCACCTGATCTAGTACTAACAAAAAGCCCTGTCTTAACAGGGCTTTCAACGTAAATTCACACTTTTATTTTAGAATACGGGTTAATCTTGGCGTTGGAATTCACTGGTTTCTTTCCACGAAGGCCATTGGTCTGCATTCGCAACCTGAAAGCCAACGTCAAATAAAAGTTGGGTATCCTCCACAATGCCGCTTAGATCCCAATCGTCACGGTATTGGTCGCACACTTGATGGTAGCAACCCGTTACTATGACATTCATACGCTTACGATATTTGGCTGTTGCTTCGTCTGCGGGTTCATCTCCGCCTTCGGCATACAATGCAGGTACACCTTTTTTCGCGAAGCTGAAGTGATCGGAACGATAATAGTAGCCAGCTTCAGGGCGATCTTCTTGAGTAAGCGTTCTGCCTTGCTTATCAGCAGCGGTTTTAAGGTAATCCTCTAAGTCTGACTTACCCATGCCTACCACGGCGACGTTCTTGGTTTTACCTAACACGTTCATGGCATCCATATTGATATTGGCCACCGTATCTTCCAGTGGGATGACGGCGTTGTCTGCGTAGTATTTGCTGCCTAATAAACCTTGTTCCTCAGCGGTAACTACTAAAAACGATACAGAACGCTTCGGTGCAATATCTAAGTTGGCGTAGGCTTTTGCCATAGCCAAAATAGCAGCACTTCCTGTGGCGTTATCGTGGGCACCATTGTAGATATTGTCGCCTTCTTTAGTTTCATCTTTTCCTAGATGATCCCAGTGCGCGGTGTAAATAACATGCTCGTTGGGTAGCTCTGAGCCAGGTAGTGTGGCAATAACATTGTGGCTTTGTGATTTTTTAAATGTATTTTGCACGGTTACCGAAGCATTGATATCCATCGCTTTATGATAAGGCCCAAGCTTGGCTTGATTCTTTTCGTCTTGAAAATTAAAACCTGCATCAGCAAATACTTTTTCTGCGGCACTTAAGGTTAGCCAGCCTTCAATGGCAACACGGCTAGCGCCTTGGTCTTTTGATACTAATCCATACTGGGGACCACTCCAGCTATTCGCCACTACTGACCAACCATAAGAGGCTGGAGCCGTTTCGTGAACAATGAGTGCGCCGGCAGCACCTTGGCGGCTAGCTTCTTCGTATTTGTAACTCCAGCGACCATAGTAGGTCATCGTTGTACCTTGGAACTTCCCACTTTCAGGGTTTTCGAAGCCTGGGTCATTCACCAATATCACGACGGTTTTGCCAGTAACATCTAAGCCTTCATAATCGTTCCAGTCGTATTCTGGTGCGTTAACGCCGTAGCCCACAAACACAAGTTCTGAGTTTTCAAGTGAAACGGTTTCTTGCTCACGCTTAGATGAAGCAACCATGTCTTCTTTATACGCAAAGCTATTATCACCAATTGTCATGGTCATTTCAGGGTTAGCGGTAATTTCCATTAACGCGACTTCTTGAAGGTAGCTGCCGCCATTACCCGGTGACAATCCCGCTTTTTCAAACTCACGGGTGAGATAATCCAGTGTTTTGGTTTCACCAGCGGTGGTGGGCAAACGACCTTCAAATTCATCAGATGACAGTATTTTTAATGGTTCGCGAATATCTGCATCTGAAATGTTGGCGTAAACTGCGTCGAAATTAGTCGCGATATTCTTTTTTTGAGTTTGAGTTTGAGTTTGAGTTTGAGTTTCAGGCTGCGTCGTGTCGTTTTCAGGCGCGTTATCGGGGCTGCAAGCACTTACCGCTGATACGGCAGTTACCAGCAAGGGCAAAAACATTTTTTTCATTGTTAGTCTCTGTTTGCTCTACAATACCGCCCAGTATAGAGAAAACCTTAAGACGAACCAATATTAAGTATGCCAATACCTGTTACTCCTTGGTGTAAACACCATATTCAAGATAATGCGTCTTTACCAGTACATACGCTGTTGAAAGAATTCATGTTGTTAGACGACACCGATTTTCCTAGTGCTACAAGACTTAATCTTTTGCGTGAAGCGTTTCAACCGCAATGGCAGGGCCCTTTGTTTATTGCGCAAGGAGAGCTTGATGAGCGAACGGCTAACAGCTGTGACAAAAGTACAGAAAATGACAGCCGTTACTATGAAGAAATTATCGCGTGCGACAACTGCGTACCTACGCGGGAAAATAGCTGGCATGATTTGTTCAATGCCCTTATCTGGATCCAATTTCCCGCGACAAAAGCGTTACTGAATACGCTACACATGCAAGATATTGCGCACCATGGCACACACCCACGAACCGAGCGACGAAACCGCATTACGCATTTTGACGAATGCGGCGTAGTACTGGCGCTTGAGGAAGGCGACGCGAGTAAATCAAACATGTTGCTGAATACGTTAGCCCAACATCAATGGCAGGATAGTTTTTTAACCCATAGGCACGAGTGGGGAACCCACATAACCCCCTTTGTTTTTGGGCATGCAAACCTTGAGATGATGCTTTCGCCTTTTATCGGGCTTACGGGGAAGTGGTTGGCAGTGAGTGTGCCTAAAGGGTTTAACGAGATGAATAAATGGGAACAGCGACAAGAGGTAGACAAATCATTGGTAAAACGTATCACTGAGCTTGATGCGTTTAACAAATCTCCGCTATTAAAACCTATTCCTTTGCTTGGCATACCAGGGTGGTACGAAAACCAAGATGAAGCTTTTTATAACAATAGCGAGTACTTTAGGCCTATTAGGGCGGGAGCGAAACCTTCTATTCAGCTACCGCTTTTCGACATAACGACGTTTTGAACTCACTTCTTACACCAAGCTTAGGTGTAAGAAGCGCGTTGCAAGTGGTATAGCATACTAGATAAGCGCGAACACACCCCAAATACCGTAAATCACGACGTATGGCGCAGAAGCAATAATTGCCGCCTTTTTCGTAGAGAATGAGGTCCATTGAGTAATGCCTACCATAGTGAGGTAGATAGTCCAAAACAACTCAACCCGAATAGCTTGAGCAAAGGCAAACCATGGTGATGTCATTTCGACACCGAGTAGGTAAGAAAGTGACAGTGGAGCAAGTATTGCCGGTGATATTTGATGGTCGCCCGCAAACATAATAAGTGCCGCCGCGATAAGGCCTGTTACTACGTAAGGCATAGATACCCACCAGGTAAAACCATACCAATCTGTAAAGCCGAAAACATGACTGTCATCACTGCGTGTCGTTAAATTCAAATAAACAGCAAAAATAGCGTTAACGATAGTAAGAGCAAAGAATGCGCCTACTAATTGGGAAAGCATGAGGGTGTTTCTGGTGAAAAAGGCGCGCATTTGGTCTTCTTCTGCTGGGCTCATGGCATCTTGGGCTGCAATATTAATATTTGCAAACCATTCGATATCAACGAAGTTAACGTATAGATATTGAGCCGCTAACGTGATCATCATAACAATAAGAAAGGGGAACCAACTCCAGTTGTTTTTTTCACCGACGGCTTTAAACACGCCATTGGGCCGAAAAAATATATCATTACACGCTTGAAAGGGGTTTGATACTGAATGCATCCGTTGCTCCGAGATAAAATATTATATTAGTTTTGTTTAGGTTACTGATATACCAAGGCTAAGTACAGGAGCGGGTTAAAGAACTGTACCTCTTTTTAGTAAAAACTTGTGTCGAGAGCCTAGCTGAGAAACTCAACTGTACTTACAGCAATGCCAAAAACGTAAAAAGGCCAGTATTACATACTGGCCTTTTGATAACGTCATCTATTGGATAGCTACTACTTAGTAATAGCGGTTTATCGTTACTGACTTAAATACGTTAAGTTCAATAAACACAGCACGATAGCGCTATACAGTAACGAGATAGGTAGCCCTATTCGTATAAAGTGGCTAAATTTATAATTAGCCGCATTAAACACCAATAAGTTCGTTTGATATCCAAACGGCGAAATAAAGCTAGCACTTGCCGCAAAGGCAACCGCTAAGGCGAATGGCATAAGCGGTGCGCCTATTATTTCAACCAGCCCATATGCGAAGGGGAACATGAGCGCCGCTGCTGCGTTGTTGGTCACAAATTCGGTTAATAGTAGGGTAGTAAAATACACTACAATTAACGCAATAAACCAATTGGTGTCGGCTAAGTAGGGAATCAATTGCGCAGTAGAAATGGCAATAACGCCCGACGACTCTAATGAGGTGGCTAAGCTTAATGCTCCAACAATAACAATAATAAGGTTCAGCGGTAAATTACGCTTCATCTCACCGTTGTTCGTTACCTTTGAGCCAATCAATACGGCCGCCAAAAACAACAGCCCGATTGCGAGTGAAATAATATCTGCCGCGGCTAATGTCACAACGGTAAGGAAACCGCCAAGGGTTATCCATTCCTGTCGGTTGGTAAGCGGGCGAGAGATTTTTTGCTCAGACAATATAAAGAAGTTCTTACTTAAATTTTGTCGCGTATTGAAATCTGGGCCAGCGGCAAGTAATAGGAAATCACCTGCTTTAAGTTTTATTTCACCGAGCTTGCCTGATAGCTGCTCGCCATCACGGCGAATAGCCACTACGGCTGAATCGAACAAAGCCCTAAAACCGAGGTTTTTTATGGTTTGCCCAATAATTTGAGCGCGGTTTGCTACCACCACTTCGGTTAAGCTTTCACGCAAAATGCCATCGGTTTCGGCAAAGGTGGTTAACCCTTTTATGTGGCTTAAGTTATCAAGCTTTTGCACATTGCCGGTAAAGATAAGTTTATCGTTTTCAGCAATCACTAGGTCGGGGCCTACGGGAGAAATAAGGTTCCCGTCACGAACCACTTCAACCAAAAATAATTCAGGTAAGTTACGAAGGTGGTTTTGCTCAACGGTTTTGCCAATGAGTTCTGAACCCGAATTTACTTTCGCTTCTACCATGTACTCTTGGTAGTTGTCATTCTTGTTCGCAATATTAGGTAGTAATGGTGTAAGCACAAACATCAGTACGCCGCAGCTTAAACCGGCTACTAGCCCATATAGCGTGAAGTCAAAAAAGTTAAACCCAGGATGACCATGCTCTTGCAAGAAACTATCTACAATTAAGTTGGTGGAGGTACCAATTAGGGTGACTGTTCCACCGAGTATGGCGGCATAGGAAAGCGGAATAAGTAAGCGCGAAGCAGGGTGATATTGATTCTGCTTAATAGGGCCTATAAGGCTGGCCACAATAGCCGTATTGTTTAATAGCGCTGAAGAAATGAAGGTGAGTGAAAACAATTTCCAATATGATTTAGAAAAGCTCGTACTCACTAGCTTTCTACCAATACGCTTTATTAACGCAGTTTTATCAATTGCACTGCTGACTAGCAGTAGCAAGACAAGGGTTATTAACCCTTTGTTGGTTAAGTTCAGCAAAATGTCGTCAAGCGACAACTGCTGAGATACCAATAGTAATAACACGGCGCCTGAAAAAACAGTAGACGGGCGCTGATTTGAAAAAATCAGCGCAAAAATCGTGCTGGCGAAAATCGCCAGCACGATAAACTGGTTAATATCCATATATTTTCCAGTCCTGCTTTTACAGCTTGCTAATGTCCACAGCGCTCCAATGAGGGAAGTGCTTACGTACTAGTGCATTAAACTCTAATTCAAACTCTGAGAAGTCTGGAGAAGCGTGTTGTGCATCTTTAGCAAGTTCATCAATGATCATACCTGCACCAACTGTACTGTTAGTCATGCGATCAATAACGATGAAAGAACCAGTAGGGCGATTACGCTTGTACGGGTCGCACGCTACGGTTTGGGTAAATTTCACATCTACCACACCAATTTCATTCAAGTTAAGGTGCATCGCGTCTTTTTCTTCAAGGGTGTTCACATCAATTTGGTTATCGATATGAGACACAACACCTGTCGTTGACTTGGTCGCAAACTTAAACAAGAACTGCTTGTTTGGCATAAGTGGCTCTTCGTCCATCCATACCAAATGTGTTTTAAATTGGGTAGAAAGTAGTGGCAAGTTACCTGATTTAACAATCATGTCGCCACGTGAAATATCAATTTCATCTTCCAGTGTAAGGGTAACCGCTTGAGGTACATAAGCACGCTCTTGGTCGCCTTCAAAAGTCACAATCGATTTTACTTTCGACGTTTTTCCAGAAGGAAGAGCAGTTACTTCGTCGCCTGGTTCAATTTGACCAGATACCACCGTACCGGCAAACCCACGAAAATCTAGGTTAGGGCGGTTCACGTACTGAACAGGGAAACGGAAATCATCATGATTATCGTCTTCACCAATTTTTGTGTTCTCTAGCATCTGCATAAGCGGAATACCATCGAACCATGGTGTGTGTTCGCTCACGTTTACTACGTTATCACCTTCAAGTGCAGAAAGTGGTACGAATTGAATATCTGGAATATCCAATTGCTCTGAAAACTTCAGATAGTCTTGCTTAATCTGGTTGTACACTTCTTCAGAGTAATCCATCAAGTCCATTTTGTTGATAGCAACAATAACGTGCTTAATACCTAACAAAGATACTAGGAATGAGTGACGTTTAGTCTGTACTTTTACACCGCCACGGGCGTCAACAAGTATGATGGCAAGGTCGCATGTAGATGCGCCAGTTACCATGTTACGTGTGTACTGCTCATGTCCTGGAGTATCAGCAATAATAAACTTACGCTTATCAGTAGAGAAGTAGCGGTACGCTACGTCAATCGTAATACCTTGCTCACGTTCTGACTGAAGGCCATCAACCAATAAGGCTAAATCGACTTTCTCACCAGTAGTACCTGACTTTTTGCTGTCTTTAGTAATGGCAGCAAGTTGGTCTTCATAAATCATTTTTGAGTCATGAAGTAGGCGACCGATTAGGGTACTTTTACCGTCATCTACACTTCCGCATGTAAGGAAACGTAGCATGTCTTTTTGTTCGTGTTGCTCAAGGTAAGACAGTATGTCTTGCTTTAATAAATTGTTTTCGTTGTTCATGTTATGCGCTCACAAGGAAAAAGGGGTTTAACACAGACTCTTTTTGGTTGTAAGTAAGAGCGTCGGCGTTGTCATTTAACGGATTGTTCGGGTCTAGCACAGTTACATTGGCACCTGCGGCTAGGGCTACAGCATGGGCGGCGCCTGTGTCCCACTCAGATGTTGGGCCTAAGCGAGGATAAAGGTGAGCTTCACCTTCAGCCACTAGGCATAACTTTAATGAACTACCCATGGCCACTAATTCAGTTTCACCCTCTAGTTGAGACAGTAAATTTTGAATTTCGGGGCTTTGGTGAGAGCGGCTACCTACTATTTTCCATACTTCAGCACCATCGTGCTTGCGTGCAGAAATAGCAGTAAATTCGCCGTCTACTTCAGTCCATGCGCCTTCACCTACAATACCTACATAGCTTTTGTTAAGTGCCGGTGCGTACACCACACCCATGGTAGGTTTGCCGTCTTCAATTAACGCGATGTTCACTGTAAATTCACCATTCTTTTTAATGAATTCTTTCGTGCCGTCAAGCGGATCAACAAGCCAATAAGACTGCCATTGTTTGCGCTCATCCCATGAAATGTCTGCCGATTCTTCCGATAAAATAGGAAGGTCAGATTCTTTTCCAAGGGCATCAACAATTACGTTGTGCGCCGCTAAGTCAGCTTCGGTTAGCGGGCTGGTATCTTGTTTTTCGTAAATAGCGAAATCTTTATCGTAAATCGCCATTATCTTATCGCCTGCTTCTTTAGCAATGCGAAGAATGGTTTGTGCCAGTGTATTAGTCATTGTATTAGCCTGGGCCATTACACAAGTCCTTTTTCTTGCAGTAACGCATATAAGCGTTCAGCAGTTTGCTCTGCAGGTTCATCTTGATACGTTAAATGTATCTCAGGCTTTTCCGGTGCTTCATAAGCAGAGTCGATACCAGTGAAATCTTTAATCTCACCGCTACGCGCTTTTTTATAAAGCCCTTTCGGGTCGCGCTTTTCACACACTTCGATAGGTGTGTCGATAAACACTTCAACGAACTCACCGTCTTCTAAAAGACCACGGCAATAGTCGCGATCCGCTTTAAAAGGAGAGATGAACGCTGTTAATACCAGCGTGCCAGAATCGACAAATAGTTTTGCTACTTCACTGATTCTGCGAATGTTTTCTACACGGTCTTTATCGCTAAAGCCCAAGTCGCCACATAAGCCATGACGCACATTGTCACCATCTAATAGGTAAGTGTGCTTAGCTTGCTCGTGAAGCTTCTTCTCAAGCAAGTTGGCCAGAGTAGACTTACCAGAACCACTTAGGCCGGTAAGCCAGAACACGCGAGGCGATTGATTCAGCTTTGCAGCGCGGGTGGTTTTATTCACCTCATGCTTGTGCCAAACAACGTTGTCGGTGGCCATTAGAAATACCCTTCCATTTTCTTCTTCTCCATAGAGCCAGAGCTATCGTGATCGATCACGCGGCCTTGACGCTCAGAGGTTTTAGTCAGTAGCATTTCTTGAATAACTTCTGGCAAGGTAGCCGCAGTAGATTCAACAGCACCCGTTAGTGGGTAGCAACCTAGCGTACGGAAACGTACTGAACGCATTTCAGGCGTTTCGCCTTCGTTCATTGGCATACGTTCGTCATCAACCATAATCAATACACCATCACGCTCTACAACAGGGCGAGGCTTCGATAAGTAAAGCTGAGGAATGTCGATGTTTTCTAGGTAAATGTACTGCCAGATATCAAGCTCAGTCCAGTTAGACATAGGGAATACACGAATGCTTTCACCTGGGTTAACTTGAGAGTTGTAGATGTTCCAAAGCTCAGGACGTTGGTTTTTAGGATCCCAACGGTGGTTGCTATCACGAAATGAGTAAACACGCTCTTTCGCACGAGATTTCTCTTCGTCACGACGTGCACCACCAAAGGCAGCATCAAACTTATATTTGTTTAATGCTTGCTTAAGTGCAGCAGTTTTCATGATATCAGTGTGCTTTGCTGAACCATGTGAGAACGGGCCTACGCCTTGTTCAACACCTTCTTCATTAATGTGTACTAGCAAATCGAAACCATGTTTCTTGGCTTGCTGGTCACGAAACTCAATCATTTCCTGGAATTTCCACGTAGTGTCTACGTGAAGCAATGGAAATGGAATTTTACCAGGGGCAAAAGCTTTGCGCGCTAAATGCAACAACACCGAAGAGTCTTTTCCAACAGAATAAAGCATTACCGGATTATCAAATTCCGCAGCAACTTCACGGAAAATTTGAATACTCTCGGCTTCGAGTTGTTTCAGATGCGTAACAGACGGGATACTTGCAGTCATTTTCGAGTCCGATTTATGTTATATAAGATTAAGTTATATACGAGTTATTTTTATGCATAGAACAATAACACATTTATTTACTAATGTAGTATGCGATTTAGCTATTTAAAATAGCTGCCTTATTCCAAGAAATAAAACTGTCATACAATTTTGGCATAAGCGCCGAATTTTCAGTCAAAGGTCGCCGGTGTTACATACTCTAATTGTCAGAAAATAGTGCAATTGTTAACGGGTGAAACCTACAAAAAAGCCCCGTAAAACGGGGCTTTATATAATTTCCTATCGACTATCTATGTGATTCAAGTTTCTTTTGAAACGCATCGAAGGTTTCAAGCACCCCTTCTCGAGGCGTACCTGATTTGCTCAATATTATAATGGTCAGACTAGATAGGATGAACCCTGGAACAATCTCATACATCCAGCTTCCTAACGATTCGCCGTCAATAGTGATTGGCAGATAAATCCAGAGTAATACAGTTACTGCACCCACAATCATGCCGCCGAGAGCAGCACGACGGGTCATTTCACGCTTGAACAAGCTGAACAATACCAGTGGACCAAATGCCGCACCGAAACCAGCCCACGCATTACTCACTAAATCAAGAATACTGCTGTCTCTGTCGTAAGCTAAGAAGATTGCAACAAGGGCGACCGCCACCACGCTAACGCGACCGGCAATGACCAATTCCTTATCAGACGCATCACGTCGAACAAAAGTCTGGTAAAAATCGTTAGTTAATGAACTTGATGTTACTAACAGCTGAGATGAAATAGTACTCATGATGGCAGCGAGAATAGCTGCTAGCAAGAAGCCACCAATTAGTGGGTGGAAGAGGATTTGAGATAAGTAAATAAAGACAGTTTCAGGGTCAATATTGTTCCCATTGCCCGTCACATAGGCTAGGCCAAACAAGCCTGTCATTAGCGCGCCAATAATAGAAACTATCATCCAACTCATGCCAATTCTTCGTGCCGTTGGAATATCTTCTACAGAGCGAATTGCCATAAAACGTACAATAATATGTGGCTGTCCGAAATAACCAACACCCCAAGACATCAAAGATATGATACCGATTACCGAGATAGCCTCATTGGTAGATGCATCCATAAAAGCATTGAATAGGGCAGGGTTAATAGTATCAAGTGCATCAATAGAAGCGCCTATACCACCTAATTCAGTGATGACCACTGCTGGCACAAGTATTAGTGATATAAACATAATACAGCCTTGCACGAAGTCAGTCATACTGACTGCCATAAAGCCACCTACCAGTGTGTAAGCAACCACTACGCCTGCGGTAACATACAAACCGGTTTCGTAGGAAAGACCGAATGAGGTCTCAAATAGCTTTCCACCCGCGACTACCCCTGAAGAGGTATAAAGGGTAAAAAAAATAACAATAACAACCGAGGCAATAACACGAAGTAATCGAGAGTTGTCAGCAAAGCGGTTTTCAAAATAATCAGGAAGAGTAATAGAGTTATTCGCAACCTCGGTATAAACCCTTAGACGAGGTGCAACCAAGATGTAATTAGCTAATGCGCCTAGTACAAGACCAACGGCAATCCACGCCGCGGAAAGGCCTGAAACATACATTGCTCCGGGAAGGCCCATGAGCATCCACCCGCTCATATCTGATGCACCGGCTGATAATGCAGTGACGGCTGGACCGAGTTGCCGGCCACCTAACATGTAACCTTCTACATTAGTATCTGTTTGGCGGTAAGCGAAAAGACCGATACCCAGCATGACAGCAAAATAGAGTCCCAATGAAATGATCGTACCCGTAGCCATATAAATTCCCTATGTTTTTTCATGCAATGCTACCATCAATAGCAAAGACTCTCTACGTAAGTCATTAACCTTGCATATGTGGATACGTGCAAACCCCAATAAAGTTTTCTAAATGTAGAAACCTATCAAGGCCGAAATGGACGTTGATTTTATATGTTTTCATTCAAATAAGCGGGGAACGACATGGTTTCTATCTTACCTCTGCCGGTACTTTTAGCGCGATAGAGTAAATTGTCGCATGCCTTAATAATCTTATTGATATTACGCTCGCCTTTTACCTGAATGACGCCGGCAGAAAAGCTAGCACTAAATGTAGAGTCAGTTGCTGACCAATTCTTATTGCTCTCTAACGATTTCTTTATGTTTTCAAGCAAGGCATTCGCGTTTTCTTCTGTTGTATCGTGCAAATATAACAAAAACTCTTCACCGCCATAGCGGCAGAACTTATCTGTCTTTCTAATACGCTGGCGAACAACTTGCCCAAATTTTGTTAGTACTTCATCCCCAACCACATGACCATATCTGTCATTGACCTGTTTAAAGTGGTCTAGGTCGATGAGCACTAAACAGGATGCAATTTTGTTGGACATAGGTTTTGCGATTTCTTTAAACATAGCACGTCGAAAAAGAGCGCCTGTTAGCTCGTCAATTTCACTGGCTTGAGCACGCGAACGCTGTTCACGCCAAAACCAGAAAAGTAAAAACGTCGACATCAGGGCAGCTAACGCAAAAGTGAGGGCTTGGAATCGCTCCGCTTTTAACTTTAAGGTTTGTTTGTCTTTTAGTCGTGCCATTTCTTGCAACTTGTTAATGGTGATGTCTCGTTGCAACGGTGAATCGATACTTAACTCATCCAAGTGTATATATGCTCTATTGGGCTGGCTTTTCAGAAAATCGTACTGATGCTGGTGGTAAAGCGCTTTCTTAAAATGGCCTCTTAACGTAAATAAATCTCTAAGGAGGGTATGCTTGTTTAGTAAAATAGACCTACTGTAGGAAGAACGCTTAGCTTGTGAGTCAAAATCCGACGTTAACAAATTCATGGCCTCTTCGAAATTAGCGTCGCTGCCTTCAAGGGCCAAATAAGTTGCTTTAAGAACAGATAATACGGGCACTAAATTTATATTAGTGGGAAGTGTAGTGCCCTCAAAGTGAGATAAGTTTTCAGTTAACGCGGCTATTTTCTCACGATCGCCCTGTTTATCTCTGTGAAGGTAAACACTGACTTTTAACCATAAACTGAATAGCGTTTGTTGAACACTTCGATTTTCGTTAGAAACTTGCTCAGCCTCCTCCACCAATGTGAATGCATCGTCGAATCTTTGTAAGTGGTTTAGACTATTGATAATTCCAACATATACGTAGGACGTCGCAATGTCATGTTCGTGGCTATCTTCTATGACGAATCTCTGGTGAGCGACTGCACGACTATAAACATTCAGATTGGTGTAAGCATCGGCGAGCCATGAATGCGCCATTCTTTTATTAAGTGCAGTTTCTAGGTTGTACTCTTTATCAAAATGTTTCAAGAAAGGCAGTGCATATTCAATTTCCACGACGGCTTTCATTTGATTTATTTCGGAATATTCCATTGCAAGCCAGATGCTTGCAATGGCGACCGCATGATGATTTGTGGTTTTTAAGGCTTCTTGTTTGAGCGAATAGAGTAGGGGAATGCTATATTCTAAACGTTCACTCGTTTCTAAATACGCATTCGCAGTTTTATACATAATAAAGACGGCTTTTAAAGCAAAATACCGGCTTACATTAATATTCTTGAGATACGCCCAATCAGCTGGCGATGCTTCCTCAACCAAATTTAAGGGAAGTTTTGAATCTGGAGTAGATAGAGAACTGTCTAAGTGATAAAGAACGGTTTTGATTACCTTACCAATCTCTGATGAATCCTCTTGAATTCCGCTCTTTTCAACCAGAGGAATGATCTCATCGTTACTCATCCCAGAAGGGCTATTCCACATGTACATAACAGTGTTAACAAGATTGCCTAATTGGCGAAACTTTTCTTCTTCGATTTGAAAGTTATTAGCAACCGCATTAACTGAAGTAAGAGAGAGCAGGACTGCGAAAAAACAGAGGCGTGTCTTCTGAAAAAAGAAGTAGAAAAGAGGGGAAACCGCACGACTAAGGCGTATATTCATAGGGTAATACTCGTTTTCTTATCTACTCTAGACGGGCGCTAGGGAAGAAAAACGACACCAAATGTTATTATTAGACAATAGTATAAAGTAAACTGCGCAGTGTTTAAATATACTGGGCCAGATAACTATATTTTATCTTATACTTAAGTATAAAAAATCGGCCGCAAGGGCCGATTGAAAAAGGTGGGTATAGTGGATACCGTTAAGCTATTCAACCTAAGCTAAAACAGCCAAAGCTAAAATAGAATAAGCTAAGCAGAAAAGTGAATTCTGTCGGTAATGGCTTTTTTCATTTCAGTTAAGTCAGCGTCTTTATTACCAACCACCATAATATTGGCGTGATGCATTTTTATGCTTTCGCCATGATATTGCTTGTCTTCAAACTCAGCCGGTACTCTCACATCACCGCGCTCGGGCACGATAAACACTGACATTTTCCCTTGCGGGGTATCAACAATAAGATGCAAACTTCTTACCGTACTTAAGTGGCAGTAGTTAACCACTTCAACATCACCAATCATGTCTGTAAAACTGCCACCAAAACTGGCTAGTTTTGCATTAACTTGCTCTAAATCTACTGGCAATAACGTATGCGCTCGCTCAGTCTCTGCGTATTGCATGTGAGCAAGTGCCTGCCCGCCAATACTAACAGGCTGGTGATACCACATGGTAAAACCTATCCCCACCGTAAAGGCAATACTAGCGGCCATAGCCACATACCAGCGACTACGCTTCTGGTAGATTGCAAATTCGTTCGCCGATTGCTGCCAAATAAGTTTGTGCTTTAAATCTTCAGGCACGTCTACTTTTACAGCTTGTTTTAACTGCTTATCGAATTGCTTTTGTTCGTTCCAGAATTTACGTTTGTTTTCATCAGCTTTCGCTGCGGCGATAACATCACTGTCAGTGGTTTCTGGATCGGCGTAAATTCGACGCCTAAATTCTAATTCATCCATTTGCCTGACCTCTCTGTTCATTTTGCCTTTCTAACGCCTCTCTCAATTGGTTTCTTGCTCGAAATAATCGCGTCATCACGGTATTTTTATTCAAATTCAGTTGCTGTGATATTTCATCACCGCTAAAACCAAATATAAGCTGCAAGACCAGAGGCTCACGATATTCGTCGCTTAGTCCGCCTAACAAACGATGTAGCTCTCTGTCTTGTACATCGCCTTCTGCATCTTGGGTTTCATCATGCACCGACACATCATCGATATCGACAGTATCAAATTGCTTACGTTCGAAACGACGCGCATTTTCACGGCGCAATATGGTAATTAACCATGATTTGGCCGCTTTTTCATCGTTGAGTGAGTCGAGTGAGCGCCATGCTCTTAAAAAGGTTTCTTGCACAATATCTTCCGCAACCGAGCGGTCTTTAACCAGCCAGTATGCATAGCGGAATATATCTGCGTGAAACGCATTGACGAGCGCTTCGTATCGTTTGTGTTTTGCTTTCATGTTGGATAAGACCTGACTACTTCCAGATCTATTTCGTGCAAACATAAAAAATCCGACATTTTTTAATTTAATTAATTATGACACAAAAAAGCAGCCAGAAGGTTTATCCTTAAGGCTGCTTTAAGTTTCATTGCTAGAGGTTATTAAATTGCGTAGAAAGCGGATTTAATAACAAACGCGTCTAATGTTAGAACCCGTTTAATTTTGAAATACACAACTAGCTAACTTTTTTACTGGCTATCCAATTGTTGATATTTTCTTCTAAAATTGAAAGCGGAACAGGGCCATGTTTAAGTACTTCATCATGAAAACCGGCCCAGTCAAAGTTATCACCTAGCTCAGTCATGGCTTTTTCTCGTAGCTCCATAATTTTAAGCTTACCAATCATGTAGGCTGTGGCTTGGCCCGGCATGGCGATATAACGCTCGATTGCTTTTTGTGCATCGTATTCTGGGTTAGGCGTGTTTTCAACTAAATAGGTCACCGCTTCTTCACGGCTCCACTTTTTAGCATGAATACCGGTATCAACAACCAGTCGGCATGCACGCCATAATTCCATCGCAAGTCGGCCAAAGTCAGAGTATGGGTCTTGATAAAAACCCATGTCTTTAGCAAGCTCTTCGGAATATAGCCCCCATCCTTCGGTATACGCGGTAAAGCTTAGGAATTTTTGGAACTGAGGTACACCTTCAAGTTCTTGTGCAATGGCGCGCTGCATGTGATGGCCAGGAATGCCTTCATGGTACGCCAATGCTTCTAGTTGATAAGTTGGCATTGCGCTCATGTCGTAAAGGTTTGCGTAATACGTACCAGGGCGGCTGCCATCTTGCGCAGGGCTTTGGTAAAAAGCCTTTCCTGCTGATTGCTCACGGAACGCCTCAACACGCTTAACTACCATAGGGGCTTTGGGAAGAATGCCAAAGTAATCTGGCAAAGCATCGCGCATGTCGTCAATGGCTTTCGTTGCATCATCTAGGTACTGCTGACGTCCGGCTTCGGTTGCTGGAAGATAAAATTGCTCATCTTCACGCATAAATACGAAGAACTCTTGCAACGTGCCTTCAAATTCCACCTTTTTCATAATATCGCGCATAGCTGTATGGATACGCTCAACGTTCTCAAGGCCTATCTGATGCACTTCATCGGCAGTTAAATCAGTGGTAGTAAACCAGTTTAAGCGGTTCTGATACCACTTATCGCCATCAGGCAAGCGCCATACACCGTCACCTTCAGGGGTAATGGTTTTTTGATGTTCTAATTCTTGAATAAAGTCTTTGTAAGCCGGCATTACAGACGTAACTAGCGCGGCTTTCGCTTCACCTAGTAGGGTGGTTTTTTCTACATCATCAAGCTCAAGGTTATCGACCTTTGTATTGAAATCTTCCCAAATAGTGGAGGGGGTATCACTGGTATCAAACGGTGCGCCAGTAACCACATTTTGTGATGCTGCAATCATTTGCTCATAAGCCCAAGCAGGGGGAAATACGCCGGCTTGCTCACGTAGCTTCATCTGCTCGATAACTTGTTTGAAATACTCGCTCACATTGTCTAGACGGCTAATGTAGGCTTGGGCGTCTTCTTTGCTTTTTACACCATGAATATTAATTAAGAAGCTAGGTACTTGGGTATGGGCGGCACGAAATTGGTGTACTACATAGCTGTGATGACGAAATTCATCGTTAGCTAAATCTCTTTCAATACCCAATTTATATAAACGAAGGCTTAATTTTTCTTGCTCGCTCAGCTTAGTTGTATCGAAACTTTCAATAGTTTCAAGGCGATTTTTTGCTTTGGCAATGTCTTTTTCTTTTTGCTCTTCAGAAACATCATTCCACTTATCATAGTCCCACTTGATGCCTAGGTAGCTTTGAAACATAGGCGAGCTTTTGAGATCTTCTTCGAAAGTGCGTTCAAAAAAAGCATTAACTCGTGCTGAATCAGTTTGGCTTTCAGTTTCTACTGCTGGCGGCGGTTGTTGAGTGGTTTGGCTTGTTTCAGGTGCGGGTGAACATGCCATTAGCCCAAGCATTGCAATAGCAATTGGTGATAACGATAGCAGTGGTGTTTTCATGAATTCTCCTGGTTAGGTGGTCGCGGTAGTATTTCTACCGTCTAATTTTTAGCTTTATCTTTAAATTTGTACCCCTAGCACGAGTTAATGCCTCTTTTTTAAGTTACTCGTGCCAAGCAGTCCAAGTAAAGCGCCTTTCCTTCGCGCAGTATCTATGTAGAGGGGTACAAATTAGTTAAGGTATTTTTACCAGACTTCTTGTTTTTTAACCAAGTATCTCTGGCGTTTTTAATCGCACTTTGCATCGATTCTGGTTTCCAATCGCTTTTCGACTGACTAAACCGCGTTTGCTGCAATGCATTTAAATGAGGCTGAATCTCACTAGTTGCACCGTGGTCGGATGGATTTATAAACCCTCTTTGATTAGGATATAAACACTTCAACCAGGTTTGCAATGCTGGTGCAATTGCCGATGTATTACTCGCTTTTACTGACGCCATTAACGACTTAAATGCCGCCGCTTCATCACCTGAATTCGCTGCTGAAAAAGTATTAGCGGAAGTGGCCGTATAATCTGGCTTTTGCTTTCTTTGCATTAGATAAGTCGCTATCCAAGCGATAGCCGTGATCACCCAGAGGGCTGCAAATAGCCAAGTTAAGTAATGGGGAGTTTGCGCTTCGCCATTATTGGCTACTGAATTTTGTGATTCACTATTTAGCCCGCTATCACTTTCAGTTTGGCTAGCTTGATTAGCAGGTATTGAGGACGCATTACTAGCCGATTGATTATCGAAACCTGACTGTGTAGGCATAGAAGGTGACGTTGCACCAGCATCTGGTTGAACGTTGGCTGGCTGAACGGTGACTGTGCGGGCCGGGATAGTCGCATACTCTGTCTGTTCGGTTAAGGTATTAAACCAAGGAATAGTGACTTCCGGTAATACAAAGCTGCCTGCTTGAGTGGGAATTACCGCCAACGAGCTCTTACGCTGTGCAATCAAGGTGCTGTCTTTTTCTACTGTGGTGGTAGAGGATTGATCTGGATACAATTTAAAGTGAGGAGGATAAAACTCTG
This sequence comes from Alteromonas sp. K632G, assembly GCF_017653625.1. Classification (NCBI taxonomy): domain Bacteria; kingdom Pseudomonadati; phylum Pseudomonadota; class Gammaproteobacteria; order Alteromonadales; family Alteromonadaceae; genus Alteromonas; species Alteromonas sp. K632G. The sequence continues at coordinate 456,021 of NZ_JAGGDM010000001.1, forward strand.
GTATTTCTGGTAACTGTTCTTCCACTACACCTAGTGCCGTAAGTGTTACCACACGAGTGATAGGTTCACCGACTACAAAGGCATCGCCCTGGGGCCATTCTTCATCAACCCGCGCCAATTCAGTGGGTAACCATGGGTAGTCAATACCAGTAGGGATGGGTTTGATATTTACCGTAATATCGGGTCCAACACGGTTCACTTGTTGAGTTCTATTAAATAACCCGAAACGTTGATTCGTATTAGCGGCAGCCACTTCAGCAGTAAATACCGGCCCTCTAATGGTAAATTCGCCGGATGCTTGGGGCACGATGGCAAATTGGCGTTCGATAATTTGGTAACGGCGACCGTTTACAATGTCGGTATATTGCTTATCGTCACCTAACTGCTTTATTTCTGCATTTTGCATGGTGGGCGATTGCAAACTCCCGCGCTCAATATTCGTCGCCAAATGCAGTTTTATGGTGTAGAAAAGCTGTTGGTTTAAATAGGCTTCTTTTAAATCAATATCGGTAGTCACAAAGTAATCGCGCGCGACATTATCAGACTGTTGAACAGGAATAACACTCACCGACATAGGCGCAGATTGTTTGCCTTCTATGTTAATAGCCGGAATGGTAAAGGTACCTTCTTTACGCGGAAACAAGGTGGTAGTCCAGGTAGTGGTTTTCTTGGTGTCGAAGTTCACAATAGATGTTTGACTGCTTACCGACGTTCTACCAACAACGAAGTCTTTTAGTAATATTGAGCTATCAAAAGATTCACGGTCTGCGCCGCCATTTGCCACAACGGTTAACCGAATAGCCTCATCAAGCATAACCGGATTTTTATCGATGGTGGCTTCAACCGAAGTCACATCTGCCAGCACAACCATGCTGCGTAAAAGTAAGAAAAGGGTTGTAGTGAATAAAATTGCTTTCATCTACCAATCACTCCGATTTGAAGGCATGCGTTGTCTTTGGCGCTTCTGCGCTTCTAATTGCATTTTTCGTTTTAATAAGAACGCGGGGTCATCTGGTACTCTGCGCATTAAATTTTCAAGACGTTGCTGTTGTTCTTTTTCAGCATCTGTCATCTCACCAGCTTGGGCCATGGCTGCATCGGTTTCTTGCTGGGTTTCATCTGTACCTTCTTCATTTCCAGTATTTTGTGGGGTACCTGAGTCTTCTTTGTCGTTTTCTTCACCGTTGGCACCATCTTGCGCGTCCGACTCATTTTGGTTCTGACTATCATCTTGTTCACCCCCTTCATTTTGTGAAGATTGGGGATCATTTTGGCTATCATTTTCATCGCTAGCATTCTGATTATCAGCCGCGTTCTGCTCGCTATTTTCTTCAGATGAGTCTTCACTGTTTGAACCATCATTACTTTGGCTATCTTGGCTATTATCGTCGCTACCTTCTTGATTTTCACCTTCGCCAGAATCTTGTTGGTTGTCACCCTCATTCGATTGCTGATTTTCTTGATTTTGCTGTTCTTGTTCTTCTTGTTCTTCTTGTTGCTGCTTCAACTGTTCCAATAACGCTTTATTTTCTGCAGCATCTTGATAGTTAGCATCTAGTGATAATACTTCATCATATTTGGCGATGGCCTCATCTAGCTTGCCCAAGCGAGCCAATGCATTGCCTTGGTTGTACAAACCTTCAATACCGCCTTGTTGTTGATAAGCGGCAAGTGCCTGTTCGTAATCGCCGGCTTTGTAATGTGCCGCGCCTTGCCACGCAGGGTCTTCAAAAGTAGAGGCGGCTTCATCAAATGCGTTATCAGCGTAGTTTGCTAACCCTTCTTGATTGGCATTTAAAAAAGGTTTTTCCCACCACGACACTGACGAGGAAGTCGAATTCTCTGACGGCGGTTCTTGGGCGACAGATTGCGCCATCACAGATTCACTGCTCATCGGCATGTAGATGGCTGCTATGACTGCAAACACTAAACCTCGCCTAAACCCAAGGGCTATTAAGGGAAGTAAACCCAATAATAGATAGGGGCCAAATTCGCGCCATTGGTCGCCTTCGGTATCACTCGCATCTTCCTCAGATTCGCCGTCTCTATCAAGTAACGACAAGGAAGCGAGTGAAGTAATATCGTCATCATTAGTGGTGATTTCACTAAATTTACCGCCGCTAGCTCTTACAACGGCATTGACTGCACTGCTATTAAGTTTAGGGATCACAATAGCGCCACTTCTATCTTTAAGTAATTCACCTGTTATCTGCCTGATAGGTGCTCCGTCATCTGTTCCTACCGCCAGCGCATTTAAGGTGAAAGGTAATTCGGCCACGTATTCTTGTAGTTCTTGTTGCTGGCGAAAGTCAACGCCATCGGTTATCCAGTAGATCATACCTTTACTGTAGCCAGCGTTCGTTAATAACTCAGCTGCGGTTTCAATACCTAACAAAGGGTCGCTACCAGGAACGGGCATGATTTCGGGTGATAAACTTGGAAGCAGGGTAGTGATATTGGCTGCATCTTGAGTGAGTGGACTCACTACAAACGCGTCTCCCGCATAAGCCACTAAACCCATTTCGCCTTCGCCTATTTGATTTACAAGATCGATGGCTTTGTATTTTGCACGGGTAAGTCTATCTGGGGTAATGTCGGTAGCACGCATCGACAGAGACATATCCATTACAATGACATGGCCCATTTTAAGTTGATAAACCGGTTGGGGGAGGCGCTCCCATGTTGGCCCTGCTAAGGCAACAACGGCTAGCAACCATCCTAATGCAAGCAGCCAGAATGGGGGCTTCTGCCCTTTCGTAAATTTCCCTATCACCATATGCTGATATAAATGTGAGGGTATAACCGACTGCCAGCCCGACTTTTTCGACGTATTTCGCTTAAGAGCTATATAGAGTATAAGCGCGGGAATAAGTGCTATAAACCACTCGGGTCGCAGAAAATGGACATTGTTAATAAAGTCTTCCATTACACACTTTCCTTTTTATCGCTTGATGAAAGAGGTGTGCGTGACAGTGATTTAATCAATGTACTTCCAATTATTACTAATGCCCATAAGGCAGATAAAGCTAAGGCTACCGCCAATGGAAAGTAGAAAAGAGCGGTAAGTGGCCGCATTTTGCGTGCTTCACCCTGTATAGGTTCTAATGCATCTAACTTTGCGTAAATGGCTTCTAATTCATTTACATCTCTAGCGCGGAAGTATTGCCCGCCTGTAGAGGTAGCAAGGTCACTAAGCATGTCTTCATCTAACTCCTGCGAGGGGTTCACCTGTCGGCTACCAAAGAAACTTTGAATAAGCATTTTATCTGCGCCTACGCCAATGGTGTAAACCTTCACTTTTTTATTTACCGCCAACTCTTTTGCTTGCTCAGGAGTAATAAAACCAGCGGTGTTTTGTCCATCGGTAAGCAAAATAAGTACATTGTTTGACTCTTCTTTTTCATCAAATCGTTTTACAGCCAAACCAATAGCATCGCCAATAGCGGTTTGCTCTCCCACCAAACCAATCACAGATTCGCTAAGTAAAGTCGAAACTGTATCTCTGTCATAAGTGAGTGGCGCTTGAAGGTAGGCTGTATCGGCAAACAATATTAAGCCTAAACGGTCACCCACGCGGCGCTGGATAAAATCGTACAGCACAGACTTTGTCATGGTCAGTCGATTCACTTGCCTGCCATTTAACTCCATGTCATCAATTTTCATACTGCCGGATAAATCTACCGCCAACATCATCTCTCTGCCTTCACTCGGAATGCTTATGGGCTCTCCCAACCATTGAGGGCGTGCCGCTGCAATTACCACGCAGAGCCAAATTAGCGATGCAATAACCACCGGGATTTTGCTGCTTTTAAGCGGTGAGGGAGTGTCTTGAATACCCGGCCTTAAAGCAGGCACTTGTAGGGCAGCCATTACGTGCTGGGGTTTCGCGGGCACTAAATATCGAACCAGTATAGGAAGGGGAAGTAGGAACAAAGCCCACCACCATGCGAACTCAAGCATGGGTTGCCTCCTTACCTTTTTGCTGTTCAAACGATGATGGCTGCTGTGAAGCGCGCAATCTCTTATTATTAGAAGGCGAGGTGACGTTAAAGTGTTTCACCCACGCAATTGCTGCTTTACTACATTCGTTAAAATGCTTGTTATCACATTTGGGCGCGTACTGCTGCGAATGCAGCGTTGATAGTGAGTCGCTCATAGTATTTTTGCGTCTTTCTGGCAGCGTATTCAATAGAAAATCATGCCAACTGTTCCCATAAAGCCCTGCTACTTCTTGTGGTTTGAAATAGGTCACGGCGGTACGTTTTAGTACACTATTGATTTGCATAGGCCAGTTTTCATCTAAAGATGAGATACTTCCAAGCAGTTTTAGTGCATCGCGACGAGGCTTGTTGAATTTACGCTTTTTAACAAGATAAATAATGAGACTTATTGTGCCTGCTAAAAATAACGCAATTAAGCACCACCAGCCCCAGTCCAGAGGCCAGATGTCTACATTGTTAGGAACGTGTATATCTTTAAGCTGTGCAAGAGGATCGGTTTGCGACATACCTTGGGCTGATTGCATCAAAAGCGCTCCTGTTGCATGCCTTGAATTTGGGTATCAAGAGGCAGTCCCGCAGAAATATGGTAACGAGAAATATTTGCTTGTTTAAGCGATTGTTCCATTGCACTGTTTTGTTGTTCACGCCAACGTTGATAGGTATCTTCTTCTTTTCTGTCACCTAATAGCCATCGTTGTTGGTTAATGCCATCGGAAACGCTTACCCGTTGAATGGAGCGAGTTTGAGGCAGTGTATGCTCAATAGGATCGTCGACAATAATTGCTCTCACTTCACAATGACGTGAAAGCTGACTTAAATGCTGCTGTGCTGCACTGCCTAAATGCTGAAAATCAGACAGTAGGTATACTAGGCTACCGGGGCGAGCTAACCGACGAAGTCGAGCACACGCATCGGCAAAGGCTTGGACATCAGCCTCATTACTCGCTACCTGCTCATGGCTAGTAGCATGTAAATCCATCAATTCGTGACAAATGTGCAAAACAGCTCGTTTTCGAGCAAGGGGCTTCACTTCTTTATGCTGGCTTTGGTTAAATAACAAGGCACCTACTTTATCGCCATGGGCTGCCGCAGACCAACTTATCAACGAACAGATGTGGGCAACCTGCATAGATTTAGTCAGTAATCGTGTGCCAAACATCATTGACGGCGAGAAGTCGCAAAACAAAAATACAGGGCGTTCTCGCTCTTCACGATATATTTTGGTGTGGGTTTTACCGGTACGGGCGGTAACTCGCCAGTCGATCGCACGAATGTCGTCGCCGGGCTGATAATGTCTCGCTTCGTCAAACTCCATGCCGCGACCCTTGTGCTTGGTTAAATAGCTGCCAGCAAGTCGGGCTTGAGGAGAACGCTTGGGCGCAAGACTAAATAATTTTGCCAACTGCTGATACCGCAATAGTTCAGCAGTAGACAAATTAACCCCGTTGGTTTGCAGTAACGCTAACTGCGAATGAACATCACTCATCGTTTATGGAACAGCTACGGTAGCAACAATTTGGTTAAGCACATCATTCATAGTAATGCCTTGTGCTTCTGCGTGATAAGACAAAATAATGCGATGGCGAAGTACATTATGTACCACCGCTTGAATATCATCAGGGCCAACGAAATCTCTGCCACTTAACCACGCATGTGCGCGTGCGCATCTGTCTAAACTAATGGTGGCACGAGGGCTAGTACCCATCGCAATCCATTCGGCAAGGTTGGCGTCAAATTTAGCTGGCTGTCTGGTCGCCATCACCAATTGCACTAAATACTGCTCAAGTTCGGGCGCCATATGTAGTGCTAGCGCCTCTTTACGTGAAGAGAAGATATCTTGCTGGGTTAATTTAGGCGGCGTTACTGGCGGTACTGATAATGCTTCACCACGGGTCAATCGCAAAATCTCTAACTCTGTTTCGGCATCTGGATAATCAATATCGACGTGCATCAAAAAGCGATCGAGCTGAGCTTCTGGTAGTGGGTAAGTCCCTTCTTGTTCTAGAGGGTTCTGTGTCGCCATTACCAAGAATAAAGGAGGAAGCGGGTAGGTCTTGCTGCCTACCGTTATTTGGCGCTCAGCCATGGCTTCCAACAGTGCCGATTGTACTTTAGCTGGAGCACGGTTAATTTCATCGGCTAATACTAAGTTGTGAAATAGGGGGCCTTTTTGAAAAACAAATTCACCGGTTTCAGGGCGATAAATATCAGTGCCGGTTAAATCAGCAGGCAGTAAATCAGGGGTAAACTGAACGCGATGAAAGTCACCGTCGATACCATTAGCAAGCGCGTTAATTGCTCTGGTTTTTGCAAGACCTGGAGGCCCTTCTACTAAAAGGTGCCCATCAGCTAAAAGCGCAATAAGGAGGCTTTTGGTAAGTGCACTTTGACCAATGATTTGCTGGTCTAAATACTTCTGCAGTTGCTGAAATTGTTCCGCTGCCATAATGCAATTATTCCGTTGAAATTCTAGTTATCAGGAAAAGTAAACCAATTAACTCGCCCAAATGTATGTTACGAGTAGATAAATTGGCATAAAACAGACTATGTTTTTCTTATATGGTTCCCTTGTCGTCTAGTTCAAGTCGTTAAAAACATCTAATTTTCAGATAGGCGACGATTATTCGACACAAATAGGCTGAAAACTGTCCGTGAACGTTGATAATTTGCTATTTTGTTCATTGTTTGTAAAAATTGGGTTTATTACAGGTCAGACCACTTATTTCCCGTGGTCCTTAATTTAGGTGCATTATGTCAACAAGACAATCTGTTACTACCCGCGAGGGTGATCGTATCGCCATTGTGGCGGGGTTACGTACTCCGTTTGCAAAAATGGCGACATACTTCCACGGTGTTCCCGCTGTCGATTTAGGTAAAATGGTCGTAAACGAACTGCTCGTTCGCCATGGCATTCAAAAAGAATGGGTTGATCAGGTTGTCTATGGTCAGGTTGTTCAAATGCCTGAAGCGCCGAATATCGCCCGTGAAATCGTATTGGGTACTGGTATGAATGTGCATACTGATGCTTACAGCGTCTCTCGTGCATGTGCAACCAGCTTCCAGTCTACCGTTAATATTGCCGAAAGTATGATGGCTGGCCACGTTCAGGTAGGTATTGCTGGTGGTGCGGACTCTACGTCTGTATCGCCAATTGGTGTATCTAAAAACCTAGCACGCGCATTGGTCGATCTTCAAAAAACTAAAACTTTGGGTCAGAAGTTTAATATCTTTAAGCGTTTAGGCCTTAAAGATTTAGCGCCTGTGCCGCCAGCGGTTGCAGAATACTCAACAGGTTTGTCTATGGGACAAACGGCTGAGCAAATGGCGAAATCCCACCATATCTCACGTGAAGAACAAGACGCACTTGCGCATCGTTCACACAGTTTTGCCGCGCAAAGCTGGGAAGAGGGTAAGTTAGACAGTGAAGTAATGACCGCTTACGCAGAACCGTATAAAGGCGCGTTATCTCGCGATAACAACGTACGTTTCGATTCTAAGCTTGAAGGCTATGCCAAACTTCGCCCTGTTTTTGATAAAAAATACGGTACAGTAACGGCAGCGAACGCTACTCCGCTAACTGATGGTGCTTCAGCCGTTATTATGATGACGGAAAGCCGTGCTAAAGAATTGGGTTATAAGCCATTAGGTTACCTTAAGAGTTATGCCTTCTCAGCCATTGATGTATGGGAAGACATGCTGATGGGGCCATCTTACGCCACGCCAATTGCGCTAGATCGCGCAGGCATGACATTAAACGATATTACGCTTATCGAAATGCATGAAGCTTTTGCCGCACAGACACTTTCGAACGTAAAAATGTTCGCCAGCGATAAATTTGCCCAAGAAAAACTTGGTCGTGCAAAAGCTACCGGTGAAATCGACATGGACAAATTTAACGTTATGGGAAGTTCTATTGCTTACGGTCACCCGTTTGCGGCAACAGGCACGCGAATGATTACCCAAATGCTTAACGAACTTAACCGTCGCGGTGGTGGTACTGGTCTACTAACCGCTTGTGCAGCGGGTGGTTTAGGTGCAGCTATGATTGTGGAGACAGAATAATATGAGTCAGGACACAACAATGACAAATGACGTTCAAGCAACATCTGGTGCCTTTACGTTAACCAAGCAAGACAATGGCGTTGCCATACTCACCATGGATGTACCTGGTGAGTCTATGAATACGCTAAAAGCCGCTTTTGGCGATGAAATATCTGCCATGCTGGATGACATTGATGCTGATACCAGTATTAAAGGTGTAGTGCTGGTAAGTGGTAAAGCAAATTCGTTTGTAGCCGGTGCCGATATAAGTATGTTGGCAGCGTGTAATACTGCAGAAGATGCCACCACCATCGCGGCTGGCGGCCAAGCTATTTTTGACCGTATTGAACGCATGAAAGCAACTTTTGTTGCAGCCATAAATGGCCCAGCATTGGGCGGTGGTCTAGAGCTTGCCCTAGCATGTCACTATCGAATTTGTACCGATTCACCGAGCACTCAGGTAGGTTTGCCTGAAGTTCAACTTGGTCTATTGCCAGGTAGTGGTGGAACGCAGCGATTACCTCGTTTGATTGGTATACAGCAAGCCATGAAAATGATGCTTACTGGTGCGCCAGCGCGCGCCAAGCAAGCTAAAAAGTACGGCATTGTTGATGATGTAGTACCGCATAGCGTGTTACTAAAAGTGGCAGAGCAGTTCGCCCTTAAGCGTAAGCCTGAGCGTGAAGCGCCGCAAAAAAGCGTAATGGACAAAATGCTTGAAAATACCGGCCCAGGCCGCGGTATGATGTTCAAAAAGGCCCGCGAAGCAACGTTTGCTAAAACCAAAGGTAACTATCCAGCGCCAGGTTACATCATTGATGTCATCGAAACTGGCATGCGTGATGGCATTGAAGCGGGCCTTAAAGCCGAAGCTGAAGCATTCGGAAAGTTGGTGATGACACCAGAATCTTTTCAATTGCGTCAGATTTTCTTCGCGACTACCGATATGAAGAAAGAAAACGGTATTGAAGGCGTAGCGCCAGAGAAGATGAAAAAGGTTGGCGTACTCGGCGGCGGATTAATGGGCGGCGGTATCGCGTTTGTAACCTCTACTAAAGCTGGCGTGCCTGTTCGTATTAAAGATGTTCGCCCTGAAGGCATTGCTAACGCGATGAAATACAGCTACGACATTTTAAATAAGAAAGTGAAGAAGCGCTTCATGCGTAGTAGCGAAATGCAAAAGCAGCTGTCGCTTATCACTGGCACCTTAGATTATAGCGGCTACCAAGATACCGACATTGTGGTTGAAGCGGTATTTGAAGATTTAGATCTTAAGCAAAAAATGGTCGCGGATATTGAAGAAAACTGCAAAGAGAACACCCTCTTTGCCTCTAACACTTCTTCTATTCCAATTACCCAAATTGCTGCCAAAGCAGCTCGTCCTCAAAACGTGATTGGTCTTCATTACTTTTCACCTGTAGATAAAATGCCATTAGCCGAAGTTATCGCTCATGAAACTACGTCGGATCAGGTTATTTCATCTACCGTCGAGTTTGCGAAAAAGCAGGGCAAAACACCCGTCGTTGTTAAAGACGGCGCAGGCTTTTATGTTAACCGTATTTTAGCCCCTTACATGAATGAAGCGGCAAGCTTAATTCTTGCTGGTGAGCCTATTGAGCACATTGATAAGTCCCTAGTTAAGTTTGGCTTCCCAGTTGGACCTGTGAAGTTACTTGATGAGGTAGGCATTGATGTTGGTACTAAGATCATTCCTTTCCTTGTAGAGGCCTTTGGAGAGCGTTTTACGGCGCCTTCAGCTTTCGATAAAGTACTGGCTGATGGTCGTAAAGGTAAAAAGAACCAAAAAGGTTTTTACAGCTATGAAGGTAAGAAGCCAGGTAAAGAAGTAGATGAAAGTATCTACTCGTTATTGGGCTTAACACCGTCAACGAAATTAAGTGAAAAAGAAGTGGCTGAACGCTGCGTTCTTATGATGCTTAATGAAGCCGCTCGTTGTCTAGACGAGAGTGTTATTCGCAATGCCCGTGATGGCGACATTGGTGCTATCTTTGGTATCGGATTCCCACCTTTCCTAGGCGGACCTTTCCGTTATATGGACACACTGGGAATTAAGCATGTTGTTGAGCGTTTGAATCATTACGCTAGCACTGTGGGTGACAAATTCGCACCTGCAGATGTATTGGTGAAAATGGCTGAAGATAATAGCACCTTTTACTAACATGTAAGCTACAGATAAAAAGCCGGGAGCCTGAAATGAAGGTTCCCGGCTTTTTTGTGTGTAATAAGTAATTTTGCTGGTTTGCTAGTCAATTATCAGTACAATTCTGCGGCTTAAAAAAATACCAGTCAAAATATTGGCGTTATATTTAAAAGATTTTTTTATTTCCCTTAAGAGTGAGCTAAGTAGGAGAGTGTCTTGTTTGTTTTAATATCGATAAGCCTGTTAAGCAGTGCTTTCTTTTATGTAGAGGCTGTAAAGTGGGGAATGAATGCCAAATATTGGGCAGTGCTTGCTTTAGTGATAGGGCCTTTTGTATTCCCTATGTTTGGTATTGCCAGACATATACATTGGCGCAGAGCGGTAGGATTTAATAATTTGATGGTAGAAGCTTAAACGGCTACGGATTGGCTAGAGAGCGGTTAGAGAACGATTAGATAAAGACTAAAGAAAGACAATAGAACGGCTATAGAAGCCCTGTTGTGGTTAAAGGGGTTAACCCTCTCTATTTCTCATTGAGGCTATACATTTAGTGCACAGCTAAATTGCAGACATAAAAAAAGAGAGTATATACTCTCTTTTTTGGAATTCTGGAAGGCTATTATAAACCTACACCGTAGCCATTACCACTTTTAGGGCGGTAGCTTTGAGGTTGTGTAACAGACTCTTTTTGCTGCTCAGGGGCTTGTTTAGCGCCTTCTTGGTTATCAGCAGCAACAGGGGTAGCGGTAGATAGTACTAATGCAACAGCATACTCTTTTAACATTTTAATATTCCTCTGATTTTTTTATTTTAAGAACGAACAAACAAAACCGATAGAAAGGATGTTTACCGGTTATAGAGGATATTGCGAGAGTTGTGCCAACTTTTTAACTTGTTGATTTAATTGGTTTAATTGTTGTTTTGGTGTGTTTTTTGACACTTGGATTAGCCAAAAGTAGTAAGCGCCAAAATATAGTCAGATATTTGAATGGCCAAGCAGGTTATGAAGTTTTTGATTTTCAGAAAGTAATTTTTCAAAACGCTCTGCATTGAGCGGACGGCTGTATAAAAAGCCCTGTAGCATCTCGCAATCATAGCGACGTAAGATATTAAGCTGCTCTTCTTCTTCAACCCCTTCAGCCACTACTTTTAGGCCAAGGTTATGGGCGATATTAATTATTGCTGCTGCCATATGACGGTCTACGCTACTTTTAGCGATATCGTCAATAAACGCTTTGTCTATTTTAAGGGTATTGAGCGGGAATCGCTTTAAATAGGCCAAGGATGAATACCCAGTACCAAAATCATCAAGGGCAAGGTGTATGCCGCGCTCTCTCAGTCGGCTCATCATCCGAAGACCATTTTCAGGGTCTTCCATTAGCGTCCCTTCGGTAATTTCACACTCTAAGTGCAGTGGAGATAGGCCTACTTCGCTTAAAATTCGGTTAATTCTGTCGTCTAAATCTGGAAGTTCGAATTGCTTAACTGAGATATTTACGGCTACTCGGCCGGTAAACAGGCCTTGAGAGACCCAGCGTTTTGTATCTATACAGGCTTTACGTAACACCTGCTCACCAATTTCGATAATCTGGCCTGTTTGCTCAGCAAGGGGAATAAATTGCCCGGGACTCACTATGCCTTTCTGCGGGTGTTCAAAACGCACCAACGCTTCCATGCTAACAAGTTTACCAGAGGCAATATCAACCTTCGGTTGGTAGTAAACCGTAAATAAGTCGTCTTTAATTCCTTGGCGAATTAAGTTTTCGATTTGCAACTGACGAACCGCATTTTGGTTCATTTCACCGCTGAAGAATTGATAGCTATTACCACCATTATTTTTTGCAAAGTACATGGCGGTATCTGCATTTTTTAGCATTTCTTGTGGCGTATTACCGTCGTCAGGGAAGAAGGCTATCCCTAAGCTTGCGCCCAATACAAACTCTTGCTTATTGATAATGAAAGGGCGAGCAAGGGTATCGAGTAGGTTTTGCGCATAATGGGTGACAGTATGAATATCTGCGCTATCTTCCATTAAGACACTGAACTCATCGCCACCAAGGCGATAGCAAGTGGCATTTTTGCCCGTAATTCGTTGTAAGCGTTTAGCAATTTGTTTAATTAAAATGTCGCCAGTTTGGTGGCCAAGCGAGTCATTTATTTTCTTAAAGTTGTCCATATCCAAACACAGCAGGGTGTGAGGGGCGCCTTTACGGACCAAGTTTTGATGACTCGCTTGATAGAATGAGCGGTTAGGCAGCTCGGTCAATGGGTCTATATTAGCCAGTTTCAGTAATTCTTTTTCAGTGCTCTTACGTGAGGTGATATCACTAAATACACCTACGAAATGACTTATTTTTCCATCGTCGTCGTGCACCGCATCAATGTTTAATTCCATTTCATAGCGTTCACCATTAACGCGAACAGATTCTACTTCACCTGACCAATTTCCTTTGGTTTTCAGAGTCTTTTTAATCTCTTCGGTAAACGCATCGGGATACAAATGGAAATGCAGATAGCTAGCTAGGGCTTGTTCTCTAGTTTCACCTGTATAGCTACAGTAAGCGTTATTTACTGAAATAAACTTGAACTGTGTGGTGGTAATAAACACACCCTCAGAGATATTTTCAATTGAACGCTTAAACAGATTCAGCTGTTCTTCAGCTTCTTTTAGATGGTTAATGTTCTTCAACGTTCCGGTCATACGAACCGGCTGCTGATTATGATCCCGTTCAACGACTTTTCCGCGATCGAGTAACCATATCCACTGGTTTTTGAAGGTTTTAGCGCGATAGGCAAGCTCGTAGAAGTCACTTTTACCTTCTAAATGGCTGCGTAATGCATCCCTAACCCGACCAATGTCGTTAGGATGGATATTAGCATCATAGGCGCCAGTGGTTCTTATATCGTCTTGTGGGAAGTCTAATGTGCCCCATGTGTTGGCTCGATAAACTTGACCGCGGTACACATCCCAATCCCATAGTTCGTCGCCAGAACTCCATAAAGTAAGTTTAAGGCGTTCCTCTGATTCACGTATGGAAAGTTGGTTCGATTTACGCAACTGATACTGTCGAATGATAAAGGCTAGAACAATGGTAAGTATAAGTGCATAAAAAACCAATGCGACTGAGTGTAACCAAGGGGGTCTAGATATTTTCAGCTCTAATGTTCGACTATCTGACCAGCTTTTGCCCGATTCTCTGGCTTGAACTTCGAATAGATAATTACCAAACGAGATATTATTGAACTGGGCTTTTCTGTTTTTATTATTGTAAACCCAAATATTATCTAAACCTTTAAGGCGATATCGATAAGAAACTTCATCGGGGTAAACTGGGTTAATAAGCCCAAATGAAACGCTAAATCTCGACTCAAAATAATCTAAAACCTTTGACTGATCATAAGTTATATTTTCTACTTTAGAGACATCACTCTCTATTAGGCTATTGTCAGCATTACGTAGTTCTTGACCACTAAACTTTGGCTGGCCAAATACGCTGAACCCAAAAAGCTCGGGTACTAGCGTTTTTACTTGATGATTAAAGTTGGAGGATGATTTAGCAATTTTATTAAAGCCTTTATTACCACCAAAATAAATGTCCCCTTCAGATGTCGCCAAAATCGCGCTTTCACCAAGGGAATTAAACTCTAATTGAGCATTTGATATTGTTGTGACTTCTTGGAGAGAGGGAAGCTCTATCTGATGAACACCAGCACTGTCTGCGTACCATATAGAATCCATTATGCCTACAGAAGAGAAAATATATCCGTTCCCACCGTCTCTGCTCTGCTTTTGAATGACTTCAAAGGTACTTTTGTTTAACTTTACGACGCCGTCTGAACGAGTCGTTAGCCAAAGAGCATCCGATGTCTCGTAAACGCTGTATACCAGTGAGTTAATACCGCTTTGTTTATCGAGTTCTTGTTCTACTTGATCGTTCTTAGCGCTGTATATTAAGACGCCGTCCTTATGGCGAAGCCAAACTCGATTATTAGAATCGGTGAAGATTGGTAGGTGAAAAGTCGAGTTGGACTCTATCTTTCGTTTTGTAACAAGTGAATCATATGACTGGTTACTGGTTTTTTTTAAATCAATTGAATACAGCCCATCTTCGTCTAACCATACCCAAAGAGAGTTTGCATCTTGATGTATATAATCTATAAATTGCCCTTCAAAAAAATGATTAATCAGATAAAGGTTATCGTTTTCTCTTCTGTAAGCTAGAAGACCATCTGATGAGGCAACCCAGTAAGTGTTACTTTGATCTACGGCCAAATCCCAGAAGGTTGTACTCTCTTGGGGTTTAGGATGTTTCGTTAAGTAAGAAAGCTCTCCTGTTACCTCATGTAAAGCGCCTACACCGCGATTTTGAGATGCAAATAAAATTTCACCTTCAGAATTTTGAGCTAATCCCCAAATCGTAGCTTCGACTGGTTTATCAGAATTACTCTCCTTAAAGCTAGGATGAAATTTAACTTCAGAGTAATTTTTGTGGAATCGAAAGGCGCCTTGAAGTGTACCAAGCCATACCCCCCCAGTTGCGTCTTTCTGAAGATTAAAAATAAGGTTCTGATTCAATCCAGTTACATTTTCTGTGGATGCATCAATATGAGTAAGGCTAGACGCGGTAATTTTTGTCGGTTCGTTAATATTTTCATGGACAATAAATAGCCCTGCATCTGTTCCAACCCAAACTGAATCGGAAACCCGCTCGATACTGAGTACATTCACATCATGCTCTATTGACAACAAGTCTTTATCAATAGAGCGAATTAAATTGCCTCTGTTTCCTAAAATGAAAACACCTTTATTGGTAGCTAACCAATAATTTCCCTCGATAACCTCAATATCATGCATTGCGCCTATAGCTATGTTGATTCCCCAGGGGTTAACCTTGTCTAAGCTATATATTTGAGAGTGTGACTTATCGAAAATTTTAGCGCCGGCTTCATTCGAACCAATCCAAATTTTTGAGCTTTCATCGAAAACCACTTTAATATTACTTGGTACATCGAAAGCCTTCGTTACTATTCTTACCTCCTCTTTTTCTTTAGAGAGTGAGTAAAGAAACTTTGAATCAGTAAAAAGTATATCGCCGTTTTTTGACTCGCTGATGGTGGTAATTAATTCAAGTTTAATAGAAGAGTTCGTACTAGAGAAGGTTTTGAAATTATCAGTTTTAGGTTGGTATTTAGCCAATCCAGAATGAGTAGCTATCCAAAGTGTCCCCTCTGAGTCGACAAATAGTTTTTGAATAAAGCCGCTGGGAAGTGCATTGGGGTCGATATCAGAAGGGTGGTATTGCTTTATATCGTAGCCGGAATATCGGTTTAGGCCATTCATTGTCGCAAGCCATATGTATCCCTTGTCGTCTTCGGCAATGTCGAGGACAACAGTATTGGATAAACCGTCTCGTTTATCTAACTCAGAAAATTGTAAATCAGCAACTTCTATGGCTGCCGCATCGGAGAAAATTACTCCGAGCAGTTGAAGCCATATAGCTATAACTGAGTAAGCTAGGGTTGAGCGCACCTACACACCTTTGGCATTACGCCTTATCATTATAATTTATAGTTAGGCTGGCCGCATCCCTAACAGCCAGAACAATAAATATGCCGAAATAACGCGGGCTCTACAAGCGATTTTTAGTTATAGGTGGGTGATGGTTCAATTGTTAACCATTATTTGCTAATAATAAGGAATTTGGGATTTAAACTCAGAAATTCCATTTATGGTTCTGTGCTTTGGCGTTTCTAGTTTTTCGTGTTTACCTTCAGCAAACAGAATCAACTCTCCGCAACGCTCTCGTTTGGCAAGTTGATGCGCATAGCTTTGTATATCTTCGAAACTTAATGCGCTAATGCATTCAGCAAGTTGGGTATTTCTATTAAAGCTTAAATCTTGCGTGCCTAAGCTTATCCATAGTCTTTGCGACTTCATCGACAAGTTAAGGTCGCGCTCTTCTAGTTGCTTCAATAAGTTCTGTTTGATGGTAGACCAATAAAAACGATAGAACTCGATTTCTTCTAACTGTTGAAATAAAAATACCGTCATCGCATCTAGAAGCGTTTTGGCACTGTTATTTGGGCTTTGTACATAAAATGCCATTCCTGGGTGTTGATTGTGGGGAACATAACCGGTTCCAACAATATAGCCCAACTGCTGTTCTGTTCTAAGCGCATTAAAAAATGGTGCAGCCAACATTTGCTCTAACACCATACAAAGTGCAGTGTCGTGTAGGCCTGCAGTGGGTGCTTGTAAATACAGCACAACAGCAGCATCGTCGTGCTCACAACTGACTTGATGATAAAAAGCTTCACCAACGGGAAGTTTTGACACCGCGCGAGACAAAGGCACACCGCTGGTATTAACACATTTACTATCAATACTTTTCGCGAAGCTTTGTGCTTGCTCGCTGGCCCAATTGCCATGCACGAAGCTTTCTATGAAATAATCGTCAAATGCAGTGTCACGCACGTTAATCATATCTTCATAGGAAGTGTTGGCTACTGCTTCCAGTAATTCCACAGGAGCTTGAGTATTGCGCTGTATCAACACGCTCAACCTAGAGAACAAGCGGTTAGTCGGTTTGTTCAGCAGTGAGTTCTGTAAATTCTGAAGCTGCATTTGTTTGTAATGCTGAAAGTTAAACTCTGATGGTTTAAACGATAAGACTGCTTCTAATAACTGCTCAGCTAATAACATCTGCTGATTGGTAAAGCCTCGGGTATGCAGCGTAAAGCCAGCTTGGTGACCATAAATTCGATAATGTAACCCTGCAATTTCAGCGCGGTAATACTTGGCTTGCAGGTAGTCATTTAATGCACTTAACCAAATTCGTTTAGCAGCTACTGCGGTTAATGAATCAGAGAAATGCACCATATCAAACGATAAATAAATGTCGCCTTTAGGACTAAAAAACTGCTGGTCCTGTGCAAACCAAAAGCGCACGCCGTCTTTATCAACCAGTTTCGTAGGGTTATCAAACCCCGTTTCTGGCAATACTAACGCGTAGCTTTCCCCTAAATAAGGGTTTGGAGGGGGAAGCGATAACGCTTCTATCGTTATTGGTGACGTAAAGGCGTTCAATTGTTCTTTAGCAATAGGTTGAACACGGTATCTTGCGTTGTAGTATGCGCAGCTTCTGTCGGTTTCTACATCCGGAGAGATTACTTTTAACCGAATATTACAAGGCGTAAAGAACGACAAAGCCTCTTTCATGACAGCGCCGTCATAACTACCGATACTCGTGCGAAGCTTTCTAAGTTGTTCTGGCGTGAATAAAAATTGGTGCTGAGCAAATTCGCAAACCATCGTTAGCGGCTTGACGTTTTCTTCATATTCTAGTGCTAGCGCGGTAAGTTGCGCTTTTTCTTCGAATCGCCATGAGTCGTTAATCGACTGCTTAACCAATTCTAAGTAACTGAATAGCGCCATCACAACATGTTGTTGATTTGCTAATCCAAGCTCTGTTAACTGAAAGCTTATATTGAAATCTTTGAATTTGTCGCCTTCAATACCCGAGCCTGCGATAAGGTTTACCGCCCAGTTTTGGCTCTTTAAATAAGCAAGTAAACTGCCTTCGCCTTCATCACCAAGTAGATGACTAATATAATTTAGCGGTTTGGTATCGATATCGTTGTGAATACCAGGCAATGCAAAAGTGACTATCATTCGCCGTGCAGTTTGTAGCGGCTTAATGTTAATTTGAATACCAAGCTGAGATGAGGAGTAAAGTGCAGGCCAAGCGTCGCTAGCTAACGCGCCAGCTTCAAAACTCGAAAAGCTTTGCGTTATCAAAGCTTCTAACTGAGCAATAGGAACCGGGCTTGAAATACACAAACACATATTGCGACCACAATAATACTGTTTATGTAGGGCTCTTAATGCCTCGCGAAGGCTGCTCACCTCGTGCTCTGAAAATATATCAGCATTGCCAACCGAAAATTTTGAGAAGGGGTGGGCAGGATTACAGGTTTCTTTGTGAATCTGATAAAGCCGGCGTAAGTCGTCTTTAATCTTAAACTGAAACTCTGCATCAATAGACTTTATTTCATTAGTGAGCGCGGTTTCATTTAAAATAGGTTGGCGCAACATATCAGCAAAGGCCGGAAGGGTTTGCGCAATAGCTGAGCCGTCACACTGATAATGGTAGTTTGCATATTCAGTGCCGGTCCACGCGTTTATATTACCGCCATGCTGCTCGATGAACCCATTAATGCTATTTGGGTTTGGAAAATGTCGACTCCCCATAAAGAGCATATGTTCTAGCAAGTGGGCTAAACCCTGACAATCGTTTGGATCGTAAAAATGGCCCGCACGAACCGCCATAGAAACATAGGAAGTGCTGGATTGTGGCTCATGGCATAACATAACTCTAAGGCCGTTAGGCAAGGTAAGATGGTATGCATTATCAAATTTTTGAACGTTAGTCACATGATCTCATTGTAAAAACTCAAGACAAAATTGTCAGGAAAACCACGAACTGCTCACAATCCCTGAAATGAAATAATACAGTTTAATAACCACTATTTAGGTTTTGTGCTATGCGTAATTAAAGCACTCTGTTATCGTAACTGCACATAAAACATAGTATGCGTAATGTTATGTCAGGTCAAAGTAGCAACGACGACATTTTTTTATTTATCATGCGCCACGGAGAGGCAGAAGCGCCGCGTTTGGATGACAAAAGTCGGCAGCTTACTCAAGTTGGTAGACAGCAATCGTCGGCCGCCACGCAGTGGTTGTGTGCGAATTATTGTCCCGACAACGCCGTGGATTTGGCATTAATCAGCCCTTATCGCAGAACGCGTCAAACCCTTGATATGGTGTCTCTCGATATTGTCGCTGATAAAGTCGAAGTCAATGAAGATATTATTCCCGACGGCTCAGCAGAATTGGTTAGCGATTATTTGTCGGCACGCATTCACAGTGCTGTGAATACAAAACAACCTCTTAAGCGAATATTGGTGGTTAGCCATATGCCCTTAGTTAGCTATTTAGTTGATGCACTGTGCCAGTCTTACACAACCAGTTTATTCGCTACCGCCTCTATTGCCGTCATCCGATACTCACCCAGAACACAAAAAGGTACCTTGGTAACGCATTATCAAGGCTGAAGGTTTAATTGACGATAATAGGCCGAGATAAGTGTGTATCTGGCTTGAACATCCATGGTTACATTAGACTAAAGATTTATTTGTGAATTTTGCTTCAGAAGTTTTGTTTTTGACCGATAATTAATATTGAGAGTGTCAAAGTTTATTCGAAAGCAGGGTGGGGAATGACCAGCAAATCTATTCCTGAACTCCTCAAGCGTTCATTGCAGTCGCACATGGCGGAAGCAGATTTGCGCGAAGATGAGGAGATGCAGGACATTATTACAAAATTGTCTACGTTGTCTGACAAGGTTGCGGCTGCAAAAGCGCAAGTGCTTGCCAAACGTGCTCAAAAAGCAGTAGATAAAATCTAGTCTGAAGCGCCAGACTGGGGTGCATTGAAGTACTCCGGCATAATACGAACCGTTTTGATCATGTTTTCGGTAATATCCACAATCTCTAACGGGTAACCTGCCAAGCGAACACTCACTTTGTTCTCAGGAATTTCTTCTAAATACTCTAGCAATAACCCATTCAACGTTTTCGGCCCTTCGGTAGGCAAGTTCCAATCCATTTCTTTATTTAGGTCGCGAATGTTAGCACTGCCGTCTACCAGTACAGAACCGTCTTGCTGAACGTGCGCTTCTTTGCTGTGATCAGGCACCATACTTGTCGTGAAATCACCGATAATTTCTTCAAGAATATCTTCTAGCGTAACCAAGCCCATAATATCGCCATACTCATCAACAACGAGTGCTATACGTTCTTTTTCTGCTTGGAACTTATACATCAACGTATGTAATGGCGTTGATTCTGGCGTGTAGTATATCTCTCTTACCGCACGTAATAGACTCGACTTGGTGAACTGGTCTTTTGATAGTAACCGCAGTGCATCGCGCACATGCACAAACCCTACTGCATCATCAATACTATCGCGGTAAAGCAACACGCGGGTATGTTGGGCATGGGTAAGGTGCTTCTGAATCCGCTTCCATTCATCGTTAATATCTATGGCAACAATTTCAGCTCTTGGCACCATGATGTCTTCAGCAGTGACACTTTCTAAATCAAGGATGCTCACCAACATATCTTGGTGTTTTTTAGGGATAAGGCTTCCCGCTTCGTATACCACAGTGCGTAATTCTTCGCGGCTTAAAGAGTCGTCATTACCATCTGAGGGGCTAATTTTAAGCAGTGCTAAAATGCCATTGGTGATGCCATTGATAAACGCCACGAACGGATAAAGTATCGTTAGCAAGGGTAATAGTATGACTGAACTCGGGAAGGCCACTTTCTCGGGGTAAAGCGCAGCTAATGTTTTTGGGGTGACTTCCGCAAAAATAAGTAGAATTAAAGTTAAGCCAAAGGTAGCGGCGAACAAGCCCCAGTAATCGCCAAACAAGCGTATACAAATAATTGTCGCTAACGATGACGCGGCAATATTTACAAGGTTATTCCCTATTAATATAAGACCGATAAGTCTATCGGGGCGATCAAGAAGTTTTTGAACCCGTTGGGCAGATTTATTGCCTTCATTTTGCAAGTGCTTGAGGCGATATCGGTTTATCGACATCATGCCTGTTTCAGAGCTAGAGAAATACGCAGAAAGTAATATGAGTACGCCGAGCGCGATAAACAGCGTACTCGTAGATATGTCGTCCAACTATTGGGTTCCTATCATTTATTGATGTTCAAATACTATAATTTGAAATTAGGTCTACATGTGCAATATACGCAGCATACGCTAGGTGTGCACGTAAAATTGATTAATTCATTTGGATAAATGGCGATTTATAGCAATATTTCTCGTACCAATTTACTACCGAAGTAAGCAAGTGACAGTAGAATAACGCCGAGTACTGTCATAAATATCACTTGTTTGCCGCGCCATCCTCTAAGTTTCTGACCGACCAATAGTATTAAGTACACCACTAACGCGGCACTTGATAGCACCGTTTTATGCGCATACGTTTTATTAAACATATCGTCTAAGAAAACAAATCCACTAAGTAGTGATACAGATAACAAGCAGGTACCCGCCAGCAAAAGTTTAAACAATATGCCTTCGACTAACATCAAAGGTGGCAAAGATGAATGTAGAAGCGTTGCGCCTTTTTGCTTCAATCGATAGGTAATGTATGACATTTGCAAGGCATAAAGAAAAGCAATAACCAATGTGCAATAAGCAAACAGAGACAAGCTGATATGCACCACTAGCCCCGGTTGCAGCTCTATATGCATGATGTAAGACACGGGGATAAATAGCGAGGCCAGCACTGATAAGCTAGCAAACCCAAATACTACCGGAAGCAAAATTAGGTTGGGAATAGCGCGAGCAAATATCAGCATGACGGTGGTGATTATCCACGCCACGAGTGAAAGCACATTGGTAATACTCATGTCTTGGCCAGGCGCAACCATAATAACTTTAAGCAAAAACGCAATATGCGCAACAACACCTAAGCTAGCTATGCCTAGGCCTAAGCGTTTGTTTGGGCCTTCTTGATGTACAAACTTGCCAAGTAAAACAATGGCGGCCATAGCGTAAAGCGCAGCGGCGGCAATGGCGAAAGCGGTGTTCATGATGTTTCCTGTAAAAAATGGTGTTTATCACCAATACTGGCGGTATTGATACTGGAAGTTGGGCTTAAATTCAACCATCTCCTTGTTTTTCTTTATGCAAGTACCATGTATTGGGGCAATAGAGTTCGTTTAATTCCCTCGCATGCAAGCCTGCGAGATGAGACAATAACGACCTGAATTAGTTTAATGGTGGCTCATAGCGCGCTTGTATGCGTGAGCAGTAGACAGAGGAAAGAAATTTCCTTCACTAGACGGTACGTTAAGTTGCCCTTTTACGTTACAATAGGCGCATTACGTCTGAAATAAATAGAAGTTTCATACTATGTTTGAAAATTTATCAGAACGCTTAGGCCAGACATTACGAAATGTCAGTGGTAAGGGGCGTCTTACAGAAGACAACATTAAAGAAACGCTTCGCGAAGTGCGCATGGCGTTACTTGAAGCGGATGTTGCATTACCGGTTATTAAATCCTTCGTTGCACAAGTTAAAGAACGTGCGGTAGGGACTGAAGTTACCAAGAGCCTGAAGCCTGGACAAATCTTTATCAAGATTGTTCAGTCTGAACTTGAAGCTGTGATGGGGGAAGCTAACGAAAAGCTAAACCTTGCTACTCAGCCACCTGCGGTTATTTTGATGGCAGGCCTTCAAGGGGCGGGTAAAACCACCTCAGTGGCTAAGCTCGCTAAATACCTTACCGAACGTGAAAAGAAAAAGGTGATGGTAGTAAGTGCCGATGTTTATCGCCCCGCAGCGATCAAACAATTGGAAACCCTTGCTAGCGAAGTGAATGTAGCTTTTCACCCGTCAACTATTTTGCAAACGCCTATTCACATTGTTGAAGGCGCCATTGATGAAGCGAAGAAAAACTTCTTTGATGTACTGCTAGTTGATACCGCGGGTCGTTTACATGTCGATAGTGACATGATGACAGAGATTAAAGATTTACATGCTGCTGTGAAGCCAATTGAAACCTTGTTCGTGGTTGATGCCATGACAGGCCAAGATGCGGCTAATACAGCAAAAGCGTTCAACGATGCACTACCATTAACCGGCGTAATCTTAACGAAAGCCGATGGTGATGCGCGCGGCGGTGCTGCCCTTTCTGTTCGTCATATTACAGGTAAACCTATTAAGTTTATCGGTATGGGCGAGAAAGTAGATGCGCTAGAGCCATTCCATCCAGAGCGCATCGCGTCACGTATTTTAGGCATGGGTGATGTACTCAGCTTAATTGAAGAAGTAGAACGTAAGGTTGACCGCAATAAAGCGGAGCAACTGGCCAAAAAAGTTCAAAAAGGCAAGGGCTTCGATCTGCAAGATTTTAAAGATCAGCTTGAGCAAATGAAGAACATGGGCGGCATGATGGGAATGATGGACAAACTGCCTGGTATGGGCGGTATGTCAGAAAAGATTAAAGAACAAGCTAACGACAAGCAGTTTAATCAGATGGAAGCCATCATTAATTCGATGACACCGGCTGAACGTTCTCGCCCTGATATTATTAAAGGGTCGCGCAAGCGCCGTATTGCTGCTGGTTCTGGTACCCAGATTCAAGATGTAAACCGTTTACTTAAACAGTTTACTCAAATGCAGAAAATGATGAAAAAAATGTCTGGCGGCGGCATGAAAAAAATGATGCGCCAGATGAAAGGTATGATGCCTCCAGGTGGTCCTGGCGGCCCAGGTGGCTTCGGCGGCGGTGGCGGAATGTTCCCACCAAGATAGCCTAAAAAAATTAATTATGTTGAAAGCCTCATCCTTTAAGATGGGGCTTTTTTATTTTCGTGCATCTAATTCTATAGGCGAGTCGTTTGGTTTAAGTGACAGGACGTAAGCAGTTTTACGCGTCTATCACCGCGCCTGAATTGGCATCTGTATTGCTAATTAAGTGAATTTTATCAGTTAGTAAAATTATGGTTTAGACAACCGTGAGCTATAATAAAGTCTTACGCGATTAGATTTTTATACGAGACCATAATGATCAAAGCGAACTACTTCATTAGAACAGACAATAATGAGGTGGTTGTGCATGTCAAAGGCGCTTGGGATCTTGCTATTGCAGAGAAATTTAGCCAAGAATTTAAAAAAGTAGGCCGACAGCTTAATCATACTCCTTGGGCACAAGTTAATAATATGACACATACAGCGAGGGTCTATAAAGATCACGCACTTAAAACGTACCAGCTTAATCGCATGTTAGATGCAGAGAAACACAAGGACAATATTTGTCATGTCGAAAATTCGAGCGAAGGTTTCGCATGGCTTACAAAGCATGGTTTCCACGTTACTACTGCCAAGGTAGTCGCTTAACTTTCCCTTTTTAGTACAACACTTATCACCATTGCGTAAAAAAACAGCAGTTACTCATTCTACTGTGTTTGTCTCTTCATACTGCCTGTGCAAATCATTCATTTCATAATACACTGAACGGCTCATTAATCGATTTACAAGTAGCACCTGAGGTGCATTTTGTTAATTGTAAAAATACAACGTTTAAAATAGATAAATGTGCTTCAAGCTCCAAAGGGGGCTGTGTGCTGATACTCAAAATAATAGGATACTGAATGGCAGGCTTAAAACGTATTGTTCTCATCGATACCCATTTACCGGGTGTAGTAGAATTGAAGCTTGATGGGCATACCAACATTTGTGGTACAAATGCATCGGGTAAAACTACCTTGCAGCGGCTCATTCCAGTTTTTTACGGCGAATATCCTAGTCGTGTAGTACCAGCCACCCGTGACAGTTTTGAACGTTGGTACTTACCTCGTTTATCTAGCTTTATTATTTATGAGTATGCTCGCGCCGATGGTGATATATGCCAAGCGGTTTTAAGCTCTAATGGCACGGGCGTTAACTATCGCTTAGTAGGAAAACCGTTCGATATTGACGACTACTTAATTAAGCAAAAAAGTGGTAAACACGTTAGCGTAAGCAGTGCGGAACTTGCTCGCGCAATGAAACGCAATAACGTGATGGTAACCAGTTTGCTGAACACCAAAGATTTCCGCGCGATTGTACAAAACGATCATGGTGTATTAAACCAAAGCGGTAACGGTCGAGAACTATTAGGTTACGCCAAAATATTCAGCCTGTGCGAGCCCAGCAAGCATATGCGTCATATTGAAAAGCTTGCAAAAGCAGTACATTCAAAAGAAGGCAAGATGGAAACCATCAAAGCCATGATTGCTGCTATTTTGGAAGAAGATGGGGTAACACCGCCTACATCAGGCTTAAGCCGTAATCGTGTTGATGACTGGATTAAAGAGTGCCAGTTAATTAAACAGTTCGACAATATTCGCCCTGAGTTCAGCAAACTTGAACAAGCCGATATGGCGTTAAGCAGCATTGAGCAACTGTTAGCCAACTTAAAGCATAGCTTTGAACTTGATAAGGTACACTTATCTACTCGCGTTGATACCACTAAAAACGAATTAGATGAGAATACCTTCCAGCGTAAACAAACTGATAGTCAGTGGCACGATACGCGGGATCATCTTAATCAAGTTATTTCGTCTGCCCGGGCCGATGTTGAAAAATACACCAGTGAACTGGATACCGTTGAACGTGAATTCGATAAATGGCAAGACCAGAATATCGACCAGTTAAAAGAAGACGTTGCCAATTTAGCGCAATGGCAAAACGCCCGTGAATTGGCCGACAGCCGCTATTTATTACTTACTGAAAAACACCAAGATATTGAATCAGCTTATAACAAACGATTGGCTGAACTAGGCGATAAGTTGTCACTCTCGTTAGAGTCGCTATCAGCGGCTAGGCAAGAGGCAGCGGAAACCAAAGCAGAGCAAACGCAACAAGAGCATGAAGCTATACAGCGCATTCGCGATGATTACGCAGGCCAGCTCAGCACCCTACAAGCCAATTTTCAAACCGCCTCTGGTGAGCTTAAAGTAGCTGAAGCTGAACTAAAGGCCTCGCTATCTAACGCGGGTTACAACGAATTTGAGCAGTCGCAATTAGATTTGCTTGATGCCGCTACTAAAGAAGCGTCAGTTAACGAAGATGCAGCTCGAGCGGCTTACCGACAAACTCAGCAAGCCCACAGTAAAGCGGTGCAGTTTAGGCAAGATGCTTCAAATGCGCTTGATAAAGCGCGCGTTGCCTTTCAAAAAGAAGAAAGTGCAGTTTCAAAAATCAATAGCTTGCTGTACCCAGGTGAGGGCTCATTGCTAGAGTTCTTACGTGCCAATGTTGATGATTGGGAGTTATCGCTAGGTAAAGTACTTCGCCCTGAATTGTTAGACCGGAACGACTTAAGCCCCAGCGTGACTAAAGCTGCCGAAGACGCTAAATCAGACACCGGCGAAACGAGCACTTCGCTGATGGGCATCAACTTAGCCCTCTCAGAGCTTGAAACGCCTGAATACGCGCAAACTGAACAAGCCTTGAAGCAACAGCTTCAGTTAGCTGAAACTCGTCAAGCGGCATCCCTTGCTGCGCAGAATGAATGCGAAACGCGCTTAGCTAAAGCCAATGAAGATGTTCGCAATGCTGAATTGTCGATGACGCAAAAAGACAATGCGGTTAAAAGTGCTGAAGCTAGCCGTAAGCGCGCTCAACAAGACCGTGATAGCCTGTTAAGTGAATATCAGCAGGCGCTTTCCGCACGCAAGCAAAAGGCGAAAACAAAGCTTGAAGCTAATCTTCAAGCCCAAAAACAAGCCAAAGCCCAATATGAACTTAGCCGTGACGAAATAAAAGATCAGCAGCGAGAGTCGGAAACAGAACATAGCTTCCATTGGCAACAGCTAATTGCCGATAGCACAGGGCGTATTTCTCAAATTGATAAAGACATGCAGCAGGCAAAAGCGAATGCCGCTCGCGACCGTGAAGATATGCAAAAGTGGCTTGAAAATGAGCTGAATAATCGCGGTGTAGACATAGACGAAATAGGTCAGCTTAAGAAGCAAATTAATAAGCTGAAAGAAGATATAAACCGCACCGAAACCCACCGCCATAAAGTGGCCGATTATGAGCGTTGGTACACTACCATATTCACTAAACAAAAAGTGGTATGGCAAGACGAACTGGCAAAAGCGCGGAAATCGTTAGGGGAATCTGAGCGCGGTTTGGCTCAAAAGCAAAGTGAATATAAAGCGACGCGTGAACAACTACTTGAGATGCAGGCTTCACTTGAAACTAGGCTGAAAACTGCAACAGATCAATTAGAACAAGTTCGTTCGTTAAGCAAATCACTCAGTAAGCTTACCCTGCAAGCTGCAAAAGAGTTTACTGAAATTAAGCATGACGATGTCAGTGTGAACCAGCGTATTTCTGAAGTACAAGGGCATTTGCAAGAACGAGACACCCTTTATAGCGATATTCGTGCTTATGTAGAAAGATTCGATCAGCTAATTGCAGCGCAAGCTGGAACTGGGCTTTCTGATACCTGGGAACGGGCTCGCGAAGAATGCGCCACCATTAACGCCCATGGAGTAAAGAGCTTCGACCATCGCCGTATGGTATCGCACTTATCTCAGCTGCTTAACGTGATAGTACCTCAGAAACTGCAAGGCCTACGTGAGCAGGGCAGAATATTCGGTGCCGACTTGTCTCAGTACTACTTTGTACTTGCCGATATAGATAAGCGCATTGTGTCGCAAAGCCGCCGAATTACCCAAGAAGTCGACGGTGAGTTGTTCCTAGATGGCGTGTCTGATTCAGCTGTGAAAATTCGATCTCGCATTAGCGAGCTAGAATTTTGGCCAGAACTAGAGCAGTTTAGAAAGCTGTACGAGCACTGGATGGAAGAGGGCGCAAATACCTTGCCTGATGAAGAGTACGGGCTAAGTATGCGTCGTGTGCTAGACATTTTAGGGCGCGCTGCACTTACTGGCGGCATCAGTAAATTGCTTGATATCGAACTTCATTTACGTGAAGGCAAGAGCGACTTGGTTATTCGCACCGATCGCCAGTTAAATGAATCGTCTAGTCATGGTATGGCTTACCTTATTTTATGTAAGTTCTTACTGGCCTTTACCCGTTTATTGCGAGGCGATGCAGAAGCAACCGTACACTGGCCCATTGATGAGTTGGGTACACTGCATCAAAGCAACGTGAAGAAAATTTTCGATGCCTGTCAGAACAACAATATTAGTGTTGTAGGCGCATTCCCGAACCCTGAATCGGAAGTACTGACTTTGTTTGAGAATCGCTACCTTATTGACAAAGTCACCCGCCAGTTGCAGGTAGTTCAGCCGAGAACCAGTGGTATTGCTGCTCGCCTACAGGCTAAAAAAGCACAAGATAAAGGGAATGCCGCTAGCCAGGAGACATTATCATGATGACGGAACAAGGCCGCGTGTTAAGCGCACTATTGCAAGGGACTTTTATTTGTCAGGTTACTGACGAAGAAGCATGGCGCTTTTTGAAAAACCGTGAGAAAGCTCAGCAATTAGAGCCTCATTTAGCATTGCTAAACCGCACACTTTCAAGCACAGCTGAAGGCGATGTTTTTTTTGCCAGTTACTTAACCATTGGTGAGGCAGAGCGCAAAATTCTAACCCAACAGTTTCAGGATACTGCGTCGAACTTAGTGCCGCTGGTGGAATGGTTGTTGTTAGTACAACAAGCCAATGAGTCTGATATGCCGGTGACTATGGGCAACGCTATTCGCTTAAACGAACTGCAAACTACTATTGAAGATACCCCTGCGTATGCCGAGCAACTAGAGAAAATTTCTCGTTACCGCATGTTTGGTTCTACCAGCGTGAATTTAGATGGCCAGTTAAAGCAGGTATTTAAACGCTTAACCGAAATGGGTTACTTAACCAAGCCAAACCCAGAAAAGCAGATTTACCTTGCCACCGGTAAAGTAGAGCACTTGTATGAAATGCTGCGTTTTATTGATGAAACCGAAGCGTTAAGTTTATCTGAGCAAGCTGATGCTGCTATTACCCAGGGTAGTTTGTTATGAGCCAAGCGCTTATTCAAACAGGTGCTCGCTTACTAAATGCATTGGGTAAGCACAGCGACCTTATCATGCAGGTTTATATAAACGGCACGGTTGATGA
The DNA here is from genome assembly GCF_017653625.1 of Alteromonas sp. K632G. Taxonomy (NCBI): domain Bacteria; kingdom Pseudomonadati; phylum Pseudomonadota; class Gammaproteobacteria; order Alteromonadales; family Alteromonadaceae; genus Alteromonas; species Alteromonas sp. K632G. Next base: position 484,938 of record NZ_JAGGDM010000001.1, read on the forward strand.
GCAAAACCACAGCCCTAAGGTATTAGAGCAATTGGTGCAGCTTGGTGTGCTGTGGCGCCCTGAATCGCAAAGTGAATTACGACTTAAAAGTGCAGTTCGTACGTTACTAGAAGGTAGCTTACAAGATGAAAGAAACCGCACCATTAATGCCAATATCGGTGCGTCGCTCGCGAGTTTAAAAACCTTAGCAGAGCATTATAAAGAAGCCCTGCATTACAATAAATACAACGAATCCGCTGCGCACATGAGCGATTTAACCGAGCATGTGTATCAACTGTCAGAGTCTTTATCGAACAGCGTACGTGTGTTGTTCGGGCGCATTACTAATGAGTTTGGTTATGTGTCGTCGGTAGATGCGAAAATTCGTGAAAATGAACTAGCGCAAGGGCAGGTGACTGACTTGCTATCACAGCTGGAATGTTTCCGCTTCGATGAATTAAGTGAAATAGCGGGTTCAAACCGCGAACTTCGCCATTTGCTGGTGGTGTCTTTGCAGCAGCGTTTTTCAAAAGCTGCGCAAGAACTCTCGGTGGTGCAAGCGCGTTTGATAGATTTACTCGGGCGATTCAGAGAATTCCAAGGTCGTACTCGCTTGCTTAAGGGCTACTTGCTACACATGGAGCAACACCCTGACTTTGCGCCGGGTAACTACACTAACTTGACGCAAGTGCCAGTACTGTTTAATCAATCAAGCAGCGTGATGAGTGCCGCTGCGCCAGATGTGAATAATGTTGAGCACGAAAACGATTACCAAGAGATTGTGTCCTCGCTTACGCATATTCATCAACGTGCTACTAAACATGATGTTGCTGAACCACAGCAAGATATCGATGTAACCGAACAATCTACGGTATCTCTTGAAAAGGATGAATTACAGTTAGCCATAGAAGACTTCTTCTGTGAGGTTATTGATTCGGGCCAACCGAAAACAGCGTTAACCTATTATGAAGAAAAAGCGTTAGCGTTTGATCGTGAGGTATGGATGTATCAAGTGATTGGAGGCTATCAAGCGCTTGCCGATCAAGAAAAGCAATTTTTTGCCCTCGATCCTCATGGTGAAAATGACAAAACGTTTACAGGCAACTTCTACATTAACGATATCACCCTAGGGCTGCGCTAGCGGCTCTATTTATTATATTGGTTTTTACATTTGTCTTTACACTTATTTCGGGCTTCTTATACGCAAGTTTACTTGGATCTCGCAAAGAAAAGACTATAATAGCAACAGTTATTTTACATTTAATTCACACATTGAACTTAATTGTTCATGGTGGCGTAATATAGCTGTCAACGAGCAGGAGCAACATTAATACTCTCGTGAAAAACAATAAACTGCCTAGCAGGATGCGGGCAAGTAGTGGTGCCAATGCGTATGGCACGAAGAGGATGAAACTATGCAACTTTCACAGCAACAAACCTTTAATCAAGCACTTATCAAATTGTCAGTATTGTTATATCAAGTAGACGGTATGGTGACGTTATCTGAACAAGATTATCTCAATTCCATGGTTGAAGAACTAGATTGGCAAAGTCCAATCTGCCGGGAAGCTTTTTTAAACGATACGATTTACCAGACCAGACAAGCTATTGATACTGGCGATGAACTTGAGTTCATGCGCGCGTTAAAAGATGACCTATCTTTTAACGCGGAAAAAACCCTAGAGGTTGCCATGGCAATCACTGGCGTTGATGGAGAGCGAAGTGAAGCAGAAACAGAGCTGTTATCGGTACTTACCCACAAACTATTGGCCAAGGCATTGATAGCAGGCAGCAGTACGCTGTCTAATCAGCTTAACAACCAAGCTCCGCACTAACTGCCTAGCGCTCGGTAAACGCCTAGCGCTTAGCTAGATGTTATGCACACAAGTTACTTTTTTTGTATCAAAGCTTGGTAACAAGCTTTGTAACAAAGATTGGTAGCAAAGACTGGGTCACTGAATAGTGATTTCAGTACATTTTCTCGCTAGTACATTGTCTTACTAGTACATTGTCTTACTAGAAAAATGCATTAGCTAACAACAAAACCATGGTGTAGCCAACGCTATAAGTAAGCAGTAATAGGCCAGAGTAACGTAGGAAAGTAGCGAATGTTAGCCCTTCCACTTTACTCATGGCCACAATACCTGCTGCAGATCCTATGACTAATAATGAGCCACCCACACCTACCGCATAAGTGAACGATAACCACTCGGGCGTCGTCATTGCTATTTCAGCTTTTAACAATGCTGCGGTTAAAGGTACGTTATCTATCATGGAAGACATTATTCCCATCAGATAATTAGCCACACTTACAGGCAATGAATCGTATAAATACATGAAGCCGTTAAGTGCGTGAATGTGTTCCAGCATGCCTACAAGCAATAGTACGCCTAAGAAAAACAGCAGGGTGTCGAATTCTATGTAACGAATGTAGTCAAGTATGGGGTCGTTGTCGTTATGTTTCCCGTAGAGCGTTGCCACCATAAACATAACCGCCATACCGGTTAAAAAGCTAAGTACGGGCGGAATGGAAAACATGACGTTGGCGACCAATGTAAATATTATGGTCGCAAGAAATATGGCGGCAATCATGTAATCAACCGTCGCAATATCATTTCGCTGTTTCTTAATTCTTACTTCCCCAGTAATGCCAATACTAAGCAATGCTGCTAGCAACATCACGGTGACAAAAGAAGGGACTATCAGCATGAGAAGTTCGGTAATAGACACTTTTTGTTGCAGGAAAATCATCAGCGTTGTGACATCGCCGGTAATCAATGACACCCCACCAGAATTGACGGCGAACACCACCAAAACGGAAAAGCGTATAGTTTGTTTTAATGGTAAGCCCAAAGACAAGACTAATGCGATTGAAACCAGAGTTGCTGTAATGTTATCGGCTAATGAGGAGAAGCAAAAACTGAAAATAGCAGTAAAGAACAGTAATGCTTTCAAGCTAATTTTCTTTGGCATCACAATATTCATCACATTTTCAATTAACCCTTTTCGGTTTAAATACGCCACGAATGTCATCGCTGCCACCAAAAATAACCACAGTGTGGAAATCTCAGTAAGGTTAGTCATCAAAGCATCGTTGATGTGCTCGGTCTGAGAAATAGAGGGGGAAAATATAAATAGAAGTAGCCAAGAGATAGTGCCAAGTAACAAGGTGGTTTTGGCTTTGTCTATATGAATGAGGTCTTCAAAGATAACGCACAGTAGTGCAAGAATGGCGATGACAATAAGTGCCACGTCTAACATGGTGTCAGTTCCTAACAGCAATTTTTATTCGCGCGGATTTTAAGAGCTAGGGAATGAAATAAACAGCGAAATGGGCATGAATGAACTATTTTATGCGACATTTTAACTATCAGCCTGATAATGTTCCGCTATCACCTGATAAAAGAGTGAAAAAATGATTTACCAATTACACAATCGGCGACAATTATAATCATGATGAAGCTTAAATAGTGCAGCTTTTAAAAGCCGCTGAGTTATAAAAAAGCCCCGTTAAAAACGAGGCTTTTAGAAGATACTTTAGGTACAAAGGAGTAGGTGAGTATTCACGCCTTTTGTATTGGCCTTAACTTACACTGGCTTCTTCGCGCAGTTCAGCCTCTCGCATTTCCCCTTCTAACCGCTGGCTTTCATCGGCGCGAGGTTTAGTAAATCGCGCTAGGGCAAGATAAAGTACTGGCGTTAGGTATAAGGTGAAGACCACCGCAATACCTAGTCCACCAAAGACAACCCAACCAATCGCATTTCGCGCTTCGGCACCTGCGCCTGTTGAAAGTATCAGTGGTAGGCCACCTAGTATAGTGGACACCAATGTCATCATGATTGGGCGAAGACGAACGCGACCCGCTTCTATAATGGCATCGTAAACGCTATAGCCTTTATCCCGTAACTGATCGGCAAACTCAATAAGTAAGATGGCATTTTTCGCCAATAGTCCTATTAGCATTACCAAGCCAATTTGCGAGTAAATGTTAATGCTTGTGCTGTTTAGGTACAGGGCATAAATAGCCGCAGCAATACCGAAGGGCACCGTTAACATTACCACAACGGCAGAATTCACACTTTCAAACTGCGCTGCCAACACTAGCAGTACAATAATAAATGCGAGTACGTAGGTTAGGGCGACTTGCTTAGACGTTTCTTCATAGGTTTGTGCTTCACCTAAGAATACTAATCCCATGCCATCGGGTAGCGTTTCGTTACCAAGTTCGCGAATGCTGTCTACTACATCACTTAACGCTAAGTCTTCCGGCAAATCCATCTCGATATTAATTGCACGGCGCTGCGCTTGGCGTTCAAGTTCAGCGGCCACACCTTCTTCAGTAATAAATGCGACACTGGATAATGGCACCAGGTTACCAGTACTGCTTTTCACATACAGATTAGTAAGGTCTGAGGGGTTAATAGAATTTCTATTATTGGTTTGTAGCATAATGGGAATGGCTTGGTCACCCACGTTTAAATCAGCAATATCATCACCATTTACCGCAGCGCGAAGGGCGCTGGCAATATCAGGCAGTGGAACACCTAATTCCTCTGCACGACGTCTGTCAATATTAACTCGCATTTGAGGCTGAGTAGGGTCGTAGCTAATTTGCGGTCTACCCACTTCAGGTAACGCATTTTCTATCTCGATAGCAAACGCTAACGCCGCTTTATGAATATTTTCATAGGTATCACCAGTGAGTGCCAGTTCTAAACCACCACCTTGACCCCGTAAATTAAGGCTGTTTCCGCCAAAGGCATTGCCCGGCGCTCCTGGAATGGCTTGCAAGCCAGGGCGAATTTCACCCACGATATCTTGTAACGACTTGTCGCGGTCATCCCAATGCTTAAGGGGAACAGTAATAAATACAATGTTAGGATCCCATTGCCCCACCACCGTATAAATTGAGTCGATGGTGCCGTTTTCTACATAAGGGAATAGCATTTCTTCCATCTTCTCGGCCTGTCGGTCCATGAAGTTCAAACCTGCACCATCAGGGCCGCGAGCAAATATACGAATGGTGCCTCTATCTTCACTTGGCATTAATTCATTATCGATATTCTTGGCCAGCAGGTATGCACCACCGCCAGCTAGTAAGCTTAGTATGCCTACCGCCCATGCGTATTTTAACGCGAACACTAATGACCTTTGGTATAGCCGTAAACAAGCGTGACCGAAGCGGCCAAACGTAGCATCGAAAAAGCCCGACTTCGTAGATTGTTTTTTTGAAAGCCGAGCGGTAAGCGCGGGTACTAACGATAAAGCAACAAACGATGAGATGATAACTGCTCCCGCTAGCACGCCGCCGAATTCTCTAAATAAGCGCCCTGCGGTAGAAGGCAAAAATGCGATGGGTATAAACACCGAAGCTAGTACCGCGGTGGTAGCAATAACCGCAAAGAATACTTCGCGGGTACCAATAACCGCGGCTGCACGAGGACCAAGCCCCATAGCTCTTCTGCGCTGAATGTTTTCAGATACCACAATGGCATCATCAACAATCATGCCTGTGGCAAGCACCAACGCCAATAAAGTTAAAATATTAACCGAAAAGCCCATGGCCCAAATGATACCTAACGCACCTGCAAGTGAGACCGGAATGCTCAGCGCTGGCACAATAGTGGCGCGCCAAGAGCCAATAAACACTAATAAAGTAAGAACAACCAAGGCTACGGTAAGACTTAACGACACCACGACTTCTTTCACTGAATCTCGAATAAATTCAGCGTCGTCAGATGTCACTACAATCTTCATGTCCGTAAAGCGTTTATCTAAGTCTTTCACCATAGAAAGCACTTCATCTGAAATTTCAATGGTGTTTGAGCTGGCTTGTCGGATAACGCCTAAGCCAATAACAGGGCGGCCATCAAGTCGAACCATACTGCTGGAATCGGCTGGGCCAAAATACACACTGGCTACATCGCTAATTCGTATATCACCTGAAATGACAATGTTACCTACGTCTTCAGCACTGACTGATGTCGCGTCTGCACGCACAATTAAGGCTTGATCGGAAGATTGAATACTGCCTGCTGGCACATCAAAAGGGGCGAGTTCTAATGCGCTGGCAATTTCGGCCATCGATAGCCCAAAGCTGGTTAAACGAAGGGGATCTACAGATACCCTAAGCACACGTTCTCGGTCGCCACTCATGCTGACATCGGCTACCCCAGGAATGCTCAAAAAAAGCGGAGCGACATCGGTATCAACACGCTCAGTCAGGGTTTCCATGTCTAGGGTGTCGCTTGAAATAGCTAGGCTTACTACTGCTTGGGCATCACTGTCTGCGCGAATAATGGCAAGCTCTTCAACATCATCCGGTAATTGTCGCTGAACACGGCTCACCGACTCTCGGGTTTCGTTGGCGGCATCTTCTAAGTTAACGCCAGCGCGAAACTCTACTCTTATCCGTGCTGAGTTTTCTTCGCTTTGTGCGGAAATGTTTTTTACGCCGCTAACCCGAGCTACCGCGCCTTCTAATCGACTGGTAACTTCGGCATCAACAGTTTCCGGTGATGCACCAGGGTAGGTGGCAGTCACTGTAATTCTTGGCGTATCTACGTCGGGTAGTTCTCGTACTTCTAGTGCATTTAATGCCGATAAACCAGCAATCGCAATCAGTAAATTAAGAACAACTATGAGTACCGGTCGTCGAATTGATAAAGAGGGGAGGTCGTTGGTTGCAGGCGCATTACTCATTGGCGGGGCCCCCAACCAATTCAGTCGTAATCGCTTGTCCATTTCGAAGGCGTTGCACACCCTCAGCAATTAATTTGTCTCCTTCGCTAATGGCGCCAGACACTAATATTGCACCGCGTAAACGTTGATGAACGTCTACATCAACACGTTTCGCTTTTCCTGACTCTGCCAGCCAAATGTAAGCGCCGGTAGCACCCCATAATAACGCGGCTTCAGGGATCGCTGCATAGCGGTCGCCCTGAATACTTAAATTTACCCGAAAGCTCATACCAGGGCGGAATTTGTCTGCAGAGTTATCTAACAGTGCGCGGGCACGCAAAGTACGATCTGCTTCGTTAATACGCGAGTCAATTTGTGCAATTTCGGCTTTTATAGACACTTCGCGATCGCTCCACGGCTCTAGCGTCACGTCCGGCGCATTCATTAGCACAGGTAAAGCGGCTTCTGGGGCTTTGAAGTTAATGTAAAGCTTACTTCTATGGTCCAGAGTAGTGATTAACGTTTGTTCGTTTATTCGATCGCCCACTTCAATGTCAGTAATGCCTACAACGCCATCAAAAGGTGCTTTTATAAACCGGTCATCTAAGTCGACAATAGCTTCTTCTAAAGCAACTTCGGCTAGGTCACGCTGAGTGCGAGCAAGGTCAAGTTCACTAATAGGCACCGCGCCTTGCGCATGGCTAGTGATAAGCCTATCAAGTGTACGCTGTGCATCTTTCAATGTTAACTCTGCACGCTTAACGGCATTCTTCTGACGACGGTTATCTAGCTTTATTAAAACTTTGCCAGCTTCAACGAGTTGGCCCGGAACAAAATTGACCTCGATGACTTCATCGGCAACAGCAGGGTAAAGTGCAATGGAGCGAAGCGCCTCGGCACTGCCCACAGCTTCCACTTTTCGGGTTTCATACATGAAAGAGACTGGCTCAGTTACGACTAACTTAGCCTGTTTGTCACCCATAAATTGACTGTAAGCCGGCACACTGGTTAGTGCTAATACCACACAGCACGCCGATACCCTCGCGTATCGGGAGATCATATTTGTCATTTTTTTTCCGAAATCTTTTAGTTTTTTATTTTTTTAATGATGATAATTAGTGGCTGTTATCGCGTTCTTTTTTTGCCACTTTACTCAAGCAAAATTCTAGTGTTATAGCACCATAGGCGGCTTAGCTAAGCAATTGCAGTTCAGCGTATTCCCTATACAGGGTATCGCTTTTCATTAATTCTGCGTGTGTGCCCATACTTACAATGCTGCCTTTATCCATCACAACGATACGATCTGCATGCTGAACGGTGGCCAGGCGATGCGCGATAACAATACTGGTCTTGCCTTCCATTAAACGATTCATTGCCTGTTGAACCATACGTTCACTCATGGCATCTAGCGCACTTGTTGCTTCATCTAAAAGAAGAATAGGGCGATTTGCTAATATTGCACGGGCTATAGCGATACGTTGTTTCTGACCACCAGAAAGTTTGATGCCACGCTCACCCAACTGAGTGTGATATCGGTTTTCTAGATTATCGATAAACTCATGAGCAAAGGCTTTTTTGGCTGCATTAATCACTTCGTCGTCACTTGCATTCGGGCTGCCATAGCGAATATTTTCCATTACGCTACTGGCGAATACTACAGGCTCTTGGGTAACAATGGCGATATGTTGGCGCAAGCATCTTAGCGGCATGCCCACAATGGGCGTGTCGTCAAACGTGATTTCACCGGTAGTGGGGTCATAAAAACGCATAAGTAATTGGAATAGTGATGATTTTCCAGCGCCACTCGCCCCCACTAGAGCAAGGTTCTCACCGGCTTTTATATTCAAGTTTAGGTTGTTAAATAATGGCTTAGTGCCTGGGTAGCCAAAACTCATGTCTTTGAACGCAATAGCGGGCGCTACCTGAGGCACTTGAGATGAAGCCGAGTGTTCAGACAGCGAGGTCACTTCTGATGTTGCATTCAGCAGCTGATAAAGGCGTTCACTGGCGCCAACGCCGCGTTGCACTTCTCCAATCACTTCACTTACAGTCGCAATACTGCCGCCTGCCATCACCGCGTAAAATAGAAAGGCTGACAATTCCCCAACGGTCATTTTACCTTCTAATACTTGGCGTGCGCCTACCCAAGCAATAAATATTATCGCTGTCATGCTTAAGCACATAATGCAGCCGATTAATAAAGAGCGGTAATGGATACGATGCTTGGCCGCATCCATGGCAGACTCTACGCGAGATGAAAAGTGGGCTCGTTCTTTGTCTTCTGCGGTATACGCTTGAACCGTCATAATTTCATGCAGGCTTTCATCTATGTGAGAGCCTAAATCCGCCACTTTGTCTTGGCTTATTTTAGCGAACTTGCGCACTTGCGGTGCCAACACTTTAATGGGGACAAGTACGGCGGGGACCGCGATAATGACGCAAAAAGTAAGTAGTGGGCTGGATATCCCCATTAGCACCAACGCGCCAACAAAGGTGACTACCGAGCGAAGCGTCATCGAGAGGCTCATGCCCACCACGGTTTGAATTACCGTAGTGTCGCTAGTGAAGCGAGAAATAACCTCACCGGTTCTAAGCTCTGCGAAAAATGAAGGAGGAAGTGAGAGCAAATGAGAGTAAACCTGATTTCTAATATCGGCACTGACTCTCTCGCCCAACCATGTCATCAAGTAAAAGCGGGCATAGGTCGCAATGCAGGCAATTAGCGTTATTACCAATACAATAACCGTGGCTTGGTTTAAGGTTTCAGAAGCGCTTTCTACAAAGCCGCTATCGATAGCATATTTAATGCCTTGTCCTAACATTAACCATGCTATAGCGGCAGTAAACAAGGCGGCAATGGCCCCAGCGACACGTTTTTTGTATTGGCTTAAGTGTGAACCTATCCACTGCAGTACTTGTTTTGTTGACACTTCATTTAACGGTGTTGCCAAAATAACCTCTTTTAAATTTTCAACAGGATAAAGCGACGCTACGGAAAACCGTATCTAATTTGCGCTATTGATGCGTTCGAACAGAAGCCGAGAACGATTAATCGTTATGACTATACGCTGAATTAGGAAAAGTTGATTTATTCATTCGACTACAGTTGCAGTAAATCAGGTGGGTGGAACCTGGCTTGCCCTGACTTACGCGGGCCGGGTTAAAAATTTGTAAGAGAAGCCGGAAGTCGCAAAGAAATAGCTAAAAAAGAAAAGATTTTAGAAAAGAAAAAACAAGAGTAGAAAACGGCTGGGTTCAAAGTAAAAAACAAAAGTCTGGGGTTCCATTTATAACCTGGAACCCCGACGTACCTAAATGTAATAAAGCACTTTGAAGTGCAAAGCTTAAAAGCTTTGAGCGCTTAGCTTAGCAGCTTCAAGTGCTCAGCTTTGGCTAGCAATGAGGGCTTGCTCGATGTCAGCTATAATATCGTCAATATGTTCAATACCTACCGAAATACGAACCATATCTTCACTAACGCCGGCCGATGCAAGCTCATCAGCATTTAATTGACGGTGTGTAGTGCTAGCAGGGTGACAGGCTAAAGACTTTGCATCACCAATATTAACTAAGCGTAGAATTAGCTGTAGGGCGTCGATAAACTTAGCGCCTGCTGGCAATCCACCTTGAATCCCAAAGCTAATAATACCGGCCGCTTTACCGCCACAAATGCGTTGGCAGGTGTCGAAGTGCTCACTATCAGGCAGAGCCGCATAGTTAACCCAATTCACTGAAGGGTGCTTTTCAAGAAACGCAGCCACTTTTTCTGCGTTTTCGCAGTGGCGCTCCATCCGTAACGATAAGGTTTCTAAACCTTGCATAATATTAAACGCACTTTGTGCTGAAAGTGCAGCCCCTGTATTACGCAGAGGCACTACGCGGCAGCGGCCAATATACGCAGCTGGGCCAAGTGCTTCTGTGTAAGTAACGCCATGGTAGCTAGGATCGGGTGTAGTCAGCATACTGAATCGTTCTGGCTGAGCAGCCCAGTCAAAGTTACCTGAATCAACAATAATGCCGCCCACGGTAGTGCCGTGACCGCCAATATATTTGGTTAGGGAGTGAATGGCTATATCTGCACCGTGATCGAACACCTTGCAAAGAATAGGGGTGGCAACGGTGTTATCAACAATTAACGGCACGCCTGCGGCATGTGCAATATCGGCCCAACGTTTAATATCAACAACGTTTCCTGCAGGGTTACCAATAGACTCGCAAAATACCGCTTTGGTATTTTCATCAATAGCAGCAGCAAGGCCGTCGAAGTCATTTGCTTGTACGAAGGTAGTTTGAATACCTTGGCGAGGAAAAGTATGCGCAAAAAGGTTGTAGGTGCCGCCGTATAACTGTCCAACACTTACAATATTGCTACCGACTTCTGCGATAGCTTCTATGGCGTAGCGAATAGCGGCCATGCCAGAGGCTACCGCTAATGCCCCAACACCACCTTCTAATTCAGTTAAACGCTGCTCTAACACAGCATTGGTGGGGTTCATAATTCTACTGTAGATATAACCTGGCACTTTAAGGTCGAACAAATCAGCACCATGTTGCGTATTATCAAACGTAAACGATGTGGTTTGATAAATAGGAGTAGTTGCTGCTTTTGTAGTTTCTTCGCTAGTATAGCCTGCGTGTAATGCAATGGTTTCTGGTTTCATTGAACATACCTTAAAAGTTAATTCATATTTTGTGCGTTTAGATGTTTAGATGGTTAGACGTCTATAAAGCTTTTGATCAAGGTAATCCAAAAATCTTTACTTGTGAAGTATTAAAAATTTATTTGTTAATTAAATGTAGGAGAGTGTTTTGGAAAAGCCAGTGCATCAGCCCAGACAACAAGTAACACAGCAAGGTAGTAAATCTATTCTCTACTACGTGCACGACCCCATGTGCAGTTGGTGCTGGGCGTTTGTACCAGTATGGAACACCATAAAACAAAACCTGCCAGATCACATAGAGGTGCGATATGTATTAGGCGGGCTAGCGCCCGATTCTAACGAACCCATGCCAAGTGCTATGCAAGCTGCCATCAGCGGATATTGGAAAACCATTATGCAGCGGGTGCCGGGTACCACATTCAACTTTGATTTTTGGGAAAAATGCGAGCCACGACGCTCAACTTATCCGTCATGCCGTGCGGTAATTGCTGCAAGAAATCAAGATGCCAGTAAAGAAGAATCGATGATAAATGCTATTCAACAAGGGTACTATCTTCGCGCCATGAGTCCGTCCAATGACAGTACGTTGATTGAACTGGCCAGCGAGTTAGGATTAAACCCAGAGCAATTCGAAGAAGACTTAAACAGCGCAGAAACTCAACGAACATTAATAGAAGAAATAAACATGGGGCAAGCTATTGGCGCCCAGGGCTTTCCCAGCTTAATTTTAAAAAATGAATCAGGTTATCGATTTATTGCCCTTGATTATAACGATGCGAATGTAACGTTGGCTCAGTTAGGTTTATAAACTACAGCTATAAAACTCTCATATGACATGGGTCAACTTGGGCCCATGTCGCAAAACTGTTTACGCATTTTTAACGGCTTCTAATAAAACATTATTCACTAACATTCCCTTTTTTCGTCGCACTAGACATTACAGAACGCCCGTTTTACTCTCATTATTCTTCCTGTTTCTATTCAAGCCTTAAATGATAATAAATAAGAGAAAATTCATGATCAAAAGAATCAAATTCAACACTTTGTTCGTTGGCATGCTATTCATGTTTAGCCAAACCAGTATGGCTAATACTGCCACCGAGCAGAAAATTACAAAGCATATTAATGATAACCTCACCCAATCCCAAGCGCTGTTAGAAAAAACGGTGAATATCAATAGTGGCACCATGAATTTCGACGGAGTCAAAAAAGTAGGGGCTATTTATCAAGCCGAGTTCGATGCAATGGGGTTTGATACCCAGTGGGTTGATGGAAGTGAATTTAATCGGGCTGGGCACTTAGTGGCCAGCTATGGCAATTCGGGGCCAAAGATTCTGATGATAGGCCATTTAGATACAGTATTTGCTAAAGATGATGCATTTCAGCACTACAGTGTCGTTGATGACACCCATATTGCAGGGCCTGGCATCACCGATATGAAAGGCGGCGATGTGATTATTATTGCGGCACTGCAAGCGCTGAAAGCCTTAGATTTACTCGATAAAATCAGTATTAAGGTAGTGATGACGGGTGATGAAGAAAGTAGTGGCCGCCCCCTTTCGTTATCTAAGAAAGCCTTGGTTGATGCGGCAATATGGGCAGATATCGCGCTGGGGTTTGAAGATGCCGATGGCGATATTAAAACGGCCGTGGTTGCTCGTCGTGGCTCTATAGGCTGGCAGCTAGATGTAGTAGGTAAGCCTGCGCACTCTTCACAAATATTCACCGACAATGTGGGCTATGGCGCTATTTTTGAAACCGCCCGTATTTTAAATGATTTCCGAGAGCAACTAGCCGGCGTAGGCAATATTACCTTCAACCCTGGCCTTATTGCGGGTGGTACAGAAGTTGAAGTACAGCCAGAGAATTCTATTGTACAAGGCTTTGGCAAAACCAATGTGGTGGCCAAAGAAGTGACTGTAAAAGGGGGCATTCGTACCTTAACGCCTGATGAGCTAGCAAAAGCTAAAACGGTGATGCAAGAAATTGTAGCAGATAACCTTCTACACACATCAGCAACTTTAACGTTTGCCGATGGTTATCCGCCAATGGCGCCTACTGATAAAAACTATGCATTATTAAAGATGTATAGCGATGTGAGTGAATCTTTAGGTTATGGCCCTGTTGCGCCAGTAAATCCGCGAAACGCCGGCGCCGCTGATATTTCATTCGCTGCAGATCATGTAGACATGGCAATTGATGGTTTAGGTTTAATGGGGGACGGCGGGCACACCAAAGATGAAGTGGCCGATATGTCTACCTTTGCGCAAAACATGCATAAAGCCGCTATTTTACTTTATCGTTTAGGTGAGAAGGGCGCCCAATAACCTCACCAAATATCCGCTTCATAGGCGCTAATACCACATTAGTCATAAATAGGGATGCATAATCCCTATTTAACCCGCATTTATACTTGCATTCACACCCCATATCCGTATAATTCGGCGGCCTTCTCTTAGGCGCTCAATTTATAAGCGTCTAAAGAAGGATTAAGTTAACGGTAACGCTACAACGAGTTTGAGGCATTTATGGTTACTATTCGTTTACAGCGTGGTGGCGCGAAAAAGCGTCCATTTTATCAACTAGTGGTGGCTGATAGCCGTCGTGCAAGAAACGGTCGTTTTATTGAAAACGTTGGTTTCTTCAACCCAACAGCACAAGGTCAAGCAGAGCGTTTACGCGTTGACCTAGAACGTGTTGATTACTGGGTTGGTGTTGGCGCGAGCTTATCTGAGCGCGTAACTAGCTTGGTAAAAGAAGCTAAAAAATCTGCAGCGTAAGTTGCAATTAACTGGTGAGTATAGATGAGTTTAGCGTCTGACATTGTGGTTGTTGGCAAAATCGGTGCACCTTACGGTGTAAAAGGTTGGGTCAAAATCAACAGCTATACACAAACACCAGAAGGTATTTTTGAGTACTTGCCTTGGTTCCTTGGCGAAGAAAACGAATACCAAATTGACCAATGGCGAACGCATGGTAAAGGCCTGGTAGCAAAGATTGTTGGTGTGGATAACCGAGATGATGCAGAACGCATCAAAAACTTGGATATAAACATTAGCGCTTCGCAACTTCCCGATTTAGGGGACGATGGTATTTATTGGCGCGAGCTCACTGGCATGAAAGTGGTAACTACGCAAGGTTACGACTTAGGTGTGGTGAAAGAAGTATTTAATACAGGTGCCAATGACGTGGTTCACGTTAAAGCGAATGTAGGCGATGCTTTTGGTCAAAAAGAAAGATTAATACCTTTTGTGTTCGACGACGTTGTACAAGAGGTTGATCGGGAAGCGAAGGTCATTAAAGTTGACTGGGATCCGGGGTTTTAAGTGACACCGGAAAAATGGTTCGGGGTAGTTAGCCTGTTTCCAGATATGTTCGCGCCATTCACCCAGCAGGGTGTAATCGGCAGGGCAGTTAAGTCTGGTAAATTATCGGTTGATACCTTTAACCCCCGCGACTTTACTCATGACCGCCATCGCACAGTTGACGACCGCCCCTATGGTGGCGGACCCGGCATGCTGATGATGGTTAAACCGCTTACCGATGCTATACAAGCTGCCAAGAAAGTTGGTGGCGAAAACAGTAGCGTGATCTACTTATCACCTCAAGGGAAACCCCTTGACCAAGCAGGCGTTCAACGTCTTGCTGGCATTGACCGTACGATTTTAATCTGTGGTCGATATGAAGGAATTGATGAGCGCGTAATCGAAAGCCATGTAGATGAAGAAGTCTCCATTGGTGATTACGTTCTAAGTGGCGGTGAACTGCCGGCAATGGTCTTAATAGACGCAGTTGCCAGATTAGTTCCCGGCGTGTTGGGGCATAAAGCTTCAGCAGTTGAAGATTCCTTTACCGATGGTCTTCTGGATTGTCCGCATTATACGCGGCCAGAAGTACTAGATGGTCAATCGGTACCTGACGTGTTGTTAAGTGGTGATCATGAAAAAATTAGGCAGTGGCGATTAATGCAGTCTTTGGGTAGAACCTTACTGCGTCGCCCTGATTTGTTAAATCACCTAGCTCTGACTGAGGAGCAGCAGCGGTTATTGGAAATATTCCAAACGCAGTTGCAGCGAGATGACAGTTAACTAGGACGAGAGGATATGATGAGCAAAGTCAGTCAAGATATCATCAAGAAAATTGAGCAAGCACAGCTTAAATCTGATGTTCCAGGGTTCGGCCCGGGTGACACAGTAGTTGTTAAAGTTCGCGTTACCGAAGGTGACAAAGAGCGTCTTCAGGCTTATGAAGGTGTTGTTATCGCTAAGCGTAACCGTGGTCTGCACTCGTCTTTTACCGTACGTAAGATTTCTAGCGGCGAAGGCGTTGAGCGTGTGTTCCAAACACACAGCCCGGCTATCTCTTCAATTGAAGTTAAACGCCGCGGTGCGGTTCGTCGTGCTAAGCTTTACTATCTTCGTGAACGTTCAGGTAAATCTGCACGTATCAAAGAAAAGCTTAACTAAGATTACTAATCCTTGCGTTATTGTTAACTTCGAAAGAGCCCGCTTATTAGCGGGCTTTTTTGTGTCTGCAAAAAAGCGGTAGGGATGTGGTGTTGGGCTCTCTGACTCGCCGTAAACCCATCCATGGGGGCTCTGCCAGCGCATCCTGCGCTGGAAGGTCAGCGAGCCCAACACCACATCCCTTCGGTCGCACTTTGTAGCCACGATAGGTGAGTTGAAGGATGGTGCCAATGACTCGCCGTAAACCCATCCGTGGGCGCTATGTCAGCGCATCCTGCGCTGGAAGGTCAGCGAGCCCAACACCACATCCCTTCGGTCGCACTTTGTAGCCACGATAGGTGAGTTGAAGGATGATGCCAATGACTCGCCGTAAACCCATCGTTGGGGGCTCTGCCAGCGCGTCCTGCGCTGGAAGGCCATCGGCACCTACACCGCATCCTCCGGTCGCACTTTATAGCATGAGTTGGTTAGGTGAAGGGAAAGGGCTTTGTGTGCCTCTGAAACCCGGCGTAAACCCATCCATGGGGCCTTCGCTACAGCATCCATGCTGTAGAGAGTTTCCGAGGCGCACAAAGCCCTTCCTTCTGAACAGCCGGTTAAGGCTCACCGTTGAATATTAATACTAGTCGCCAGTAGAAGCCCACGTGAAACGCGGCGTGAATCCATCTTTGGCGTTTTCGCAATAGCTCTATGTTGTGGAAGGCTTCTGATGGGGCGACTCCCTCTCCTATAAACGCTGACCCGTACCATGGAGTAGTGCGGCATAAACCCATCCGTGGGCGCTATATCAGCGCATCCATGCGCTGGAAGGTCACTGCCAACTACGTAGCATTCCGGAATGTATTCCTTGGTGTTGGCACAATTGCTCAATGCACGTTTGCGAGATAAGATGTTGAAAATAGATAATTAAAACAATGAGTGGCCCATGCGATTGCGTTTTTTCTGGGTAATAACGGTGTTTGTCTTTAGTGCTCTGGCTAGTACCGTGGCAAATGCTAACGTTGAATTCAAAATACCTAGAAGTACTGTTGTGGAGCTTCAAGACATTAAATCTAGCCGAACTTACCCCATTTTTATCAAGTTACCGAAAAGCTACCGAGCTAATACCAAAGCATCTTATCCTGTCATTTATTTGTTGGATGGTTCTTATGCATTTCAGGTTGTGTCCGGGGCAACACGTTTTCCTATGAACAGCGGCGTAATGGAGCAGGCTATCATAGTGGCCATATCCTATTCGAAAGGGTCTAAGGGTGCCTCTAGTCGCGTTCGCGACTATACCCCTTACCTTGCTGAAGATTGGAAGCTTGAAACTGGCAAAGCGGGGCAACATGCTGACTTTATCAATGACACGGTATTTACCTACATAGAGAATAACTATCGCGTGAAGGGAATGCCTAGAACGCTAGTGGGAAATTCTTTAGGTGGGTTGTTTAGTGCCTATGTGCTTTTTACTCGTCCAAATATGTTTAGTAGTTACATTATTGGTAGCCCATCGGTATGGTTTCGCGACCATGCTGTTTTGTCTGAACCGGTTGTTAAACCTAAAACGCCAATTAAGGTCTTTCTTGCCGTGGGCGAATTAGAACGCCCCGAATATGGTGAAAGGCAAGATATGGTGGAAGGAGCACAAAAACTGGCTCAAAAAATAACGCAGCAGAATGATAATCAGGTAAATCTGAAGTTCACACTTATTGGTGAGGCCACTCACGCTACTGCGTTTCCTACCACCGCTATTCAGGGGGTAGATTGGCTTTACGCAAACAAACCACATGGGAAGGTGCAGCAGTAAGCATGAGTGCTATTGTGCGTTTTGGGGGCCTGATTCACTAATCCAATGTTTTAGCGGTATTACCCATTCATCCATAGGACGATAGAAGGCACCATGTTCTTTTCCTGTAGTGATGGCTATCTCTTTAAACTCTTTAAGCTTGCGGCTTCGTGCTTCTAAAAGGTTGCATGAGCCAACGTCGTCAGAAGTTTCATAAATAGAAAGCACACGGCCGTATAGCTGAATATCGCGCTTACGATTAATTAATCCTGCACAGCCCGCTAAAATCACAACATTAACTCGAGAGTTTTTTAATTCGTTTGACGCGAGTATTGTAATCACGCCGCCCCGTGAAAACCCGGTAAGGGTAATGTTCTGTGGGGGAACACCTGCGGTGATAAGTTGTTTAACTTCTCCAGCAAGACGTTTAGCGTAGTCGATAGGACTCACACCTTCTGGTCTGTGGTGAGCTACTAAAACATAGCTTTCGTCTTCAAGTGCTTTTAGAACGCTAGGAAAATCATAAACACCCCACCTAGGGTGTATGGGCGTTCGCTCTTCCCCTTCTACAATAAAGCCATGTGAATAGAACACGTAGCGTTTGGCTGGGTCTATACTATTTGGAAACGCATATTCGCTAGACGCTGCCTGAGCGTTAACAGTAGTAACAACAAAGAATAAAATGAGTATAAATTTCATCTATAAAATAGGTTTGCATGTTTAAGACAATAATATTGACACGAAATTCGTAAATTAACGATCTGTACTCGACTATTCTCAGAATAAACCTATAACCAATGTGCGAGTGAGACAGGGATGACGGCAGATTACTTTCTTTTTTTAGGGCTATTTGGGGTGGCGTTCTTTGCGGTATCGGGCGCACTTATGGGGCATGAGAAAAGTATTAATGGTTTTGGCGTGGTTGTAGTGGCCTCGGTCACTGCACTAGGCGGTGGAACCATCAGAGACTTGTTGCTTACCCAACCTATTTTTTGGGTAGAAACGCCTTCTTATTTATATTCTGCCTATGGCGCAGTAATACTCACAGTAATATCCATTCGCTATCTACCGCCATTATCCAACTATTACTTTATTTTGATGGATGCCGCAGGGCTTGCCATTTTTAACATCATGGGCATGGAAAAAGCGCTGATAGAAGGTACAGGTATGATAGTGGCGCTAACTATGGGCATGACCACAGGGATATTTGGAGGTTTACTCAGGGATGTGATTTGCCGAGAGGTTCCATTAGTAATGCGTGGTGACCTTTATGCTACAGCATGTCTTTCTGGAGGTTTGGCGTATGCTGCCTTGTTTACGTTAGATGCGCCCTATGCATGGTGTATTTTGGGTTCACTGATAACAACCGTATTTATTCGTCTAGGTTCGCTACATTGGGGCTGGAAACCAAATATATTTAAGAAGGGCTGCACGCCGAAAAGCTAAATTCACCATTGATTGAAAAGTAAACTAATCAAGCATGAACTTAACCGATCGTCATGTAAAAAACATATTTGTTGGACTTAAAGCAAAGTATTATACGTAAAAGCTTGCGTGCTTATTCGTTTGTTGTTAAAAAGTCAATGACGTTAAAGAAAATTAGAAAATGCCTGTTGTACATATAAGTTTACACGCGAAAATATACTCTTTTGACGTTTTATTTTTTCCCGTTTTTTAGTAGTTAAGAGAGCCCCATGATCAAGGACACTGTAAATAATATCCACGTAAGTGCAGAAGATGTGCTTATTACCCCAGAAGCATTAAGTGCTGAGTTGCCTGCCTCAGAAAAAGCGCTTGCTGCCATTTCAGAATCTCGCAAAATTGTTTCTGACATTATTCACCGTCGCGACCATCGTATGTTGGTGGTATGTGGACCATGTTCTATCCATGATGTTGAAGCAGCTAAAGAGTACGCGCTGAAGTTAAAAGAGCTGCATGAATCGTGCAAAGACACGCTGTTTATTGTTATGCGCGTATACTTCGAAAAGCCGCGCACCACCACGGGTTGGAAAGGGTTAATTAACGACCCTCACATTGACGATACATTCGATATTGAAGCTGGTCTGCGTAAAGCCCGTGAACTATTGATTTGGTTGGCTGAACTCGAACTTCCGGTTGCGACTGAAGCGCTAGATCCAATTAGCCCTCAGTACTTAGCCGAATTATTCAGCTGGTCTGCAATTGGTGCTCGTACCTCAGAATCACAAACTCACCGTGAAATGGCCAGTGGTCTATCAATGCCAGTAGGCTTTAAAAATGGTACTGATGGCAGCTTAGATATTGCCCTAAATGCCCTTAAATCAGCAGCATCAGGTCATCGCTTCATGGGTATTAACAAGCAAGGTCAAGTGAGTGTTATTGCCACCAGTGGTAATCCAGATGGCCATATTATTCTACGTGGTGGTAAACAACCAAACTACGATTCAGTGTGTGTGTCCGAGTGTGAAGTTGAAATGCAAGAAGCAGGGCTAACAGCTGGCTTAGTGGTGGACTGTAGTCATGCGAATTCTTCAAAAGATTACCGTCGTCAGCCTCTGGTTGCACAAAACGTAGTAAATCAAATACTCGAAGGTAACCAGTCTATTATTGGCGTGATGTTAGAAAGCCACTTAAAAGCGGGTAACCAAAAATCCGATGGGAAAAAGCTAAGCGAAATGGAATACGGTGTGTCTATCACCGACGGCTGTATTGACTGGGAAACTACAGAATCGCTTATTGCTCAAACCAGAGATAAATTAATAACTGTGCTACCCTTACGCCAAAATAAGCGCACCGATGTTGCCTAATAGGTGAGGTAGTCAGTGCCATTTGATTTGAGGGACACACTGAATGGCCGATTTTTCGCAGCAATTAAATACGCTGCGTGAAGGAATTGACGAGCTGGATACCCAGCTCGTTGAACTTCTCGCAAAACGCAACGCACTTACTACACAAGTGGGTCAGGTAAAAGCCGAAGCTGGCATGCCTGTTTATGTACCTTCCAGAGAAAAAGAACTCATTGCTTCACGACGAGCGCAAGCTGAAGCGTTAGGCGTTTCCCCTGATCTTACTGAAGACTTATTACGCCGTATCATGCGTGAGTCTTACCATACGCAAAATAATCGATACCTTGGGGTAAATGCTGACGTTGGTACCATTGTGGTTATTGGTGGGGCGGGGGCACTGGGTAAAATATTCGTAAGCTTGTTCGAGCGAAGCGGCTATTCAGTCTCTGTCGTCGAGAGAGAAGACTGGGAGAATGGTCATGCTGAAAACGTGCTTTCAACCGCTGCATTAGTGGTAGTGGCTGTGCCTATTAACCTTACTGAACAGGTGATAGGTCAGCTCTCGATGTTGCCCGAAAGCTGTATTTTAGCTGATATTACGAGTATCAAGGTTAAGCCCATTGAGGCCATGATGGCAGTGCATAAGGGGCCCGTGGTTGGCTTACACCCTATGTTTGGACCCGATGCTCCAGGTATGATTAAACAGGTCGTGGTGGTGTGTGAGGGGCGCGAAAAAAGCGCTTATGGCTGGCTTATCGATCAAATGAAAATCTGGGGCGCAACTATTCACAACAGCACCGCCGAAGAGCATGATAAATCTATGGCTTATATTCAGGTAATGCGCCACTTCAATACCTTTGTGTATGGTGAGCATTTACGTGGAGAAGATCCTGATCTTGAATCCCTCACTATGTTTAGCTCACCTATCTATCGGTTAGAGTTAGCGATGGTTGGGCGGTTATTCGCGCAAGCCCCCGAATTGTACGCGGATATTATTTTTAATAATCCTGATAACTTCGCTTTGCTTCGACGATTCTATGACCGTTTCGGTCTAGCCTTAAACTTGTTGGAAAAGGGAGATAAAAAAGCGTTTATCAAACAGTTTCTAACTATAGGAAACTGGTTTGGCAGTTACGCAAAAAACTGTCTGGTTGATAGTAAACAATTGTTGTTAAAGGCCGATGATGGCCAGCTATTGCGTAAAAAATAATAAGGTATGTTTTCTTTAAACTAGCAACAAAAAACGGTACTTCGATGGCCATTAACCCCGCAGTACCGCTCGTATAGCTGGTTTATATTATTCCGCCAATGCACTTGCCGCAGCGACTTTGGTAGGGCTAATTTCTTCGCTAGGGTAACAACCAAGTATCTTCAAATAACGGGTTATACTGCGTAGCGATTCAATTGCTTTTTGCACTGGCCCATCTTCTACATTGCCTTTCACATCAATATAAAACATTTCTTCCCAGGGGTTACCAGGAATAGGACGAGACTCTAGTTTCGTCATATTAATATTGTTTTCACTTAGCACTAAAAGCGCTTCAACTAATGCGCCAGGCTTTTGAACCGTTGACATAACCAGTGTGGTTTTGGCCGGAACTTGAAGTGGCACGACTACCGCTTTACGAGCAACAACAATGAAACGACTGTGGTTTTCTTTTTGGTTGGCCAAGTTGCTTTTTATTGCAGTAAGACCGTAAAGGTTTCCACCAGCCTCACTGCCAATAGCCGCAATGTCATCTCGTTGTAACTCACTTACTGTCAACATGGCCGATGACGTACTGTCCATAGTTTTCACTTCAATATTGCCAAGCTCAGCTAAGAAGTGACTGCACTGCGTGAATACTTGTGGATGCGCGTACACGGTTTTTATTTTATCTACGGTAGTGTCTGCGCCAACAAGCAAGGTGTGACGAATAGGGTGAGTAAGTTCGCCTATAATGCTCAAGTGAGTATGTTGAAGTTGGTCATAAACTTCATTAATACTGCCTGAAGTTGTGTTTTCAATAGGTAGAACCGCATAGTCGGCTTCTGCATTCTCTACTTTCTGAATAATTTCACTAAAGCTCTGACAACCTATCTCCAGTAATTCTCCAGGACGTCTAGAAAAGTATTTCTGGGTAGCAAGATACGAGTAAGAGCCTTTGTCGCCCAAGAAAGCCACGCGATTAAGAGGAAGCGTACTGCCAGGGTTGGCACGTTCAGCAAGCATTGCTTGCTGATTTAATACTGAGTCTTCAATGATGACGTGAAATATTTGGGTAACGTAGTGAGGGTCAAGGCCAGCGTCCTTACCTTCTTTAATCAGGCGAACAAGGAGTTGCTCTTCACGCTTCTGATCCCGAACTGGAATATGGTGCTTAATTTTAGTTTCAGCGACTTCATTGGTAAGCACACGGCGCTCTGCCAATAAGGTTAAAAGTTCGCTATCTAAAGATGTTATGCGCTCTCTTACAGCATCTAAGGCGTTGTCAGACATAGTTTTCCACTTATCGTATTAGCTAAAAAAAAACCTCCCTTGAGGGAGGTTTTTATGCATGTAGCTGCGCCTCCCTATTTAAAGAGCATAAACGCAAAAAAGATAGCTACTGCATGTATATTATTCTGTTTCATACGCCTGACTTTATGCGTACAGCGTTTCAGTGTCAACCTGTTTTTACATTGGTTTTAATTTTTATAGTGGGGAAAGCTTGATAGATTTTAGTAGAAGGGGTAGGGCAATAGCGAATTTGCCTTAAAGCAACAAACAGGCACCATGATGCCTGTTTGTTGCTTTAATTAACAGTAGGCTTTTTTTTAGGAATTCGTGATGTTAGTTACCTAATAAGGCCGCTAGCATTTGTCGAACCTCCGTAGGTTCGAAGGGCTTATCACATAGCGCATTCACACCGGTCTGTTGAATATTGGCCATATGGGCGCTATCGGCCGCTTCAGACGTTACCATGATGATAGGAATATGCGTAGTTTCGGGGTTGAAACGGATAAACTCAGATAGCTCTCGGCCATCCATTTCTGGCATATTGTAGTCGGTAACGACTAAATCAAAGGCTTCATCTTTTATAAAGGTAAGTGCCATTGCGCCGTTCTCGGCTTCTTTTATACGCTGCAATCCCATGCCTTCAAGTACACGACGAATGTGATTACGCGCTAATTTACTGTCGTCAACCAGCAGCACCCTAACATCGTGAATATCAAATAGCTCGAGTTCAAGTTCGTCGTGATTGATTAAATCAAGGCTAGCATTGAGCGCGCGAGACAAATGAAGGGGCTCGAAAGGTTTAGGAAGGATGGCTGAAACGCCCGCTTGTTTGAACTCTTCCAACTTGCTTATTCTGTTCTCACTTGAAACCAACATGAACGGAATAGATTTAAATTCGTCATTTTCTTTGATGAACTTGATCAAATCTAATGCTGTGCCATCTTCGAAATACATCGCGCTAACAATCAGGTCTGCACCATGCGCTTTAACCGCCGATATAGCTTCAGAAAGGGTACTTACAGGATCAATTTCCCTAACCTTTTCTTTCAACAATAGGGTAGTAATAATCTTCCTCTGTGTATCAGAGGGTTCAACTAATATGATATGTAAATCAGAAATTGACAGCTTTTCCATTCCGTTCTCTTTTTGGTATTTTAAGGAAAGTAGGAGGGTGAATTAACCCCCAGCAATTTTAGCGCTAAAGCCCTTATCTTGCAGCAAAGCTTTTAGCTTCTCACGGTCATCCGTTTGAACTTCAATTTGTCCATCTTTAACCGCGCCACCACAGCCGCACTTCTTTTTTAATTCAGTGCCTAGCTTTTTTAGCGCATCGGGGGCTAAATCGAGCCCTTTTATTATAGACACGCCTTTTCCTTTGCGGCCTTTTGTTTCTCTATGTATGCGAACAATACCATCGTCGGAAGTGGAACGCTTTGCTTCTTTAGGCGAAGGTTTAACTTTACCTTTATCGGTACTGTACACCAGCAGTGCATCTTGCCAATCTTGCATTTTATCCTCTGATTACTTTTCCTGTACGTTAAAAGCGCCATATTTAGGCTTATCTACAATTGTAGCATGGCAGGCTGAAATATCTGCGCTAGAATAAATTCAGTAAAGCCTAATTACACGCTGTGTTTTTCTCTGGAGAACAAAGTAAACAGTGTAGTCCACGTAGAAGGAGTCGTTAAATGAATGTCTCAATGGATAAAGTTAATCAACAACAGACTTTAATAATAGAAATGGGCGAAAAGTTTGACTTTAGTAAAGTGGAAGCCTTTCGCTCAGCCTATCAAGATTTAGACTCTGACGTGAAACACATCACCGTAGACTTGGCTAAAACAGAATATATGGATAGTTCAGCCTTAGGTATGTTGCTAAATATGCAAAAAGTATTATCACAACGAACGCTTACATTCAGTATTGAAAATAGCCGACCACCCGTGGAGCGAATACTAAAAATATCGCGTTTTGACAAAAAATTTATTATTCGTTGAGACGTAGCGGTAAGTAAGCCACAGGGCGCTAACATTAAATGAAAATTCTTATCGTTGATGACGAACCAATAAATCGCACCATGTTAGTTAGCATGTTAAGCGAGGCGGGGTTTACTGATTGTGTTGAAGCTGCATGCGGTGAAGACGCGCTAGCGATAGTTGAACAAGCGATACCCGATTTAGTGTTACTTGATGTAATCATGCCGGGTATGAGTGGTTTCGAAGTTGCACCACAAATTAGAACCTTAGCTGGCGGCCGATACTTACCTATTTTATTCATCACCGCGCTGGATGACAAAGAAAGTCTGGTTAAGTGTTTAGAGGTAGGAGGGAATGACTTTGCGACCAAACCTTTCGACAAACATATTCTCACCGCTAAAATTCGTGCTCACGAAAAAATTCGTAACCTAAGCGCGCATATCGAACAGCAAAATGAAGAGCTTAGATTTTATCAGCAACGGGTAGCAAGAGAGCATGCCATTGTTGAGCATATTTTCAGTCATGCCATTGTTAATAAAAGCCACATTCTTAAATATTTTGATCACGCATTAACGCCAGCTGAAACATTTAATGGGGATGTATTTGTGTGTGAGGCTAGCCCAAGTGGCGGCCTGTACTTTTTAGTGGGAGATTTTACTGGGCACGGGCTTGCTTCAGCCATAGGTGCATTGCCGGTAACGCGCGCATTTCAAGAGATGTCTTTAAAAGGGTTATCGGTAAATGAAATGGCGACAGAGTTTAATAAAATACTTCTGCGATTTTTACCCAGCGATATGTTTATGGCGGCGGTTATCGGCGAGGTTGGCTCTGATGGTTCTCGTATTACCCTTTGGCAAGGTGGCATGCCGCAGATGCTGGTGGTGTCAGACAAAAGGAAATTTATTAAAACTATTTCTTCTCCACATATGGCGCTAGGTATTCTTGAGCAGCACGAGTTTGACAGTGAATGCGAAATTTTTGAGATGTTGGCGAATGACAAGTTAATTATCTATTCCGATGGGTTAACAGAAGCGGTTGATGTACAAGGAAATATGCTAACCGAAGAGGGGATAAAGCAATGGTGTGCTGAGGTCAAGGATATTACCGCCGAAGGAATTTTCGATCACGCTAAAGCATTTTCGGCTACGCCTACTTTTGACGACGATGTGTCTATCGTTGTTTTTAAAAGTCAGGCTTTAGAAGGGATTAAGCCTTATAAAGCTACCGATGATATCCCATTGAATATCACCATCACCTTAAGTGCTAAACATTTAAAGCAGCCTGACATTCAAACTCGCATGCTCCATCAAACCTCTCAGTGTAGTGGAATTGAACATGTTCGCTCAGTGCTTTTTACCGTGGTTTCCGAAATGTTTAGCAACGCCTTAGAGCACGGGATTTTGAACATGGATTCACGTTTAAAGCACTCTCCAGAAGGCTTTCAACTATATTATGAGCAGCGAGAAAGGCTGCTTAGTGCCCTAGATAAAGGGACGATTATTATTAATATTGAGTCGGATCCTGCAAAAGAAATTGTCTTCCTTTCTATAGAGGATAGTGGAAATGGTTTTGAGTGGGAGCAACAAGCCAGCCCCGAAAGTAATGACTCATTCGGAAGAGGACTAGGCCTCATTAGAGCGCTAAGTAGTAAAGTGTGGTTTGAAAAAGGCGGGAGAAAAATAAACTGTTTGCTCAATACAGTCGTTGAATAACTACCACTAAACTAAAAATGCCAACGATTTGCCGTATATCCCCACTTCGAAACGGTGGATGTGTTATGCAATAGCTTCGTTGTTTATTTGGAGCGTCTAATGCTTAAATCTTTGTTACAGCTTTTCGAAACGAAAGAGTCAGAAGAGCAACAGAAACATACAGTCGAACTTGCCACTGCTGCTTTGTTAAGTGAAATAATAAGGGCAGATGATAATGTTACAGACAGCGAGCTCAATGCTTACAAGACGCATTTATATAAGCAGTTTGAGCTTTCTGACGAAGCGCTAAAATTACTTATGGAAGAAGGGCGTTCATCAGCAGAAGAAGCCGTCGATTTAGTCCAATTTACCAAAATAATTAATCAAACTTGTGATCCAGACCAAAAGCGGGACATTCTTGAAGGCTTATGGGCTATTGCTTATGCGGATAACCAACTTGCTCCTATTGAAGAGCATACAATCCGGCGTATATCAGATTTGTTGCATGTGCCGCATTCCCATTTTATTAAAGCTAAATTGCGTGTTTCGCCAGAAAATTAAAGCAATACTTAACACACCCACATGCTATTAATTTTGAAAAAAAAGTGCTTGTTACACAGGTAATTAGTAAATAATAATGCTATAAATAAATCATGAATTTCCATGGTCTCATACACACTTGAGATTGTGATGACTACGTAAGATTTATTTGAAACATGATTGCAATCTATTACGCGGGTGGTGTTAGAGGAAGTGGGTGTGTTTAAGTCTATAAAAGCCCCAATTAGTATAGTCGTTACCTTGTCTATGTCTGTTATGGCTGCCGCGGTGTTGTGGTTTGCAGTATTAGAACATAAAGCGCTTTATCTCAAGTTGGCACATTCTCATACTGTTTCTCTTGCAAATGGTGTGGTGAAAAACGTAGCGCCAGCTATGTTATTAAATACACAAAAAGCCCCATCTATTTCGAATGTTTTGATCCTATTGAAGGAGCATGAACATGTTATTTCAGCAAGAATCTATGACAGTAACTTTACCCTTTTATTAGAAGAAGAAGGCCCATCTGCTGATAGGTTAAATGAGCCCTTTTTCAATATGCTCGACCCATTTGTTCTAAGCGAAGGCGTATCCTCGGAAAATGACGTTATTATAGCGCGAAGGGCTATAGGTTCTTCGCAAAAGCCAGACGGCTTCTTGATACTCTTCGTGGATGCTAAGGCACCTCTCACCGGTAGTGTTAAAAGTTTATTGCTGAATGTCGTTCCTCTTATCTTCGTGCTTTGGGTAATAAGCATTATTGGCACATTGTTTTTCATTAGTCGTGTATTTCGCCCTTTAAGTGAGTTGAGTTTTTTCACCAAACAAGTCACCGATACAAAAGATTATGCTTTACGACAAAACCTAACTTCGAGAGATGAAATTGGAGAGTTAGGAGAAAACATCAACCTCCTGTTAGAAATGATAGAGGTTGAACTACTCATCAATCATGAACAAACTCAAACGTTGGTCAATCAACAGGAAACCATGATTCGCCTGGCTAACTATGACAGCCTAACCGGGCTACCTAATAGGCAATTTGTGCTTGATAATTTGCGTTTAGAGTTGGCCCGAGCACGAAGAAATGATGATGATCTAGCGCTACTGTTTTTCGATTTAGATGGGTTTAAAGGAATAAACGATTCTCTCGGTCATGAGACCGGTGACCTAATATTGATAGAAGTGGCAGATAGGGTGAGCGCACTGTTGCGGGAAGGAGACTTAGTCGCCCGTTTAGGGGGAGACGAATTTTTAGTATTACCTGACAGGGAAACGCGAGATACCAGTCTTGAAAATATGGCCGGTCGATTAATTGATGCCTTTACCAGTCCTTTTGAATTACGTGGATTGTCATTGTCTGTTGGCGTTAGTGTGGGGGTAGCGCGGGCCGTAGACGCAGACTACGATTTAAGCGAATTAATGAGCAATGCAGACCTTGCCATGTACCGCTCTAAAGCTAGAGGGCGTGGCAGCTTTACCATATTTACACCTGATATGGTGGAATCACATAAACGTAAATTCCATTTAGCTAATGCCATAGAGCAAGGGCTAAAGAATGATGAGTTTATGATATACTACCAAGTTAAAGTCGATCACAAAGGGAAGGTTATCGGCTTAGAGGGGCTTCTTAGATGGCAACACCCAGAATATGGCTTGGTCATGCCGAATGAATTTATTCCCATCGCGGAACAAGGCGGCAAGATATCTGCCATTACGCGTTGGGTCATTGAAAAAGTCTGTATTGATCTGCCCAAATTAAGAGAATGGCTTCCCCATCGTTTTCGAGTGTCAGTGAATCTATCAGGGCACGATCTGCGTGATAGCAACCTATTTGACAATATCTATGAGATTTTTACGCGCTACGATGTAAACCCTGAATATGTAGAATTCGAGGTAACCGAGTCTGCTTACTTAGAGAACTTTGCGTCGTCAAATAAATTCTTTAAACGCATGAGCAACATGGGATGCGCCATTGCCCTTGACGACTTTGGGACGGGGTATTCTTCACTAAGTTATTTGACCCAAATTAGTATCGATACCCTAAAAATTGATAAGCAGTTTGTACATGAACTAGAAACCTCCGAAAGAAGTCGACTGGTAACGGGCGCTATTATCGATTTGGCCAAACGTCTTTCACTGACTGTATGTGCTGAAGGTATTGAGAATGAAACACAGTGGCATTATTTGATTGATCACGGTTGTGACTACATTCAAGGGTTTATGTTTAGCAAACCGATTCCTATGGATGAGCTTGTTCAATCACCTAAACAGTTTTACATAGGCAATACAGACAATAGTGAAGCCTAGGTAGGCATTCAAAGCCCATGCATTGCTTTTTTTAAGGGAAGTTAAATAGACTGTTCTAACGAACTGTTTTTGCAGCCTATTTGACGCTTTATTAGGTTGTTGGATACATTTACAGGAGTTCGTGTAACTGTGTCTGTTTCTAGAGACATCGAATAGGAGGCAAGTCGGTTTATAATTTGTAAGTGTATGATATATAGTTTATTTGTATTTTTGGCTCAATTTTAGCTTATTCAATCAGAGTTAACAGAGTTATCGAAGTTAGTTTAAGGGATTTATAAACAAGCAGTAATGCGGAGGATTCATGATGAAACGACTAGAGAAGGTTTTTCTGATTTTAATGACTATCGCGGCGATACAAGCTATATCGGTAGTTGAAGCGCACGCTTCACCTGCGAAAACGTTGATGCAGCAGCTAGATACTAATAAAGACGGTTTGATATCACTAAAAGAAGCGGTTCGTCACACCGAACTATTGCGTAATTTTGGGTTAATTGACGACAATGAAGATGGCAAATTAACCGAAGACGAATTAGCAAAAAGTAAACTGACACCGGGAAATGCAAAATCTGCCGTTAGTAAATAGCGGCGGTCAGCGAGCAAAATAAATAAAAGCCTAGCAGATGCGCCTGCCGGTACTTGTTTGAAGGAATACCACTCTGATTGAGAAATTTTCATTTGGTGAACGGCTGGTTCAGCTAGGCTCATTACGTCAACTAACGCTAGGTAGCTTCGTGCTGGCGTTAATCCCATTAATTGCGCTGTTGTGGCAAAGTCAAAGTGACTTAGCTAAAGTGGGGCAAATGACCACGTTGGAAACCCGTTATGTGGTTGATGTTGTGGGTGATATGCAGCGTCTGGATGGTGCTGTTGTTGATTTAGAGCGAAGTATTCGCCAATACGCCGTTATTCGCACCGAAAAAGTTGCCACCTTATCCGATAATGCACTCGACCAATTTGCCGTGGCCGCTGATAATCTATGCCAAGCCTTATCTGTTCAGAGAACCTGCGAGAGGTTGTCAGAACAATTAGGCGACCTTTCTGATTACCGCATAATTGAAGATCAACTCCTACTCAATGCGTATCTTGCTAACGTCTCACGCAGTGTTTCACAACTTCGAGACGACGTGGAACTCGCTATTTCCGAACGGGTCAAAGTGCAGCAAGATGACTTAAACGCGATGCAAGCAAAGCAGGCGTGGTCTACGGCGATGTTGGTAAGTGTTTCCTTGCTGCTTATTCTATTAGGAAGCCAACTAATTGTTAATCCGGTCAATAAACTAAAGCAAATAATACGTATAGTGGCTCATCAGCAAGGTGATCTTCCCCCTTTGTCTCGCCAAGCGCCGCGAGAGCTAATAGATGTGGAGAAAGATCTGCATTGGCTGTACGATCGCCTAGGTCAATTGGAACATATACGCACAGCATTGTTGCGGCATGCTGCTCACGAGTTGAAAACACCGTTAGCCAGCATTAAAGAAGGATGTAGTTTATTATCGGAAAATGTTGTGGGCGATTTAAATGACCCACAACGTGAAATATTGTCGCTACTTAGTTCAAGTACGCAAAGATTGAACACACTAATCGAAAAATTACTCGATTATAATTTGTTATTACAGCAAGCTCAGCCCGACATTGTTAAAACTGATGCGAAGAAGTTGGTTGATGCATGCTTGGGTGATTACGCACTGGCGTTACAAGAGCGTGAAGTGACGGTATCGGTAGAAAACAGTCATATTTGGGCTGACGAAGAGTTATTCCGACGAATACTCGACAATTTGGTGTCTAACGCAGTAGCACATGGTGCTGTAGGGCGACCCATTAATGTACATATATATTTAGATAATAACTTTGCTATATTGGACGTTGCAAATCGGGGCAAGCGGATTGCCAAAGAGTCGGTTGCAACACTGTTTGAACCTTTCACCCGTGGCGCAGAGCCGAGAAATGACAACGTTATAGGCACAGGATTAGGTTTATCGATTGTTGCGGATTGTGCGCGACTGATGCATGGCGACGTGCAAGTTGTCGATGTTGATTATGCTGATGTGTGCTTTAGGGTGACGATTCCTCAACAGGAAAAATAAAATGAGAATAAGTTGTATGATACTGGCCCTGACGGTGATGTCGGGTTGCAGTGTGTTGTCTAAGCAGCCAATCGAACAGAAAATTGAAGTTTCTCCACCCCAGATCATTGAAGTGGCTGTAGATGACGATATTTGCCTGTTCACTTCAGAACCTGAAAATTTTGATTACAATTGCGACATGGCTTACTGGTTGGAAGTTTGGCTTGAAGCTGATGCCACGCCTTGGATTGAACGCAAAGCGCAATTGACAGCGCTTGGTCAATCGAAAAAAGACAAAATTCACGCTTACCTTTTATCCTTATCCAGCGATACCCCGTATCAAGATAGGCTGCGAGCCCAACTTTCTATCGATGATTTAATGCCTGAATTTACCGACGCTGCCGCGTTGGTTATTGAAGTTGTGGTAAGTAACCCAAACAAACAATTAATGGAACTTGAGTCTGCGTTGAGTGTATTAAGCAAAGAAAACACCCTTCGAGGTCAAGAATTACAAAAGCTGTATGCTGAGCTTAAAGCTCAGCAGAAAAAACTAGAAGAACTACTCCAAATTGAAGCAACACTTATGGATAAAAACAGGAACAACTAACAATGAGTGAAAGTAGCAAGAACAAACCCCATTTATTGTTGGTTGATGATGATAAAAGTTTACTTCGCCTTTTAACCATTCGTTTAGAAGGTGAAGGTTATCAAGTTACTGCGGTTGAAGATGGTAATGCGGCGTTAAGAAAGCTTCAAAATGATGCTTTTGACGTGGTACTCAGTGATTTGCGCATGCCTGGCCTTGACGGGTTAAGCTTATTTGAAGAAATTATGGGCATTCGAAAAGATATTCCCGTTATTTTAATGACCGCCCACGGTACTATTTCGGACGCGGTTGCGGCTACTCAGCGTGGCGTATTTGGTTTTCTTCCAAAGCCTGTTGATCATGATGAACTTCGTACCTTGTTACAAAAAGCATTAAGTCAGTCACAAGCGGCTCAGCCCGGTGAATGGGCGAAAAGTATTGTTACTCGCTCTCAAGATATGCTTAATGTACTTGATCAAGCGTACCGGATTGCACAACGAGAAGTCAGTGTACTCATTAGCGGAGCAAGTGGTACAGGTAAAGAATTACTTGCCAATGCCATGCATCAGGCAAGCGACCGACGTGACAAGCCGTTTGTTGCCATTAACTGTGGCGCACTGCCAGAAAACTTACTTGAATCAGAGTTATTCGGACACGCTAAAGGTGCTTTTACTGGTGCGGTAGCTGCTCACCCAGGTTTATTTCGAGAAGCCGATGGCGGTACTTTATTTTTAGATGAAATTGGTGATATGCCAATGACACTACAAGTAAAGCTATTACGTGCATTACAAGAGCGTCAAATTAGGCCTGTAGGCAGTAGTAAGCATGTAGATATCGATGTTCGTATTATCTCGGCAACGCATAAAGATTTGCTCAAAGAAATGGAAGAGGGCACTTTCAGGGAAGACTTATATTACCGTTTAAATGTGGTGAACTTAAAGCTTCCATCGTTGAAAGCGCGTAGCGAAGATATTCCATTACTCGCTCGTTCATTGTTACAGCAAAGTGCTCAGCGTCATGGTGTGAACGTGAGCCAGTTTTCAGACGATGCAATGCAGTTGTTAGTGAAATCATCTTGGCCAGGAAACGTGCGTCAATTGGTGAACGTGGTAGAGCAATGTGTTGCGTTAACACAAACTCCAGTAGTGCCTCTGCATCTTGTAGAGCAAGCACTATCAGCCACTAAGCAAAGTTGGCCAACGCTGACCGAAGCCCGCGATGCCTTCGAACAACAGTACTTGAACAAGCTTTTGAAAATGACGGATGGAAACGTGACCCGTGCAGCTGAGCTAGCCGGTCGTAACCGAACCGATATGCATAAGTTAATGAAAAAGCATGACTTAGATGCAGGAGACTTTCGCTAGTACAATCTGCACTGGAAGTATCTTTGAAGCGTAAAAGCTGCCACCTAATGTGGCAGCTTTTTCATTTAGATTAGTGGGCTTCTATAGCCTTGTTAGCGATGGTTAATCTACCATTGATTCTCATTAATGATGGTTTCCGCTTTCTTGGCCATCTCTTTCAACATAAGAATTTCTTCAGCAGAGAACTCTCTCGGTTCATCATGAATAACACATAATGTACCAAGCTCGTACCCATCGTTAGAACGAAGAATAGCGCCTGCATAAGAGCGAATGTAAGGCTCACCTTTAACCAAAGGACCGCCTGCAAAGCGGCTGTCTTTTGTTGCGTCGGTCACAATCAAATATTCTTCTTCCGCTATTGCGTAAGTGCAAAATGAAATATTGCGAGGTGTTTCTGACACATCTAAACACTGGCGAGACTTAAACCATTGTCTGTCTTCGGCAATTAAGCTCACCAAGCAAATTTTGCATTTAAAATATTCTTGGGTTGCTTTGGTAACGGCATCTAGCTGTGCGTCGGGTTTAGTGTCTAGAATGTTTAAATTTTCTAGGGCTTTTAATCGCAAGGTTTCGCGATCAAGCGTTGGTGATTCCATTAATTATTTCACTTAAATAAAAGTTGCTATTGAGACTGTCTCAATAGCTTTCATTTTATAGGAAGGTAAGGATAAGCACTAGTTAATATTCTTAATGTATGGTGTACGGCTATGCTATTTTAAATAGGTAAAACAGCAGCCCTTTTGGCGAAATTGATGCGCAGCAAATGCACGCTAAAACAAGGCGTTTTGGCTCGGCTGTTGTTTAATGGCAAGGTTAGGAATTGTCGCATCACCATGCTTTTGGTTGTACAAATCAATAAACTGCTGCGCCAACCACGGGGCGTCTTTGTTATCGGGTCGATGACAAAAGAAATACGGGCTTTTTCCTTCTAGCCGCCATTGATGTATTTTATTTACCCAAGGCGTTAAGCACGCGATATTATCTTCGTCAGTATCATTTCCAACAAAACGAACGACAGGGTTGTTCGCGGTGGCAATCACATTCACCGGAACTCTAGGTTTTTTATGTCGTACCTCACTTAATAGCGCACCGTTGCTCGCCCTTGTATTAGCCCCTGTATCTAGCCTTGAAACAGGGCCGGTAAACAAGGCGCGAGTATCCATAATAATACGGTTAGCGTTGTGCTCAATTAACAGTTGATTCAATTGCTTTTCTTCATCGCCCTTACCGAAAAAAGCCAAATGCCTGACTTCAACCGCAACGGTAATGTGGCGTGGTAAATGGTGTAAAAACGCAGCCAGTCTTTCTAGTTTTTCAGGGCCAAAGCTTGCAGGAAGTTGCAGCAGCATCACACCGAGTTTGTGCTTGAGTGGCGCAAGCATTTGTAATTGCTCATTTACTTCATCTTCACAGTGCAATAATTGATGAACGTGGGTAATTTGTTGGTTAAATTTGAAGGTAAACGAAAAATCGCTTCCTACCGACTGCTCCCAGCGTGCTACCGCATCTGAATGGGGGAGAGAATAAAAGGTCGTATTTCCCTCAACCGTATTACACTCATTAGCGTAATGAACCAGTTGATTGTCACTTTTCGGGTAATTAGCAAACCACGTTTTAGGCCAATGACTATGCTGCCACTGCGGCAAGCCAATAAATACCTTGGGTAGCGCCGAAGAAGTTGATAATTTAGTTACTGCAGGATTGTTTGTATTTGTCATTGGGCTTTACTGCGCATTTGTTTATACTATGCGACCTTAATTTAACACATAGTGCATGATGGCAAGGGGCGCGATCGCCTCATTGTAGAGTAATGGCAAGCAGGTTCAAGGGTTTGCCTTCCATCGTGTAACGCAAGATAAGAATATCAGGGGTCAACGACCATGCGCACAGATTACTGTGGGAACATCGATTCATCATACATTGGGCAAGAAATCACCCTATGTGGTTGGGTAAACAAACGCCGTGATTTAGGTGGCGTTATCTTCATCGACTTACGAGACCGCGAAGGTATCGTTCAAGTGGTATTCGACCCTGATTTACCAGAGGTATTAAGCGTAGCGAATAAACTTCGCGGTGAATTCTGCGTGAAGCTTACCGGTAAGGTGCGTGCTCGCCCGGAAGGTCAAATCAATAAAGATATGCGTACCGGCGAAATTGAAATTTTGGGCACAGGCCTAGAAATCATCAATCGTTCTGATGCGCTACCACTTGATTGGAACCAAGAGAACTCTGAAGAGCAGCGTTTACGCTACCGCTACCTTGATTTACGTCGCCCTGTTATGAGCCAGCGCTTGCAGTTTCGCGCTAAGGTAACTGGGGCTGTACGTCGTTTCTTAGAAGGCGAAGGCTTTCTAGATATTGAAACCCCTATTTTGACCAAAGCGACACCTGAAGGTGCTCGTGATTATTTAGTACCTAGCCGTACGCATAAAGGCGAGTTCTTTGCACTGCCGCAATCGCCACAATTGTTTAAGCAATTGCTGATGATGTCTGGCATGGACAGATACTATCAAATCGTAAAATGCTTCCGTGATGAAGATTTACGTGCCGATCGCCAACCAGAATTTACTCAAATCGATATCGAAACTACGTTTCTAGATGCCGATGGCGTAATGGCGATTACTGAAAGCATGATCCGCGATTTATTCAGCACCATGTTGAACGTAGATTTAGGTGACTTCCCACGCATGACCTACGCCGAAGCAATGAAGCGTTTTGGTAGCGATAAGCCTGATTTACGTAACCCGTTAGAGCTTACCGATATTGCTGACTTACTTGAAACTGTTGAGTTTAAAGTATTCAGTGGCCCAGCTAACGATCCTAAAGGTCGTGTTGCTGCTATTCGCGTACCTGGCGGTGCTAGCATGTCTCGTAAGCAAATTGACGAGTACACTAAGTTTGTTGGCATATATGGCGCGAAGGGCTTAGCCTGGATGAAAGTAAACGAAATGGCACCTGGCCAAGAAGGTTTACAATCACCTATTCTGAAATTCTTAAGCGAAGATATTACCGACGGTATTTTGCAGCGCACTGGCGCGCAAGCTGGCGACATCTTGTTATTCGGTGCCGACACTAACACAGTAGTTACCGAAGCTATGGGCGCACTTCGCCTTAAGCTAGGTGAAGACTTCGAGCTGTTAGAAGGTGAGTGGAAGCCGTTGTGGGTTGTCGACTTCCCTATGTTTGAAGAATTCGATGGACAGCTTCATGCTATACACCATCCGTTTACTGCACCTCGCGGCTTAACTGCAGAAGAGCTTAAAGCCAACCCGGTTGGCGCATTGTCTGATGCCTACGACATGGTATTAAATGGTTGCGAGCTTGGTGGTGGTTCAGTACGTATTCACAACGAAGAAATGCAATCTGCCGTGTTTGAGATTTTGGGTATTGAAGAAGAAGAAGAAGCGAAGAATAAATTTGGCTTCTTACTTGATGCTTTACGCTTTGGTGCGCCGCCTCATGCAGGTCTAGCGTTCGGTTTAGATCGCCTTGTTATGCTTATGACTGGTGCTAGTTCTATTCGAGATGTCATGGCATTCCCTAAAACCACCACAGCGGCATGCCCATTAACGTCTGCGCCAAGCCCTGCGAATCCAAAGCAGTTGGAAGAGTTGGCGATTGCAACGGTAAAAAAGCCGTCGTAAACGATGGCTTATAAAAAGCCCGAGTCAGTCCTTGTGGTGCTGTACGATCAGCACCACAAGGTACTTTTGCTACAACGCAATGACGACCCTGAATTTTGGCAGTCGGTCACCGGCGCAATGGAAGACGGTGAATTACCCATTGAAACCGCGTACCGAGAAGTGGCGGAAGAAACAGGGATTGACGCCAAACAGTTGTCTATTGAAATGTTTAATCACAATAGACAAAACCAATACGAAATTCGCAGCCGCTGGCTGCATCGATATCCCCCCGGAACACGGTTTAACACCGAACACGTTTTTTCTCTTCAAGTAGACAGCACCTTGCCGTTGGTGCTTACTGAACATTTGCAGTATGAGTGGGTAGATAAAGCACAAGCATTAGCGCGACTTTGGTCGCCTTCAAACAAAGAGGCGGTATCAATGTTTGTACCAAACGTACCTTAATGGTTATACTGGGTATAGATCCAGGTTCTAGGGTTACAGGCTACGGCGTTATTGAGCGTAAGCAGGGTAAACTTTTGTATGTGGCGAGTGGTTGTATTCGCGTAGGAACGGCAGATTTACCGTCGAGACTTGCTAATATCTATACGGGTATTAGCGATATTATTCGTCAGTACAACCCTGCGCAATTTGCTATTGAGCAAGTGTTTATGGCAAAAAATCCAGATTCTGCATTAAAGTTAGGGCAAGCCCGCGGCGCCGCTATTGTGGCAGCCACTCAAGGTGAATTGCCAGTAGCAGAATACTCGGCTAGGCAGATTAAACAGGCTGTCGTAGGCAAGGGTAGTGCAGATAAAACGCAAGTGCAGCACATGGTGAAGCATTTATTGAGTTTAAGCGGTACACCGCAAGCTGATGCTGCTGACGCTCTAGCTGTGGCGCTATGTCATGCCCATACCGAGCAAAGCCTAATAAATATGGCAGGGCAAGCACGTAAAACAGTGCGAGGCCGTTTACGCTAATTGCTTTGCTCGCCTATAAAAAGCATGGGTTTTTGTAATCACTTTTTGTAAACACTGTTTGTAAACAATAGAACCTTCCTATTCGTTTATTTCCCTACATTGGGAAAATACTATGTAAGAGAGCAGTCATGATTGGACGTATTCGCGGTATATTGGCCGAAAAGCAGCCCCCAGAAATTTTGGTAGATGCAAACGGGGTAGGCTATGAAATTCATATGCCTATGACCAGTTTCTATCAACTACCAGCTGTGGGTGAAGAAGTCGTTGTTTATACCCATTTCGTCGTGCGAGAAGACGCGCAATTGCTGTTCGGTTTTGCCGATAAAATGGAGCGGGGATTATTCCGAGAGCTAATAAAAGCCAATGGTGTGGGCCCTAAATTAGGCTTGACCATATTATCCGGTATGTCCGCAGGTCAATTTTTGTCAGCGGTTCAAAATGCAGACGTATCTGCGTTAGTGAGCTTGCCGGGCATTGGTAAGAAAACCGCAGAAAGGTTAGTGGTTGAGTTGAAAGATAGGTTAGCGAAGTTTGGCAAAGTACAAAGCATTGCCATTCCACCGCCAAGTGGCGATTTACTTAATACTAATACGCTAGTAGAAGTAAACGACACGAGAGAAGATGCCCAGAGCGCGCTAGTAGCACTAGGCTATAAGCCAGCTCAGGCTAGTAAACTCATCGACAGCGTGTATAAAGAAGGTATGGAGAGCGAATCGGTTATACGTGAAGCGTTAAAAGCCGCTATTTGAACCTAGTTACGCAAGGCCAGAATAAGCTAAGGCTAAAATGAGCCAATGCTAAATTAGGCCAGAACGATAGGTCTACGTTGCCTATTTATATTAAAGCAGAGCCCTGATGATAGAAGCTGACAGATTAATTACGCCCGATGCGAGTACTGAAGATGAAGTTATCGACCGTGCTATTCGCCCTAAAATGCTTGATGATTATACAGGCCAGCCTCATGTGTGTGAGCAGATGGAAATCTTCATTCAAGCTGCTAGAAAGCGCGACGATGCCCTCGATCACCTATTAATATTTGGCCCGCCAGGGCTAGGTAAAACCACCCTAGCAAATATTGTGGCGAACGAGATGGATGTCAGCATTAAAACCACCTCTGGCCCCGTGCTTGAGAAAGCAGGGGATTTAGCGGCATTGCTGACTAACCTTGAACGCAATGACGTACTTTTTATTGATGAAATTCATCGCTTAAGCCCTGTAGTGGAAGAAATACTGTATCCGGCGATGGAAGACTATCAATTAGACATCATGATAGGAGAGGGGCCTGCAGCCCGTTCTATCAAACTAGACTTGCCACCTTTCACCTTAGTGGGCGCTACCACGCGGGCAGGTTCGCTTACCTCGCCATTGCGTGACCGGTTCGGGATAGTACAACGCCTAGAGTTTTATTCGGTTAAAGATCTCACCACCATTGTGGCTCGTAGTGCGAGTTACTTAAATTTGGATATGAGCTCAGAAGGCGCTCAAGAAATTGCACGTCGCTCTAGAGGTACACCGCGTATTGCCAACAGGCTATTGCGACGAGTTCGAGATTACGCTGAAATTAAATCTGATGGTACGGTAGGTGTTGAAACCGCTGCAAAGGCATTGGATATGCTAGATGTAGACAAAGAAGGTTTCGATTACATGGATCGGAAATTGCTTTGTGCCATCATAGAGAAATTTGATGGCGGCCCAGTAGGGCTAGACAACTTAGCAGCGGCAATTGGTGAAGAGAAAGAAACCATTGAAGATGTAATAGAGCCCTTTCTTATTCAGCAAGGATTCCTGCAGCGTACTCCACGTGGACGCATAGTGTCACAGCGGGCGTATCTTCATTTTGGCTTCACTCCTTCAGCTTAACTGCCCACTGTATGCATGGTTGTATGAGCAGACCTTACGTTTGCTCATACTCAATGTACTTATATCTGCTATGTACATCACTTTTCTTCAGGCAAAAAAAAGCCCGCTCAATGAACGGGCCAAAACAACAAGTGTTAAAGGAAATAAATCCAGGGAACTCATGTCTAACAGGAGAAAAACTCTTGCATAACCGTGTGATACACCATTACGCTCTGTAGGACTGATGCTGCGTATTATAGGCTTAGTTAGTATTCTTGCAATTGAGTAAAATTGTTTTTTAGCCTTAGAAAAACTAATGTGTTGCGAAGGTGTTAATAGTTTATCATTTTATCTTTAAAGACAGCTAAACACTCTACGTAGCTGAGATTGAGAGTGAAGAGCAGGTTGGGAAGATTTACTGATATGCAGCCAATTACCTTG
The DNA here is from genome assembly GCF_017653625.1 of Alteromonas sp. K632G. Lineage (NCBI taxonomy): Bacteria > Pseudomonadati > Pseudomonadota > Gammaproteobacteria > Alteromonadales > Alteromonadaceae > Alteromonas > Alteromonas sp. K632G. The sequence continues at coordinate 525,145 of NZ_JAGGDM010000001.1, forward strand.
ATTATCGATGAATTTTATTGACGGTGAAAGAATATTTATGCATTTACACCAAGTAAGAGTGTATTACGAAGATACCGATGCAGGTGGCATTGTTTATTATGCCAACTACCTCAAGTTTATGGAAAGGGCAAGAACCGAGTGGCTTAGAGCCCTTGGCTTCGAACAAGATAGATTAATGGAACAATCGGTCGCTTTTGTCGTCAAACGCGTTGAAATGCATAACTATGCGCCTGCTCGATTCAATGATCTGTTGAGTATTGAAACGCAGGTTGTAGAATTGAAAGGTGCGAGTATGACGTTTCAACAAACCATTAAAAATAAACAAGATGTAACTTTGGTATCTGCCGATATTCAAGTTGCTTGTGTCAGTCTAGATACTATGAAGCCTAGACGACTACCACGTACATTGTTAGGGGAAATAACGCGTGTCATCTGATCTTACTTTTATCGGCCTATTTTTGCAGGCCAGCTTTATTGTTCAACTTGTTATGTTGCTTTTATTAGGCGTATCAGTTGCCTCTTGGACATTTATCTTTCAGCGTAGTAAGGCGCTTTCAAGTGCACGAGAAGAGATGCGTCAGTTTGAAGATAAGTTTTGGTCAGGTGCTGATTTAAATCGACTTTATCAAGAGTTATCTGCTCGCCCTAACTTATCAGGTATCGGCACTATCTTTTGTGCCGGCTTCAAAGAATTTGTCCGCTTACGCAAATCAAATACCGGCACCAATGCTATTGTAGACGGTACTTATCGCTCAATGCGGGTAACAATGTCTCGCCAAGTAGAAGAACTAGAAAGCCGACTCCCGTTTCTAGCAACAGCTGGTTCAATTAGCCCGTATATCGGCCTATTTGGTACGGTTTGGGGGATCATGAACGCCTTTATCGCGCTAGGGGAAGTACAACAAGCTACGCTAGCCATGGTTGCACCAGGTATCGCTGAAGCGCTTATTGCAACAGCTATTGGCTTATTTGCGGCCATTCCTGCGGTTATTGCGTATAACCGTTTTAGTCACCAAGTTGAAAAATTGGAAAACAGCTACGGTAACTTTATGGAAGAGTTTTCTGCCATTCTTCACCGTCAGGCAGTATCTGGTCAAGCTCAGCAGCCGCAAGCGTAAATGCGAACATTGATGCGAGCTTAATTCACTGGTGAGAGAGGAATTATTATGTATGTAAGAAAGCGCCGTAGGCCGGTTTCTGAAATTAACGTAGTGCCCTACATCGATGTAATGTTGGTGCTACTGATTATCTTTATGGTAACGGCTCCGCTAATTTCGCAAGGGGTTAAAGTTGATTTACCTAAAGCGAGTGCGAATCCTATTGAGCAAGAAGATAATCCACCTATTATTGCGTCAGTAGACGTTAAAGGTCGCTATTTTCTTAATGTGGGAGACGACCAAGAGTCGCCCCTGGAACAAGAAGACTTAGCAGCGTTAGTACAAGCTCAGCTACAAAAAGATCCTAATACGCCAGTGGTAGTAAAAGGAGATGGACAAGTTGCTTATAATGAAGTCATTCAACTTATGGTGTTATTGCAAGGCGCGGGCGTGCCTTCTGTAGGTTTAATGACAGACCCCGTTGAGCCAGAGTAGGTTTATTGATGACTGCAAGTTCTGTTGGCATTTATAAATCTATCGCACTCCACCTTGTGGTGGCAGCAGTGTTGCTAATTAGCGTCAGCTTTTCTCCTTCTCCTTTGCCGACAATGGCAACAAATGCGCCGGTTATTGAAGCTACTTTTATTGATGCTCAAGCCATCGCCGATACCAAACGGGAACAAGCACAAGCAGAAGCGCAAGCACGAGAGGCAGAAGCGCAAAGAAAGAAGAAAGAAGCGCAAGCTGCAGCAGCTAAGCGTAAGCGAGCGGCAGAGGCTAAGCAGGCTAGAGAGAAGAAGCAAGCTGAAGAAGCCGAGTTCAAACGTCAAAAAGAGTTAGAACAGTTGGCTGCGCAAAAGGAGCAACAGCGCAAAGAACGTGAAGCTAAAGCGAAAGCCGATGCAGAGCGTAAGAAAAAAGAAGCTGCTGAAAATGCTGAGATGGAGAGAATTATGCAAGAGCAACTTGCGCAGGAGCAAGCGGCTCAGCAGCAACGAAGACGTGCACAAGTTCTAACTGAAGTAGAGCGTTATACCGCATTAATTCAGCAAACGATAAAACGGAACTTGTACAACGATGACAGCTTCAAAGGTAAGGTATGTAGATTGAATATCAAATTGGCTACCACAGGTTATGTGACTAGCATACGTATCTTAGGCGGGCATGATGCCTTATGCAGAGCGGCAGAAAGTGCCGTACGCCGCGCAGAAGAACTGCCGGTCTCAGATGCGGCCGACGTCTATGAGCAACTAAAAGATATTAACTTAAAAGTGGAACTGTAGTGCAATGAAGAAAACAGGTTTATGGATAGCCGCCATCGCGATGGTATTTAGTGCCAAGGTGTTCGCGACATTAGAAATTGTGATCACCGAAGGCATAAACAGCGCTCGACCTATTGGTGTAGTGCCGTTTAAGTGGAAAGGTACAGGCACATTGCCTAGCGATATTTCTGAAGTCATCATGGCAGACCTGATGCGCAGTGGTAAATTTAGCCCCGTTGCAACAAGTAAAATGCCACAAATGCCTGAAACCGCTGATGAGGTTAATTACTCAGCGTGGGCGTCTCTTGGTGTCGATACCGTTTTGGTCGGTAGTATTGAACCTGAAGGTACCGATAAATATTTAGTTTCTTACCAATTGGTCGATGTACTTAAAGGGCAGTTAGACGGTGGCCAGTCTCAGGTATTAAAAAACGGTGAGTTAGTCGTAAGTAACGAACATGTAATAGCTGCGCGCCAATCTATTATTAGCCCTAGAGACTTTAGGCAATACGCACATCGCATTAGTGACGTCGTGTATGAAAAGTTAACAGGTGTTCGCGGTGCATTCTTAACCCGTATTGCTTATGTCATTGTACGTGATAGAGATGCGTACGAAAAACCATACCAACTAGTAATTTCAGATTATGATGGCGAGAACGAAACACGCTTGTTGTCGTCACCTGAACCATTGATGTCTCCGGTTTGGTCACCAGACGGTGAAAAGCTAGCGTACGTAAGTTTTGAAAACCGTAGACCTCAAATCTTCATACAAGACATCTATACTAGCAAACGTACAACGGTAACCGATTTTCCTGGTATTAATGGGAGTCCCTCGTTTTCACCAGATGGCAAGCAACTTGCAATGGTTTTATCGAAAGATGGGAACCCAGAGATCTATGTTATGGATCTTGCTACGAAAAATTTGACTAGAGTAACGCGCAACCGCGCTATCGATACAGAGCCTTCATGGCTACCTGATGGTAGTGGTTTAATTTTTAGCTCTGAACGGGGTGGTAAACCCCAGATATATAGCGTAAATTTAAATTCTAGAAAGGTAAGACGCGTTACTTTTGTAGGCGAACAGAACTTGGGTGCTACATTAACGCCCGACGGTAAGCAAATGGTAGTGGTTAATCAAACCAATGGAAACTACCATATTGCTAAGCAGGCATTAGACGGTGGCTCTCCACAGGTACTAACAAGAACCTTTTTGGATGAGTCTCCTAGTGTAGCGCCTAACGGTAGTATGATTATTTATAGTACCCTTCATGAAGGGACACAAGTACTTTCACTTGTTTCTCTTGATGGGCGCTTTAAAGCCAGATTACCTGCAGCCGATGGGCAAGTGAAATCGCCAAGTTGGTCACCATTTTTGTTCTAACAATTGAAATATCAAACAATAACATTTAAGGATTAGTAGGATGCAAATGAATAAATTAATGAAGAGCTTCATTATCGCCTTGCCAGTGGTGACCATGATGGCTTGTTCGTCTGGCCCTAGCGAAGAAGAGCTAGCCGCTGAACGTAACCGTCTTGCACAAGAACAAGCACAAGCAGAGCAAGATGCTCGTCAAGCTGAAGCACAGCGCGTAGAAGCAGAAGCTGCTCAGCGTATGAAGCGTTCAGAAGAAATGGTTCAGCAAGAAATGGAAGCGCTGAAAAACGAACAAACCGTTTACTTCGATTTTGACCGCGCTAGTATCAAGCCAGAATTCCAACGTTTACTTGATAAACACGCGGCGTTCTTGGTGAAAAACCCTAGCACGAAAGTGACTATTGAAGGTCACACTGATAGTCGTGGTACGCCTGAGTACAACATTGCACTAGGTGAGCGTCGTGCTCAGTCTGTTGAAACTTACCTAATGAACGCTGGTGTAAGCAGCAGTCAAATTACGGTTGTTTCATACGGTGAAGAAAAATCTGCGGTAATGGGTTCAACTGAATATGCATTCGCGCAAAATCGTCGCGGAGTGGTTGTTTACCGATAATGGCTTTTACAGCAATTAACACTATTAAAGCTGGCGTCACCTTGTGTGCCGCCTTTGCTATTTCAAGTTCAGCTTTCGCACAGGCGCCAGTGGTAGATGCCAATGGCGGCAGCAACCTAGAACAGCGTATTGCGGTTTTAGAACGTATTGTTAAAAGCCGAACTGAAATGCAGCACCGTTTACAAACCCAATTGGACAACATGCAAAGCGAAGTTGACCAATTGCGAGGGTCTGTTGAAGTTAACACCAACGAGCTGGAAAAGGTGCTTGAACGTCAGCGTGAATTGTACCTTGAGATAGATAAGCGTGTTGAGGCACTTAAACAAGGCGGTTTGGCAAACGTAGGTGGTACTGGCGCTTCGCAAAGCAATTCTGCAGGGGTTACCCCTTCTACAGGCTCATCATCCCCACAAGAGGGTGAGGACGAAGCATACGACAGTGCTGTTAATCTTATTCTGAAATCTCGTGAATACGATAAAGCCATTCCTGCTTTTCAGTCATTCATACAACGATTTCCGAATAGCGAATATGCGCCAAATGCGCACTACTGGCTTGGACAGCTGTTGTTTAACAAACAGCAATGGAATGACGCTATTGAGCAGTTTAATATTGTATCGAACCGTTTTTCTGATTCAGTGAAACGTCCGGATGCATTATTAAAGTTAGGCGTCATTGCCGAACGCACGGGCGACAGTAGTGGAGCGCGAAACTTCTTTCAGCAAGTGATTAGCGAATATCCTAATTCTTCTGCAAAGCGGTTAGCGGAATCTAGATTAAATAATCTATAATAAAAAAACCTCTCTTAACGAGAGGTTTTTTTTCACCCCTTTGAAATTTTATACCTCTGTTGTACTGAACCAGACACAATATTTATAAGTATATTTTTAAGGAAATTCCAAAAACTACGCATTTTTTTAGACTTAATTCGGTAACATTTTGTCGGTCTAAAAAAGTTTTGTAATGGTTTTGTGGTAGGAATTATGCGCGATTTGTGTTGATTTTGAGCGGTTGAAAGCTTTTTACTACAAAAATCAAAATAAAAACGCCTTTTGGGTTGCGTCAGATAAAAATCTGAGTATTATATGCCGCCGTTGCCAAGACACAGGCAACATCAGGAAAGATTGGGTCGTTAGCTCAGCTGGTAGAGCAGTTGACTTTTAATCAATTGGTCGCTGGTTCGAATCCAGCACGACCCACCAATTCTTCTCCTGGCTCCAAATGACGGGTCGTTAGCTCAGCTGGTAGAGCAGTTGACTTTTAATCAATTGGTCGCTGGTTCGAATCCAGCACGACCCACCATCATTTGAAAGCGAAGTACAATCAAGCTAATACCAACAGCTTGTATGCTCATTGTTTCATTTGTAAATGTGTGAGTAGTAAATGTGTTATTTGATGGGTCGTTAGCTCAGCTGGTAGAGCAGTTGACTTTTAATCAATTGGTCGCTGGTTCGAATCCAGCACGACCCACCATCATTTCATAAAGTGCTTTCTACCAAGCTTACTACATAAAAAATATCACTCCCAAAGCGATATATTCAAAAATTCCATTCTACCTTTTAGTGTGCTGCGCCAAAGTTGCTCCAGAACACAATATTCAAGTAAAAGAAACGTAGCGCTGTTAGGCTATCTGCTGCTAACACATTCTACAAAAATATGGTTACCGGCTCGTGTTAATCCTTTACTAGCACTTATTCCATGTGTAATTCACTTTTTTAGAATGGTGTGGTTGAAAATCGGTCAATCATCCTTAACTAAGTAGTATGTATTTTTTATGACAGTTGGGTATAATCCACGCCCTTGTCACAACCGAGATGTAGGTCAATGTCAGTAGCCTTTCGAGTGGAACAGGTAGAGTATCCTTTTCCCGCTAAACCGCAGTCATTATCAGACGCCCGTAGAGCATCGCTTAAAGCTGAGATTAAATCTTTGCTTAAACAGCGAAATGCTGTGCTGGTTGCGCATTACTATACCGATCCTGAAATTCAGGCGTTAGCTGAAGAAACTGGTGGTTGTGTTGCTGATTCGTTAGAAATGGCACGCTTTGGTCGTGATGCAGCAGAACAAACGCTAATCGTAGCGGGCGTTCGCTTCATGGGGGAAACAGCAAAAATACTCAGTCCAGAAAAAACGGTGTTAATGCCAACGCTGGAAGCTACCTGTTCGCTGGATATTGGTTGTCCCATCGAAGAATTCAGTGCGTTTTGTGATGCACACCCCGATCACACTGTCGTGGTTTATGCGAATACTTCGGCTGCCGTAAAAGCCCGAGCAGATTGGGTAGTGACCTCAAGTATTGCATTAGAGATAGTTGAGCACTTAGATAGCCAAGGTAAAAAAATCATCTGGGGGCCTGATCGCCACTTAGGCTCGTACATTGCCAAACAAACTGGCGCGGAAATGTTGATGTGGCAGGGCGAATGTATTGTTCATGATGAGTTCTCAGCGCAGAAGCTGGCTGACATGAAAGCACTGTATCCTAACGCGGCAGTATTGGTTCACCCTGAATCACCTGCCAGTGTGGTAGACATGGCTGACGCAGTAGGCTCGACCAGTCAACTGATTAAAGCATCGCAAACCATGGACAACGACACCTTCATTGTGGCCACCGATAAAGGCATTTTTTATAAAATGCAGCAACTCACGCCCAATAAAACATTTATTGAAGCACCGACTGGTGGAAACGGCGCAACGTGTAAGAGCTGCGCTCATTGCCCGTGGATGGCCATGAACGGCCTTGAGGCGATAAAAGCCTCATTAGGTGCTACATATGAAGGCCATGAGATCTTCGTTGACGACAGCCTGCGTGAGGGCGCTTTAATCCCACTCGATCGTATGCTCACTTTCTCAGAAGAACTAAAAGCAAAAGGCGGCCTATAACGCTTTTTAAGGTAAAGACGAGTAATTATTCAGCAGTTAGCGTGTTTTTTCGCGCAACGTCTTGATTAAGACACTCGCTTTACCTACTATACGCGCGCTCTAGGCAAATGCTTTGGCAGTATTTCGTTATTTGCGTTCACCGCAAATAGCACAAAAATTTGGAGAGGTGGCTGAGTGGCTGAAGGCGCACGCCTGGAAAGTGTGTTTAGGGTTAAACCTAACGAGGGTTCGAATCCCTCTCTCTCCGCCAAATAACGACTGAAGCCCTGTATTTACGGGGCTTCGTTGTATTTGATTCTTGGTTAAGAATATACTCTGTCACAGAACTCTGTCACAAAAAGGCAGAGAAGCATGCAAAACCGCTCACCAACTTACCTATATAAATTCAAAAATTCGTCTAATTATTTTTTTCGAATCCGATACGGAAATTTTGATCAAACATGTCATGTTTGTCTAAAAGACAAGTATTTCGTTGCTTCATTGGCTACTACCGACTATGACACCGCGAGATGGCTTGCTCTTTACATCAAGTGTAATTTGATAAAAGACAAGGATGTGAACATGATAGATGTAGATAGAAATACCCATAACCAAGGAGTGTTGAGCAAAGGCGCGACGGTAGATCCAGCTGAAACTCTCGCTTGCATAGGCGAATTGACGCCGTTCCCAGAGGAGTACACCCCTCAGTATCTTCTAGCGCAGCAACTGTATAAAAAGCAACTGAAAGACAAGTATCGTTTGTTATTAGCTGCTGGCAAGGAGATTATTAATCATGGTGTGGCGACCCAATTGGGGGCGCTAGATTCAATGAAAGAAGATGCTCTTAATAGCGCAACCTCAGATCTAAGCCGCTTTTGTGATGTAAACACTAGGCGCGAGCTCGTTGACATACTTTTACCGCATCAACCTATTAAGAACATTCAAAAGCCTGAGGTCGATAACAGATATGTCCGTGGCGTTAAGATGTTAAATGAGCTCATGGCTGCATTATCAAGAGAGAACCGAAAATTCGATACTTTTGATGAGGTTTACGAATGCGAAGATAGCCCTATAGCTAGTAGTTCTGCCACCTTTACCCAAGAGCAGCTATTAAGCGGTATGGTAGATATGATCAGTCTGTTACCTATGTTCAGAACCATTAAGGAAAAAGCTACTGAGAAAGCTACTGAGAAAGCTACTCCTACAGATGTTGTTGAGAACACTCACTTTAGTTTGTTTGGGCAAATGGATAAATTCTTGAATGAAAAGCAGGGAACTATCGCAGACAGAACTATCGACAAGTACAAAGCGTCGTTTTCATTGTTAAAAGAGATTTGGCCCGATGACAGTGACGTAAGAGATTGGAAAAAGCAGAAAGTACAAGAAGTGAAGACGGCACTCACTCAGCGCAAGTCAAACCAAAGTAAGAATTGCAATGACAGACCAATGAGTATTACTACTAAAAATATGTACTTATCAAACTACCGGACATTATTTTCCTGGATAATTGAAAACACCGACGCTGATATCAAGAACCCTTTTGCTAACAGTGCATTTCAAAAGGCAAGAGGAAAATCGAAGCCTCCCACACGACGCTCGTTTACCGTTGAAGAAGTTCGAAAAATTCTTCGATACAAGCCGGAACACGGAAGTGAGGCCAAAACCTTCCGCAATGATGCGAAATGGTACCTCAAGGTTTGTTTATACTCCAGTATGCGCCTCAATGAACTGTCAGCACTTCCAGTGGCAAACATTAAGCAAATTGATGATGTGTGGTGTTTTGATCTACGTGGTTTAGATTTGAAGAATGAGGCTTCTGAGCGAGTTATCCCAATCGCTCAGTATCTACTGAATGAAGGGATTCTTGACTATGTAGAGATGTTAAAGAAACATAAAGAAGAATTTTTCTGCCCTCAAATTCGCCATGGAAAAGCGGAACCCAGTAGCGCAGGTTGGGGAGATCCGATAAGTCGTTGGTTCAGTCGTACCGTACTTAAAAAAGTAGGGATAGATAAAGACAAGGAGGAGCAAAAAGGAACTTTGATTTGTTTTCACTGCACGCGTCGAACTTTCATATCGACGTGTATAAACAATGGTGTAGAGAAGTATCTCGTCAAACGACTAGCAGGGCATTCAATAGATGATGATATAACGTTGAGCGTATACTCTGACGTAGATAAAATTGACCTTAACCTTTTAAAGAGCGTCATAGATAAAAATCTAAAATGGCATGAAATTAACTTAGGATAGCAAGTTGGTTTATATAAGGAAAAAGATATGGATGACAGTTATTTGTTAACTGGCACTTTACGTGATGTTCGAAGATGTTACATAGACAACACTGAAATTTCGTTTCTGTTTGGTTACGTTATTGACCACGTGAGCACTCGGTATTCTAAAGATGACTGGTTTGCGTCAAGTTATATTCGTGAAGTCAAAATCGTCAATGGGAAATATCACTTTTACACGGCTAATAGCGTCTATCTTACTGACAATTATACTTCGATAATTGTATCAGATAGTGACATCGATAACATTCGCTTAGGTATGCCCCCTGAGGTAATGAACTCAGCTGAGTCAATAAATGATCTTGTTACATTAGTAGGCTTAACTAAAAAAGTAGATAGTTGGGCAAAAAAATATAACTTAGGGATTAATGAGATTGTGGATGCTATTGCTAATAACGCTGATGAATTGTTCACCGGCAGCAATGATGGTTCCTCTTAATTCGTAAAAGGTAATTCTTATATGACAAGGTATAACTTGAACGAAAAGTCTAATAACGCGCTTTTGGATGAACTTGGGCTCCCGAGTGGAGATCTCGCGCTTCATGCTGTTATCACCAGTGGAATTTCCTATGCCGCCTTTATACGCTTAGCTAAACTGCTGTGTATCGATGTAACAAAGCTGGCTACTTGCTTGTCTATAACGCCGGTGGCCTTTGAAAATCGAAAAGAAGTTGGCCGTTTCACGGCCGAGGAAAGCGACAATATCTATCGCGTTATTTGTGTATTTTCTGCCGCTATTGTCTTTTTTGAGGGGGATCACAAAAAGGCAGCCATTTGGTTTCAGTCGAAGGTAAAAGGCCTTGGTGGCAACAAACCAATTGATCTACTCTCAACCAGTGCAGGAGGAAATGCAGTTATTGAAATTATTCAGCGTCTTGAGCACGGAGTCTTTGTTTGAAGAGCATTCATTTGTATTAATGCGGCTACCTTTCAAGTTGAGTTAACCTAAATCGGATATTCATTACCTCTCTGCGGGTGGAGATGGTTGAACTTTGAAGATTGAATGAGAGGTAGAGATAACCTTCAAAGTTATGTTGAAAGGCCTCTATTCGAAGTCCTTTGGATCCAATGCGCTTACCCTTGTTAATGAACCGTGAGCTTTAATTTCCTCATCAGTTAGCGTCTGATCTTCAAATCTTTCAAGTTTAATTGAACGTGTATCTTAAATATGATTTATATCGTAGCCACAGCTACAAAGATTGACTATGGAGCGAGTGTTAGTTTAAACAATCTACCCAATTCAATAGTCTGCAACTCGTCTATTCTTTGATAGAGCATTCAGCAAGGTTGCACTCAGCACAGTCGTGCCGCAGCCTGACAGACGCTCAATGAGCGTATAGCAGACAGTCTGATTTTACAGGTGTTCAACGGAAAGGAAGAGCCTAATAGCCAGACGCTGAAAATTTCTAATTCCAGTTAATTCAAATAGCGAGAAGGCTAAAATCATCTGCTGGATATTCAACTTCCGCTTAAGTCTTAATGTTGCTTGTCAGTTCAAGTCAAAACCTATAGGCATAATTTTCTAATTAGTTATGAGCCAATAGATGTAACTAATTATAACCCGTATTCGGAATCGCTTTTTCAGACAGTTAAATGCTGTAATTGCTAGTTGACCGTAGTTTTACATAACTTCGTCGATCATAGCTTAATTGTTACTTAACATATTTTATGACATCAGAGTCACGCGTTCTGTTAAGAATGAATATCTGTCTTACTGAGTTAGCCTTATAATTTCTAGTAGCATCCCATTCTTTTATTAAACAGCTTTTCAGATTCAGGAGCTTTTTATATGATCTTCTCCAAATGCTCTTGTATCAGCAAAGCAAACTCGCGACTTGCTTCAACTGAAGGTACATGCCCAGTTTGCTTTAACTCAATCACAGGTGCGCTTAGGGTTTCGCCTAGTGCTTGTAATAATGAGGTTGGTGTAGCGACATCATCTTCACCTGCAATAAGCAAAATAGGTGCTCCATTAGGTTTAAGCTGTGTATGCGTGTCTCGTTCGCCTAACCACGCACACAATAAACCGTAAGAGTGATCGTCAACGTTCGCTAGTAATCCTTCCCATTGGGACAGTAACGTGGGGACACGTTTGGTACTCACTGGGCTAAACCATCTTGGAACTAAGGTAGCCGCTAGGGTTTCAAGCCCTTGTCTGGTCACATTTTTCTGGCGCTCCAGCCATGTTTTAGTGGAACCTATTTTCATAGCAGTATTGGTTAACACCGTGCTTAACAAGCGTTCTGGGTGGGAAATTAACAGTTGTTGACCTAACATTCCGCCAATTGACGTACCCATGAAATGAAACTTATCGATACCTAGAGAGCTACATAGGGTTAATAAGTCGTCAACTAACTGTGATTCACCAAGGCTTTTCGTATTGGCGGGGAACGCTACACTGTCACCGTGTCCAGGTAGGTCATAACGCAAAATACTGAAGTTCACCATTAAGTCTTGTACCAAGTAGCCCCAAACACGCATATTCATACCCAATGGGTGAGCTAGCACTAAAACGGGTTTGTGCTTATTTTCTATGAACTGGTAGTGAATACCTTGCTCTGATATTGTCGCCATGTTGAGTTCCTAAATGCGTTTTAGCAGTGTCGCTATACCTTGGCCAACACCAATACACATACTGCATAGTGCGTAATCGGCCGAGGTTTGTTCAAATTGTAATGCGGCGGTATGTAGTAGGCGTGCCCCCGACATACCGAGCGGATGGCCAAGTGCAATGGCACCGCCATTAGGGTTCACTCTTGGATCATCTGCACTAAGTCCAAGCTCCTGCATACAGGCCAATGCTTGCGCTGCAAAGGCTTCATTAAGTTCAATTGTGCCAATATCGTCTAGGCTCAACTTTTGTTTTGCAAGCAATTTGTTAACTGCAGGTACTGGACCTACACCCATGATAGTGGGTTCAACGCCAGCGGTAGCCATCCCTTTAATTTGAGCAACAGGCGTTAGTTTATAGCGTTCAACGGCTGCTTCACTTGCTACAAGCATGGCCGATGCACCATCGTTAATACCCGATGCATTACCTGCGGTAACCGAGCCATTTTCACGAAACGGTGCTTTTAGTTTTGCCAATGCCTCTAATGTAGTTTGAGGACGTATGTGCTCGTCTTTGTCGATGACGATGGCATCGCCTTTTCTGGGTTGAAAGGTCACAGGCGTTATTTCTTTAGCAAAACGTCCAGACGCTTGAGCTGTAGCCGCTTTTAGCTGAGACTGATACGCAAAGTTGTCTTGTGCTTCTCGGCCAATCGAGAATTTCGCTGCTACATTTTCTGCAGTCTCAGGCATGGTTTCTGTGCCGTATTGCTGCTTTAATGCAGGATTAATGAAGCGCCAACCCATGGTGGTATCTTCAAGTATTTGTGAACGGTCAAATCCGTTTTGTGCTTTACCCATCACAAATGGAGCTCGCGACATAGACTCAACGCCACCAGCGAGAATAAGGTCTGCTTCACCTGATGCAATTGAACGATAGGCAAGGCCAATGGCATCCATACCAGAACCACACAAACGATTAATTGTGGTGGCTGGTACCGAAAATGGTACGCCTGCAAGCAATGTGGCCATTCTAGCCACATTGCGGTTGTCTTCACCGGCTTGGTTGGCACAGCCGAAAAACGCATCATCAATACTTTCAGTTGGTAATTGAGGGCACTGCGCTAGTACTGCACGAATAACTTGCGCGAGCAGATCATCAGGGCGAATGTTGGCTAGCCCACCTGCATAACGACCAATGGCAGAGCGGTTGGGGTTACATAAATAAACGTTCATTACGCAGTCTCCGTTTGACTGTGTGCCGCTTCAGTAACGCGCTTTAGTTCTCTCAATACATCAATTTCGCTGGTGGTGGGTTCATCTGTAGTTCGAAGTGTGTCAGCAAAGCGAATGTCCCAGCCAGTGGCATCAATTACCTGTTGCTTTGTAACGCCAGGGTGCAAACTCACTACAATAAGTTCGTTGGTTTCATCTTCTGGCTTTAATATACAAAGGTCAGAAATCACCAAAGTTGGGCCTTTACCCCGCGTAGATTTGCCTTTGCGGCCTTGACCGTCGCGACCAAAACCCAATGTGGTAATGAAGTCGACATCTTTAACAAAAGTGCGCTTTGAATGCCTTACGGTGATGATCACTTCTTTTGCATTGGTTGAAATTTCTGGTGCACCGCCACCGCCAGGAAGACGCACTTTAGGGTTGGCATAACTGTGAGCGCCATCAGGGCCACTGTCTTTGTGTGATGCAGCGATGACCGTGGTGTTAATGTTGCCGTATCGGTCTACTTGTGCGGTGCCAAGGAAACCTACATCAATATGACCACCTTGCAGCCAATAACGAAACATTTCGGGAACCGAAACGGTGGTAAGCGCCGACTCGCAAAGTTCGCCATCACCTATAGATAAGGGCAGAATCTGCGGTTTGGTTTCTATTGTACCTGACTCATAAATAAGTGTTATGTTAGGGGCATGAGTAAGGCGTGCTAAGTTCGCTGCAGCACTTGGTAAGCCTATGCCCACAAAACAAGTCGAATTGTTATTCAAAGCACGGGCCGCGGTAATCGTCATCATTTCGTCTGAAGTATATTGTTCGGTCATAATTATTCTCCTGCTTGGAATACTTCTTCATCTAGCCACTTTAAAAATGGCTCGCGCTCTCGGCTTATGCTGTCCCACTTCTTGTAGTAACTGTTGTCGCGCGGGTAGTAACCATGTGTATAAGACGGTTTAGCGCCAAACGGTACGGTGGCAATGGCGTTGATAGTCCAAGCGGGAAGCACACAACTATTTGGACCTGCTTCCAAGTCGTCCACAATTTCTTCAACGGTGACGATGCTGTAGCACGAAGAGAGCACAACTTCCTTTTGCACCCCTAAAATACCTTCAATGAGTACGTTTCCTGCACGGTCTGCTTTTTGCGCATGGACTATGCCCACATCGGGTTTAATAGATGGCACCGCTGCAAGCGCTTCGCCAGTAAACGGGCAAGTAACGGTTTTGATGTTGGGGTTAACGTGCTGTAGATCACTACCTACATAACCTCTGAATAGCGCTATGGGTAAGCCTGATGCGCCCGCTTCATAAGCATTCGCCATTGCTGCGTGACTGTGCTCTTCAATTTCAAGCGGGGCGGGGTAGCCGTGTTCAATGGCATCACGTACGCGGTGTAAAGAACCTACACCTGGGTTTCCTCCCCATGAAAATACAAGTTTGCTAACACATCCTGCACCGACTAGCTGATCGTAGATAAGATCAGGGGTCATTCTTACCAATGTGAGGTTGCGGCGCCCTTGGCGAATAATTTCATGCCCTGCAGCGAAAGGAATAAGGTGAGTGAATCCCTCTAACGCAACGATGTCACCGTCCTTGATGCCATCTTCAATAGCTTTTGAAAGTGTTGTAAATTGTGTCATAATAAAAGTTCGCAATACGAATGTTGATTCATAGTGCGAACAAATTAATAATTTTGATTGTTTAGGTCAAGTAATAAATGTTAAAAAATTGCTA
Source organism: Alteromonas sp. K632G (assembly GCF_017653625.1). Classification (NCBI taxonomy): domain Bacteria; kingdom Pseudomonadati; phylum Pseudomonadota; class Gammaproteobacteria; order Alteromonadales; family Alteromonadaceae; genus Alteromonas; species Alteromonas sp. K632G. Next base: position 540,149 of record NZ_JAGGDM010000001.1, read on the forward strand.
GGACGATCAGTCAGACCAATTTATGTTGCTGAATTCATAAGAGAACTGGCACTTTGTTAAACAATAAGAAATAATTCGCAAGAACCAACAAGAGACACAGTGCATGAGTGAAGAAAAAATACCGTCAACCCATCGCGATTACATAAGCGCGCTTGCTACCGGACTAGAGGTGTTAGGGGCGTTTGATGGTCAAAACAAAGAAATGACCTTATCGCAAGTAGCTGAAAAAATGGGTATTGATAGGGCCAAAGCGCGTCGTTTTTTGCTCACATTGCATTCTCTTGGCTATATCCGTCGCGAAGGTCGACTCTTCGCCTTGGCACCTAAAGTGTTGTCGTTAGGGCAAGCTTATACCAGCAGCAATGGTTATATTGCAGTGGTCGAGCATTACCTTAAATCGATTACAGCAGAATTAGGGGAGTCGGCTTCTCTTGGGAAGTTAGATGGACAGTCAGTGGTGTACGTGGCGCGTTCACCGGCATCTCATCGTCTTATGTCGATTAACATAACAACGGGCACTCGACTGCCTGCACCGTATACATCAATGGGGCGAGTACTTGCGGCACATCTTGACGCTTCAGAATTAACAACGTGGGTGAATGAAGCACAGTTACACCCACACACTGAGAAGAGTATTACCGCTACACAGGCGTTAGAGCAGGAACTGATTAAGGTTAAGCGACAAGGCTACAGCATTGTTGATCAAGAGCTTGAAGCGGGGTTGCGTTCGGTTGCTGTCCCCGTGTTTAGCGGCAGCGGTGAATTGTTGGGGGCGATGAACTTAAGTACCAATGCATTAAGGGTGAGCTTAGAGACCATTACCGAGCATTGTATTCCTGTACTTAAGCATGCTGCTGAGCAAATAAGACAAGATCTGCGCTGACCCGTTTTAGGGGTAGCGACCTTCTAGTCGGTTTTGCACCAACTCATCTAATATCACCATGGCCGCAGCCATGATGTCATCTTCGGCTTCCTCGCGTTTACTGAGAAAAACCGGGCTGTTTATGCCGTCGTCGTTAAGCCGAACAAACGCTACACCATCTCTATTCATGCGCATCACTTGTTCAGGAACAAGGGTGAAGCCCATATCTGATGCAACTAGACCCAGTGCAGTGCCTATATCATTAACTTGTTGGGCAACTCTGACTCTCAACCCGCGACTGGCAAACAGATCCAAACAGATGTTAGCAAACGTTGGAGGCTTACCACCTGGGTAGGTAATTAACGGCAGTGCCGCGAGCTCTGCCATATCAACATCGTCATTCGCTAGTGGATGATGGACAGGTAGAGCGGCAAGGATAGGCTCGCTGAACAGCAACTTCTGAGTCACATCGGCTTCCAGTGATGGCATCACAACCCGACCGAAGCCCATATCAATTTTACCTGCCTTAAGGGCTTCAATTTGTTCACCGGTTTTCATTTCGTGCAGTTCAACATCCACTTTGTGCTGCTGTCTTAAACGCCTTACTAGCTGGGGAAGTTGTCCGTAAAAAATGGACGGAACAAAGCCAATTCTGAAAATACGCTTTTTTCCTGCATCAATTCGCCGACTTTCTTCAACACATGAAGCTAACTTTTCAAGTATGAGTTGGGCCTGTTTCCAGAAGTATTCGCCAGCGGGGGTTAGGGTAATGCCACGGGCTTCTCGCTGAATGAGTTGAACGCCAACCTCTTCCTCTAACTGTTTGATTTGTCTTGTTAAAGGTGGCTGTGCCATAAATATCTTTTCGGCCGCTCTGGTCATGTTCTTTTCTTCCGCTACCGCGCAAAAGTAGCGTAAATGCCTTAACTCCACCATACCTCCTAGGTATCGATACTAACTAAATCAATATTGGTTGTTAACAAAAAATATTTGTAGGTTACATGTAGACATTTACTGGCAACACAAAATTAACATTTATATGATATCACAGATTCAAACTTACATTGTCGATATTCCTACGATACGACCACACAAATTGTCCATGACATCTATGGCGGTTCAGTCGATGGTTATCGTAAGAATTACCGACGACAACGGCCTTGAAGGTATTGGCGAAGGTACAACAATAGGTGGTCTCGCGTACGGTGCTGAGAGCCCAGAAAGTATCAAAACCAACATTGACACTTACTTAGCACCTTATTTGATTGGACAGTCAGTTGCCAGCCCAAAAGCATTAATTAACAAGTTACACCTTGCTTTTAAAGGCAACCCTATAGCCAAATCTGCGGTGCAGACAGCCCTGCTTGATTTACTTGGTAAACAACTTGGTGTGCCGGTTTCAACCTTACTTGGTGGTGCTTGCAACAATCATTTGTCTTGCCTTTGGGTATTAGCGTCAGGCAATACCGAAAAGGACATCGAAGAAGCGAAAGGCCTGGTAGCCGAGAAGCGCCATAACATTTTCAAACTGAAAATTGGTTCTCGTTCAGTACGTGACGATGTTGCGCATGTGGGCAAGATCAAAGCAGCGTTAGGCGATGACGTAAGTATTCGTGTTGATGTTAATCAAGCGTGGAGCGAGCCTCAAGCTACTTATGGTATGGCTGCACTACAAGAGGCAGGTATTGATTTAGTCGAGCAACCGACCCCTGCAAAAGATTTTGCCAGCCTAGTGCGTCTGTCGAAGAAATTTAACATTGGTATTTTGGCTGATGAGTCTATTGCTGATAGCACAGATACCCTTTTGTTGGCTCAACAAGGTTTTACCGGTTCAGTGGCCCTTAAGATAGGCAAAGCAGGTGGACTATTTGCTGCACTTGATGTGGCTGCTGTGTGTAACGCTGCAGGTATTGGGCTATATGGCGGCACGCTACTTGAAGGCACTGTAGGTACCACAGCCGCGTTACACGCATGGTCGACCCTACCCGTTATTGAATTTGGCACCGAGATGTTTGGCCCACTGCTGCAGAGCGATGACATCGTTAAATCCCCTCTAAATTATCACAACTTTGGCGTTGAAGTTCCTACGACAGCCGGGCTAGGGCTCGAAATCGATGAGGACAAATTACGTCAATACACCCGCAAGGCGAAGTAAGGAAAAATTATGTTATTCAAAGTTGAAATGACTGTGATACCGCCAGCACATCTGAGCGAAGAAGAATTTAATGCAATTAAGTTGAAAGAAAAAAACTATGCCGAAGGACTGCAGGAAGAAGGCATTTGGGTACACCTTTGGCGAGTGGCTGGTCAATACGCCAATGTCAGCATATTCGAGGTGAAGGATAACCAGCATTTACACGTCGTCTTAATGGGCTTACCGCTGTACCCCTTTATGACGATGAGTGTGACACCTTTGTGTCAGCACCCTTCATCAATCAAATAAAAAACCTAACAGGAAAAAACTCGCTGCATTGCAGCGCGGAGACTAAGACTATGACTACTATCAATACTTTACAAACTGAACATGTTCAAACGTTACTTAAGCGTGCCGCTGGCCTAGACAACGACAAAGGCAACCCACGCACTAAAGAAATTATGCACCGCTTGCTAACTGACGTGTTCAAGATGATTGAAGACCTCGACATTACGCAAGAAGAGTTTTGGCAAGGCGTTAACTACCTAAATGAATTAGGTGCTAATGGCGAAGCCGTGCTGCTTGCGCCAGGTTTAGGTTTTGATCATTTTCTTGATGTTCGTGAAGACGCCAAAGATTTTGCAATTGGTGAGCTAGGCGGTACACCACGTACTATTGAAGGTCCGTTGTATGTTGAAGGAGCGCCAATAAGCGAGGGCGAAGCAAGAATGGATGACGGTCAGTCTCCTGGCCAAGAAATGTGGCTACACGGTCAGGTTGTTGATGAAGAAGGAGACCCTATTGTAGGCGCAGTCGTTGATATCTGGCATGCCGACGTGAAAGGTGCTTACTCGCATTTTGACTCATCTCAAACACCGTTTAACTTACGTCGCCGCATCATTGCTGATGAGCAAGGCTGCTATCGCGCACGCAGTATTGTGCCTAGCGGTTACGGTTGTCCCCCAGGTGGCTCAACGATGAAAGTGCTAGAAAGCCTTGGCCGTCATGGTAATCGCCCTGCGCACATTCACTACTTTGTAGCTAAAGACGGCTTCAAGCACCTTACTACGCAAATTAACTTAGCAGGTGATGAATACACCTATGACGATTTCGCTTTCGCAACGCGTGACGAATTGGTTGTTGAAGCAAAAAGTGTAACTGAGCCAGAGCAAATTAAAGCCATGGGCTTTAAAGACAACTACCTTGATGTGAAATTCAACATAACATTAATGGCAACGAAGAACGATGAGAAGCAAGACAAGCATGCTCGTGCCCGTGCAACTGTGGAACATGCGTAAGTCTGCTACCTTCGGGAGATAAATTATGTCAGCAACATTGAATCAACTAGAACAGAAGATCCGTGGTGCCGTTGAGGCCGACGAAGAGATGGGTCATTATCGCTGTGACCGTGGGATCTTTACCGACAAAGATTTGTTTGATTTAGAAATTAAACACATCTTTGAAGGAAACTGGGTATTTTTGGCACATGAAAGCCAAATTCCCGAAATCGGTGATTATTACACTACCACTATTGGCCGTCAGCCGGTGGTCATTACGCGTAACAAAGACGGCGAGCTAAATGCCATTTTAAATACGTGTTCGCACCGCGGTGCCACATTGTGTCGTCGTAAGCGCGGTAACAAAACGTCTTTTACTTGTCCATTCCACGGTTGGACATTTAACAACTCGGGCAAACTGTTAAAAGCGCGTGATCAGAAAAAAGGCGGCTACCCTGAGTCTTTCAGCACTGACGGCTCACACGACCTTAAGCACATTGCTCGTTTTGAATCGTATCGCGGGTTTTTGTTCGGTAGTTTGAATGCCGATGTATTACCGCTAAAGCAATATTTAGGTGAAACCACCAAGGTTATCGACAACATTGTGGATCAAGATTCAGAAGGTATCGAAGTTATTCGTGGCACCTCAACGTATACCTACGAAGGTAACTGGAAGCTAACCGCTGAGAACGGCGCCGATGGTTATCACGTTGGAACCGTGCACTGGAACTATTTATCAACCATGAGTCACCGCAATTATGAAGAAGGCGGTACGGAAGCGGTTGACGCGAAAAGCTGGTCGGGTGAGGGCGGTTTCTACTCGTTCGAAAACGGTCACATGATGTTGTGGACACGTTTAACCAACCCGGCTGCACGCCCTATTTATAGCCAACTAGAACGCCTTCAGCAGGAAGTGGGTGAAGCGCGAGCTGACACCATTGTAAACCAAACGCGTAATTTGTGTTTGTACCCTAACGTTTATGTGATGGACCAATTCTCAACGCAAATTCGTGTACTCCGCCCTATTTCTGTGAATAAGACAGAAATCTCTATTTACTGCTTTGCGCCTAAGAGTGAGTCTGCTGAGAACCGTCAAAAGCGCCTTCGTCAGTACGAAGATTTCTTTAACGTATCTGGCATGGGAACACCGGATGATCTAGAAGAATTCAGAGGTTGTCAGCAAGGCTACGAAGCGCGTGATATGCGTTGGAATGATATGAGCCGCGGCGCTGCGCACTGGATGGAAGGCCCAGACGATTATGCCAAAGGTGTTGGTATGGACACAGTGGCATCAGGTATCAAACCAGAAGATGAAGGTTTATACGTTCATCACCACAAGCATTGGGTTGAAGAAATGCTAAATGCGATTGAGCTAGAAAGAGCCAGTCATATTCCTGTAGTGCAAAAAGATTAAGAGGTGACCGTGATGACTTATCAGGAAATTCAGACGTTTGTATTTCGCGAAGCGCGTTTACTTGACGATCGTCAATGGGATGAGTGGCTAACGTGTTATCACCAAAAATGTGAATACTGGATGCCAGCATGGGATGATGATGATCAGTTGACTAACGATCCTCAAAAAGAAATCTCACTCATTTATTACCCTAATCGCAATGGCTTGGAAGACAGGATATATCGCATTAAAACTGAGCGCTCTGGCGCGAGTATGCCAGAGCCGAGAACCACGCATCAGTGCAGTAATTTAGAAGTGCTGAGCCAAGACGAGACAACTGTGGAAATTCGCTACAATTTCAACACGCTTAGCCATCGCTATCGCGAGACATCACACTTTTTCGGAACTGTGTTTTGTTCATTGGATATCAGTGGCGAAACGCCAGTTATTACGCGCAAGACAGTGATGTTGAACAACGATTACATCAACCAAGTTATTGATGTGTATCACCTGTAAAGACGGAGAATTATTATGTCTTTCAAAGTAGCTCTTAATTTCGAAGACGGCGTAACACGCGTTATCGAATGTAATGATGGCGAGACAGTGCTCGACGCTGCCTATCGCCATCAAGTAAAACTGCCAATGGACTGCTCTGATGGTGTTTGTGGAACCTGTAAAGGTAGCTGCAAGCAAGGTACTTACGATTTAGGTGATGAATACATCGATGAAGCGTTAACCGATGATGAAGCCGCTGATGGGTTAATTCTTACCTGTCAGATGCTGCCTCAATCAGATGTGGTGGTGGCTATTCCTGCGGCCTCTTCGCTGTGCGCATCAGGTCCACAAAGCATTACAAGTACCATTACCAGTGTAAATGCATTGTCAGACACCACCATTGAATTAAATGTCGCTCTGTCTGATCCTCTTGATTTCTTGCCCGGTCAGTACATTAATTTGGGGCTGCCGAACTCTGATAAGACTCGTGCGTATTCATTTAGCTCATGTCCGGGAAGCAAAGATGCGAGTTTCCTTATTCGTAATGTGCCTAATGGCCTAATGAGTACTTATTTGAGCAAAGATGCAAGTACTGGTGATGTGCTTCCGGTAACCGGTCCACTAGGTAGTTTTTACTTGCGCGCGGTAGAGCACCCAGTACTGATGCTTGCAGGCGGTACAGGGCTTGCACCTATTCTTTCTATGCTAGCGTCGCTTAAACAGAACCCAACAAGTCAACCTGTATATTTACTATACGGTGTGACTAATGTGGATGATTTGGTCAAGCTTGAAGCCTTGCAAGAATATGCCGATGCATTGGACAACTTTAGCTACGTTACTGTAGTAGTTAACCCAGATAGCGCACATGAAAAGTTGGGTTTTGTCACTGATCATATGGAAAGTGTTCCATTTGCACTTGCTGATGCTGATACGTATTTGTGTGGGCCTCCGCCAATGGTTGATGCCGTGCGTCAATACTTTAAAGATGCTGGCACAAACCCGTATTCGTTCCACTACGAAAAATTCAACCCGAGCCAGCCTAAAGAGGAAGCCGCATGAGTTTGCGCTTCGATGGGCAGGTCATTGTAGTCACTGGCGCAGCGCAAGGCATTGGCCTTCGCGTTGCACAACGCGCTGCTGCTGAGGGAGCAAAGTTGGTATTGGTTGACCGCTCAGCGCATGTTCAACAGATTGCCCAGTCACTCAATAAAAACGGTGCGGATGCTATTGCTGTAGAGGCTGATTTAGAAACCTATGAAGGTGCGCTTACCGCCATGAATACGGCATCTGCGCATTTTGGGCGAATAGATAAGCTTATTAATAATGTGGGGGGGACCATTTGGGCCAAACCATACGAGCATTATCAAGCTGACGAAATTGAAAAAGAAGTTCGTCGCTCGTTGTTCCCCACGTTGTGGTGTTGTCGCGCAGTATTACCTGCCATGTTAGACAACGGAAAAGGTGCGATTGTAAACGTGTCTTCGGTAGCCACTCGTGGTGTAAATCGCGCGCCTTATGCCGCTGCAAAAGGGGGTGTGAATGCACTGACAGTGTCACTTGCCTTCGAGTACGCGCAGCACAATATTCGCGTGAACGCCACGGCGCCAGGTGGAACAGATGCACCTCAGCGTATTATTCCGCGCAACGAGTCTACACAAAGTGAGCAGGAAGAGATTTGGTATCAGCAAATTGTCGATCAGACCATTGATACCAGTTTTATGTCTCGTTACGGCACGCTAGATGAACAAGCATCTGCCATATTGTACTTAGCTTCAGATGAAGCCAGCTATATAACGGGAACAATTTTGCCTGTTGCTGGTGGAGATTGTGGGTAAGTAAGCCGCGTTCCCAAGCTGTGCTATTCGTAGGCAATTTCTTTCGGGTAGCATACCAACCATTGGAGTGACTTATGCCAAATCAGTCTACTTTCATTTCTTTTCCACCGTTAAAAGATTGGTCGCTGTCTGCAGCGGTAGCGGGGATCCTTGCATCGACAATGGGCTACGCAGGTCCATTGGTTATCTTGTTTCAAGTTGCTGAATCCGCAAATTTAAGCAATGAAGTGCTCACTTCTTGGATTTGGGGGATGTCTATTGCTAGCGGTTTGCTATGCGGTTGGTTTAGCTTGCGTTATCGCATGCCGTTGCTTTTTGCATGGAACGCACCTGGTTCAGCCTTGCTAGTCACCTTAGTGCCGGGTATGCCATGGAGCGATGTAATAGGTGCCTACATTATGTCTGGTGGCATTTTGTTTTTACTGGGACTAAGCGGGACTTTTGAACGATTAGTGAACCGACTGCCTCTAGCCTTCGCTGCGGCACTGTTGGCAGGAATACTAGTTAACTTTTCTCTCGATCTATTTTCTAAGATGACACAAGCGCCATTATTAGGATTAGTGATGTTTGCCGCGTATATTTTATTGCGTCACAAGCTTCCACGTTACGCCATTATGCTTACAGTTGCCATTGGAGTAGGGGTACTGGCATTTAACTATGATTTATCATTTCAACAAGTTGACTGGGAAATATCGACACCGCATTGGTACATGCCGAGCTTCTCACTAACCGCATTATTTAGTATTTCGATACCGCTAATGTTAGTTGCAGTGAGTGGTCAATTTATCACTGGTATTGCCATACTACGGCAAGACAAGTATTCGCCACCGTCAAATCACATTGTTGCAGGTAGTGGGTTTATGAGCATTCTTTTCGCCCCAACGGCGTGTCATGGGGTGAATTTATCAGCAATAACTGCTGCCATTTGCACCGGGCCAGATGCAAACCCCGATCCTAAAAAACGCTATTTTGGGCCTGCTGTCGCTATGCTGTGGTACATCATGTTTGGTCTGTTTAGTGCTGCTTTGGTCAGTGTTATTCAAGCATTTCCCGCTGCATTTATCGCAATGGTGGCCGGTATTGCTCTATTAGGTGCGTTGGAAGGCTCACTGTCTACAGCATTAAACCAGCCAGCAGACCGAGAAGCGGCGTTATGTACCTTTCTTATTACCGCGTCGGATTTGTCGTTATTGGGGCTTTCTTCCGCTTTTTGGGGACTAGTTATTGGCGGCAGCATTATTGTTATTCAGCGCTACCTTAAAAAGTAAACCAATACCACTGCTATTGTCGAGGCTACTAGAATTAACCATCTCTGACAGCGCAATCTAGCGAGCTTATTTCTACTTTTGTTACACCACTCTCAAGCAATTTTGACCCGCCTGTGCGGGTTTTCAGTTAGCATTTTTTATCTTTAATTTCGCGAAGTTTTAATAATAAGTGAATTAATTCACAAATAATGAATTGTTGATGGCAAGTGAATTTTGTCGTCTGACGGTCTCATTGCTATTTTTTTGTTTATTGAAATTATCTATTAATATCAAGTGCTTATGTGTTTTTAAATACTTACAGGTTCAACTTGCATACCTCAAAGCCATACCCGTTAAGTATTGCGAGCCACTCATTTGGTATTGGTTTGTAATTTATCTTCACAGTAAGTTGCTCACTAGGAAACAATTGTATAACACTAAATTTACAAGTTGGGGTTACCTTAACATCAGTTGTTTCTGTTTATCACATACATGCTTGGCACATTTACAACGGAGAACTGAATGAATACTTTAAAACAAAAAACACTCATCAAGCGCCTACTTGCCTTGTCACTATCGGTTGGTTTAGCCCTTGCTACTGGCGCAGAGGCGGCGAACCTAACTGACACCAAAGTGAAATTCTCTGGTTATATTAAAGTTGACGCGATGTATAGCGACTACTCAAATGGTGAAGGTGTCGGCCCTGGACGTGATATCTACGTGCCATCTTTGGTGCAAACGGGAGCTACCGACGATGGTATAGGTGGTCGATTTGATGCACACGCGAAGCAGTCTCGGTTCAGATTTACTACTAATACGCCATTAGACGGTGAAGACGTCATTACCGGTGTGCTTGAATTTGACTTCCTATTGACATCTGATGGTGATGAGAGAGTGAGCAACTCCTATACGCCACGTATGCGACATGCTTACTTAAAATACAACAACTGGCTTATTGGTCAAACTTGGTCAACCATCATGGACTTAGGCGCTTTGGTTGAATCGGTAGACTTTATTGGTACAACAGACGGTGTAGCCTTTACCCGCCAGCCGCAGATTCGTTATTCAAATAACGGCTTTGAAGTGGCGTTGGAAAACCCAGAGACAACAGTTGGGACTACCACTACCGCGCAAATTACAACGGATGACAACTCTGTACCTGATTTAATTGGTACCTATACGATGAAAGCCAGCTGGGGTCATGTGAAAGTGGGCGGTATCTTGCGTCAGCTTGCTTATGAAACCCAAGGCGAAGATTATTCTGACACGGGTATTGCGCTCTCGCTTTCATCGCGTATTAACTTAAGCAATGGCGATGACATCCGCATTCAAGTAGCAAGTGGCTCGGGCTTAGGCCGTTATGTCGGCGTAAATGCTGCTAATGGCGCCTTCCTTGACGATGAAGGTAACTTCGACGCTATCGACGCTACCGCCGTTACCGTAGCTTACCGCCACTTGTGGAGCGAACGCGCTCGTACCAACCTTATTTTCTCTTCATTAGATGTAGACACCGTTGAAGGAATGGTAAGTTCGCGCACACATGATGTCTACAGCACGCGTATTAACTACATCTACAACATTACTAAGCCACTATCGGTTGGCTTGGAATATACCTATGCGAAGCGTGAAACTGTTGACGGTTTCGATGGCGACATGAGCCGCGTTCAAGCAATGGCGAAGTACGCTTTTTAACAATTACCTACCAAAATGTGAGTAACTTTCCATGATATTTAAAAACAAAACGTTTAGAAAAGTCGTCTTGGCCAGTAGTGTGATGGCGACAAGTGTGTTGACAGGTATATCTGCACATGCCGACGAATTACCCATAAAAGTTGGCGTTATGCTGCCATATAGTGGTGTTTACGCTGGGTTGGGGGAGGCAGCTACTAACGGTCTAAAACAAGCCCTAAAAGAAAAGGGCAATACCATTGCTGGTCGTCCTGTTGAATTCATTATCAGTGATACCGAGGCAAAGCCTGCTCGCGCCCCAGAGTTAACTTCTGCGATGACAGATAAAGACAATGCTGATTTCATTATTGGCCCGGTTCACTCAGGTGTAGCGATGGGAATGATAAAATCGGTTAGAAACAAAGATTCTATTATGATAATTCCCAATGCAGGTGCTAATGCCGCAACCGGTGCTTTCTGTCAGCCGAATGTTTTTCGTACGTCGTTTTCGTCTTGGCAAACCGCTTACCCTATGGGTAATCAAGCAATTGAAATGGGCTATAAAAAGGTAGTGACACTCAGCTGGAACTACGGGTTCGGTAAGGAGTCGCTTGCCGCGTTTTCAGAATCTTTCGAATCTGCGGGCGGCGAAGTGGTTAAAGAAATTTTTGTGCCGTTTCCAAAAACAGAGTTTCAGTCTTACCTAACCGAAATTGCTTCAATAAAACCTGATGCTGTGTTTGTGTTCTTTGCAGGTGGTGGCTCTGTCAAATTTGTTAAAGATTACGACGCAATGGGGCTTAGAGGCAAAATTCCACTTATTGGCTCAGGTTTCCTAACCGAAGGTACCATTGAAGCTCAAGGTGAAGCCGCAGAGGGTTTGTTCACCACATTACATTACGCTGACACACTGGATAACCCTAAAAACAAAGCGTTCAGAGCGGAATATTTGTCAATGTACAAGAAGCCTGCTGATCTTTATGCCGTGCAAGGGTATGACGCTGGCCAGTTAATTATTCAAGCAGTGGAAGCAACCAACGGTAATACCGCTGACAAAGCAGCCTTAATAAGGGCTATGGAAAAAGTTGAAATTGATAGCCCGCGAGGCAACTTTCATTTCTCTAAGGCGCACAACCCTATTCAAAATATCTATTTAAGAAAAGTTGAGAACGGTGAAAACGTAGTTGTTAAAACAGCCGCGGCGAACCTAAATGATCCAGCTCGTGGTTGTCGTTTATAAGTTATTTCAAGTAGGGAAGCCCTTGGGCTTCCCCATAGAGGTATAGAAATGGAAATGTCGCTTTTCCTTGTGCAATTACTAAACGGTATACAGTATGGACTGTTACTTTTTTTGGTTGCATCAGGTCTCACATTAGTTTTTGGCGTTATGGGTATTTTGAATCTTGCTCATGGCTCTATGTATATGATTGGCGCTTATCTTGTGTATTACTTTGCCGCCATTACAGACAGTTTTTGGCTGGCGGTGATCATTGCTTGCAGTATTGCCATGATTATCGGCGTTATTATAGAACGCTTTTTGATAGTGCACCTTTATAAGCGCGATCACCTCGATCAGGTACTGTTAACGGTTGGTTTAATCTTTATTTTTAACGCCGCACAAAGCTTCATTTGGGGTAACGATCCACTAGGTGTTGATGTACCTGAACTGCTGTCATCGTCTATTCAAATTACCGATATTATTGAGTATCCGGTATATCGCTTATTTCTCTCGGTACTGTGCGTGGGTATTGCCGTTGGCATGTATTACGTCATCAACAATACCAAACTTGGCATGATGATACGTGCAGGTGAGTCTAATCGTGAAATGGTTGAGAATTTGGGCGTAAATATCGGTACGTTATTTACCGTTGTTTTCGCGGTTGGCGTTACCTTATCTGCCTTGGCCGGGATTGTTTCTGCACCAGTGGTGAGCTTAGTGCCAGGAATGGGCGAGCGCGTACTGATTTCATGTTTTGTTGTTGTGGTCATAGGAGGAATGGGTTCAATAAAAGGGGCCTTTGTGGCGGCCTTGTTAGTGGGCATTGTTGATACGTTCGCATCTGTGTTGTTGCCCAGCATGTCGAGCATGACAATTTACTTGCTAATGGCACTTATCCTTATTTTTAAACCACAAGGGCTTTTCAAAAGTTAAGGTTGTACGATGACTGTATTTTCTAGCAAAGCTGAAAAGGTATTTATTTTCGCGTTTTTCTTTATTGCCTTGGGTATTCCCTTATTTCTTAATGAGAACACGTTTTACGTAAACAAAATCTCCACTATGCTGATTTTGTCTATTTTTGTTATGTCTTTAGACTACTTGGTAGGAAGAGCTGGCCTCATCACGCTTGGTCATGCCATGTTCTACGGCTTGGGAGGGTACTTATTTGCCATCATGATACCCGAATACGAAGTGGTTAACTTTTGGTTGTATACCTTTTATGTCATGGCCGCCAGCAGTGTTATTGCACTTATTGTTGGCTTTATTGTGCTAAGAACCAGTGGCATTTATATGATCATGATCACATTGGCATTGGCGCAAATGACCTTCTACTTCTTTGCCGACTCAACAGAATATGGCGGCTTAGACGGGTTATTTATTTATCTCAAACCCGAAACCAGCATTTTTGGTTTAAATTTTTTAGATTTAGATAACGAAAACCATTTCTACTACCTGTGTTTGCTGTCGCTATTTAATTGCTACGTATTTTGTAAAGTTAGTTTGCACTCTCGTTTTGGTCGTGTGATTGATGCGATAAAAGCAAATCCTGAGCGAGCCACTGCATTGGGCTACAACATCTTTCACTTCCGTTTAGTGTCGTATGTATTGTCTTCCTCATTAGCTGCGTATGCGGGCTATTTGTTCTCACTTCAATACGGTTTTGTTAATCCAACCATGATGAGCTGGGAAGTCTCCGCTTCTGCGTTAGTGATGGCTATTTTAGGTGGTCTGGGCACTATCTATGGGGCAATCTTAGGTGTGTTCGTTTACGTAAGCTTGCACTACGGTATTGAGCATATAACCCAGTATTGGATGTTCTGGATGGGTTCGCTCATTATTTTAATGGTACTGCTACTAAAAAGCGGCATTGCTGGGCTAATTGAGCAGTTGGTTGTGAGGAAACGTAAATGACTGAATGCATATTACAAGCTGAAAACCTCTCAAAACATTGGGGCGGGTTAAAGGCGCTAAACGAATTTAATATTAAATTCTACGACAAGTCACTACATAGCATAGTGGGCCCTAATGGCGCGGGCAAAAGTACTATGCTGAACATATTGTGTGGTACATATCCGGCAACTAAAGGTGTAATTCTGTATCGTGGTGAAAATATCACGGGACTCAAGAGCCACCAATTTTGCCGTAAAGGAATAGGGCGAAGCTTTCAAAAAACCAATATTTTCAAAGACGCAACATGTTTGGAAAACTGTTGTATCGCCGCCCAGCAACGAGTGGGTAGCAGCTTTAATATGTTTAAGTCAAAGCATTCAAGCAATCATGTAACCTCTATTGCCAAAGAAGCCCTTGAGCAGGTGGGGCTAATGAAACAAGCCAATACCAAAGCCAGAACGATTAGTTACGGCGAGCAACGTCAGCTTGAAATAGCCATGGTATTGGCGACAGACCCTCAAGTGTTATTACTTGATGAGCCAATGGCGGGTATGGGCCATGAAGAATCCCTGGTCATTGTAGATTTGCTTAAGTCGTTAAAACAGCGCTACTGCATTGTGCTGGTGGAACACGATATGGATGCGGTTTTTGAGCTGTCTGACTTAATGACAGTGATGGTGGATGGGAAGCATTTGATAACCGATGTGGTGGACAACATTCGAGCAAACCCTTTAGTTCAAGACGCCTACTTGGGCAACGATGACGAGGTATTTTAACGTGACAGACAATATTTTAGAGGTAAAAGGTATTCACACCTTGTACGGGGATAGCCATATTTTGCACGGGGTATCTTTTGCCATCAAGAAAGGGCAAACCGTAAGTGTTATGGGCCGTAATGGCATGGGTAAGTCCACTACGTTGAAATCTATCTTAGGTATAGTAAAACCACGCAGTGGCGTAGTGCTGTACAAGGGCAATGAAATTGATGCGTTACCCACGTGGAAGCGCATGCGCAACGACATTGCTTACGTGCCCGAAGGGCGGGGCATGTTTCACAATTTAACTGTGAAAGAGCACTTGCAAATGGCCGCGCGCAAAAATTCACGAGGTGAAGCGCACTGGACCTATACCAAAGTACTTGACTTGTTTCCTCGTTTAAAAGAGCGCATAACCAATAAAGGGACTCAACTCTCTGGTGGTGAGCAGCAAATGCTTGCCATAGGCAGGGCGCTCTTAACAAATCCAGATTTGCTAATACTCGATGAAGCCACTGAAGGGTTAGCACCGCTTATTCGTAAGGAAATTTGGGACGTTATTCGAAAAATTAAAGAAACCGGTGTGTCGACCATTATTGTGGATAAAAACATTAAGGTCTTACAGACGCTGTGCGATCAGCACATTCTTATTGTGAAAGGGAAAGTGCAATTTAACGGTGACTCGCAAGCTCTTGAGGAAAATCGCGCATTTATCGAAACTAATCTTGCGGTTTGATTGCGCTGTAATACGTAGGGAAGCTTGGGTACCATAACCCCCACTTGGAAGAGGTAGCAGTACAATGGATGACGACAAAGTAATTGCAACTCGAAAAGGCATTGGCTCCCTAGAATTAGGGCTTGAAGTGTTGGAGTTAATTTCTGAGCACTGCGGCCCTATCTCACTGACCAAGTTATCTGAGCTGGCAAAAATGAGCCCCAGCAGGCTTCATAAATACTTGGTTAGTTTGACCAAGCTTGGCTATGTGTCGCAATTAGACAATTTCAAATATATGCTTTCAAACAGCAGTATACGGTTGGGGATGTCGGCATTGAAACACTCAAACCCCGTTCAAGTGGCCTTTGAATATGCAGACAAACTTCACCAAGAATTAGATAAAACCATTACTGTAACCATCTGGAATGGTGATGCACCGCTAGTGATAAAATGGTTAGATTCTAGCCACTTTTTAGCAGTGAATATCCGTTTGGGCTCAAAGTTGTCACCGTTTACTTCTGCCGCCGGGCGTGTATTTTTGTCTCATCTACCCAAATTGCGCTGTAGGGAGCTAGTTGAACATTATTATGATTCGCCTGCACCTATGCCTCGCCACATGGGAAAGCCAATAAAAAAAGCAGTGTTTTACGAATTACTAAAAGACATTAAACAGAGCAACTTGTGTTGTTTTAAAGAAGACTTCTTGCCCGACATTAATGTAGTAAGTGCTCCTATTTTTAGTTTGGACGGCTCAGTAAGCACAGTTATTAGCTTGTTGGGTAATAGCAAAGTAACGCCGGTAAGTGCGAAAAGCATATACGTCCTAGCGGTGAAGAAGGCCAGCATAGAAGCCTCCCGTAAATAACGGAGTATTCTAATTGCATTATCTATTGATCGTCCTAATTCATGTCCTACTACACATTGATTTCATGTGCCCGAAATTTGAGATAAGCATGCTCGATGCAGCAGATACTCAGGCAACAACCCTAGCACTCAAATTCGCAAACATCTCGCACACGACTATTATGGGCGAACACCCCGTGAGAACGAGTAAGATTCAATCTACGTTGTGGCACCAACGTTGCTAGTTTAGTCACAAAAACCAACGGGCCGAAAAACATGTGAGCTGAGCGGTGACCGCGTGCCATTGCTGTAGAGTATCTTGAGTATATAACGCCCATAAGTAAGTATTAGCCGTTGATAGCTTGACGTTATTGCCGTTCTAACACAGGCGCTTGAGCGGCAGCAATTGACGGTCATACTGTCACACTCTTTTATCCCCCTCGAAACTTAGCCCTAGCTTATACTTTAACGGCTAGTCCACAAGGAGGTGTAGACATGATCATGACAACGTTAAAACAATTCAACCTGCTCCTATGTGCTTTTAATCTCGTTGTTATCAGGAACCCGTTGCAAGATATCACTTACGTCACAATTAAAGTAATCGCAGAGCTTATCAATAATATTAGTGCCAACAGCATAACCTTGTTGATTAGCTATGCGAGTTAGTGTCGCTCGCCCAATCCCTGTTTCTTCTGCCACTTCATTGATCGTAATTTTCCGATTTTCGTTGAATCTCTTGTCATCTAAAAGCTTTACAAATAATACTCTAATCATAGTCATATATGCCCATTAAGTTGCACGAACAATAACATAATAATCAAATATGATTAAATGGAAACTTGACAGCTAATCAGTAAAGATGATCTAATCAATCTAGTGATTAAAAATACTCAAATAAGAGCAGTTAGTCATTGGGGTTGTCTAATACCAGGCAACTTGACACTAGAAAATTTGGAGAACTTTTCATGATAACTTCTGATCTATCAAGCGTTGAACTTGCCAAGGATTATGATAGTAGAGTCGCACTTATGCGGGTGGTTTTTGCAGATGCAGAGCTCAATAAAGACAACATTATTCTTGATGATGGCATGGGATCTAAAAACTTTGATGGAAGTGCGTTGAACCGCAGGTTCATCAAAATGAACAAGCTTTATCAGTTTAACTATGGTGTGGCGATATCGAAGGCGGCTAGTCGGAATAAGGTAAAAAATTGTTGTCAGCCAACTCTGAGACAAGTAGCTGAATTCCACGGCTACGAATTTTCAGGCAAAACGGTTGGAGGAAGCTACAGCCGTTTTTGGGCTGAACCTATCGTCAATATAGAATCAACGGCGCTCTTTGATATGGTTGCTAACATTCAAAAGTTGCTAGCTCATTGCAATAAATTCCTTGAGGACGGGCAGTTTTGCGTTGCTAAACCATCGTTCTTTTGTGACTTTAGCGGTATATTAAACGCGGTAGATAGTACCCAATTCAAGAGCCGCTACGACAAAGATATTGCCATCGCTGGAGCCTATTTATTTTGCATGTATCGTTCATATTTTGCCGTTAGAAGTGAAGGGGGTGACGTCACTAACTTCGATCATGATATCTTACGATTCATCAACGGTAGGTTGAATAAGTTATCAAAGTTGGATACTGTTCTAGGTGAAAAGTTAAGACAGTTCACTAAGATCGCCGAGCTAAATCCAGAAGATAAACTCTCTGAATTCTGCAGCGAAGCGCTACTTGTGAAGGATTTTTACGACGTACTTCAACCCACGCTTGATAAAGAAAGACATATTTGGAGGCAGCGTATCGCGATGGGCTTAGAAGATTATTAATGTTTTTTAACTTCATATGTCTCTCGTATTTTAGATGCTGAGGCATCGGTGGTGTAATATATTATTAAAAGAGACGCATTACGGCTAAAGGTGCCGTAATGCGTAAGATTCTAAAACTGATACATCACTGTAGCACGAAGGGTACGAGGTTCTATCACGTGATAGTGAATATCGTCGGTTTCAGTGTCTTGGGCGTCGGTTGAAAGGCGAGACGCATAATAGTAATCAATGTCGTGAGCATCGCTGTCAGTGAGATTAAGTACATCTAACTGTAAAACCCATTTATTCATTTTGTAGCCTGCGCGTAAATTAAATACGGTACTTGCGTCTGAAGTGATACTGTTATCCTCAATAAGTGGGCGTTCACCAAAATGTCGGGCCCTTAGGCTACCAAATAGGCCGTTGTCGAATTGAGCAGACACCCCAGCTTGTACCACGTTTTTGATCGCACCTGGAATGTGAGCGCCTTCAGAAGATGCATCGGTAAAGGCCGCATCTGTGTAGGCATATTCAAGGTCGATAGACCAATTTTGGTCGAGCTGATAGTAAAGTGCGATTTCCGCCCCCTTACGTTTAGATGCGCGGCTGGCTTCAGTATTGCCTGCATCACCTACAAATAGCAATTCACTGTCTAAGGACAACTGCCACACTGACAACGAGGCATTCAGCTTTTCATCAATAAAGCCCCGCAAACCGGCTTCAATACCCGTTGAACGAACCAGCGGGTCTACCGCGTCAACAGCGTCGCCGGAACTGGGATCTATTTGAATGGTGGTACCTCTAGCATCATTAGAATGTAGCCCTTGCCCAGCGGCTCCATACAATTCCCATTCAGGGGAAATTGTGTATACCACACTCGCTTTTAACGACGTGATGTCATCACTAGACGCACCGCTATTTGGCGATAAATCGATGCTATTTGCATTAACACCGGCTAAGTTTCGGACGTCAAAATCAAAATAATCGTAGCGCAGGCCAAGCACTGTGCGTAAGCGTTGCGTCCAATAGGTTTCGTTGTTCACATAGGCACCCACACTCGACTCTGTTACCTCGTCACTACGAATTACGCCCAAACGCTGACGGGCTTGAGTGTGATATAAACCCACTTCATCGATATCGTCTATACGAAATTGCGTGCCAAACGTGGTGGTAGATAGCTTACCTAACAATGAGTGTTCGTACCTATAACTGGCTTCACCGCCATATACTGTGCGGTCGTCGACTTGTTCAAATTGGTCGCCATTCTCAGGATCATCAAGAAAATAAGTAAAATTGGACCACAAGTTCATACTGTACGACATCACATAAGCGCTTGCGACCAGGTTTTCGGATCGCCAGTTCGCGCTAAGACTATAACGATCAGACTGACCGCCAACTGTGGTATCTAATGACCCTAATTCATCAATTAACCCGCTTTCTATCGCGCGCTTGGGGATTTGATCTGCGCTGTTCCAACTATTGTCATAACCCATAAATGTTAGGCTGAATTCGGCCTTATCTTGCTTATTCACCCATTTAGCTAACACATTGGTTTTATCTAGGTCTTCGCTAATGTCGCTCCAAGGGCCATCGTAGGTATTGTGTTCACCTGCCAAAACTACTCGGTTTGTGTCATTAATTGTGACACCACCTAAACCTACTATTCTTAGAAAGTTATTTTTTCCAACAGTAGCGCTAACTAATGGAGTCGAGGCACTGTTGGTAGTATTTAACATTGCACTACCCGCGCCACTGAAATCGCTTATATCAGCGTAGTACACACCTTTTTTATAGTTCAGAGACTGCACCGATTCTGGGATAACAAAGTTAAGATCGGTGTAGCCTTGCCCATGACCATGGGTGCGCATATTCACCGGCATGCCATCAACAAAAGTGGCAAAGTCAGTACCGTGATCCAAATTGAAACCACGTAAAAAGTATTGGTTCGCTTTGCCCGTCCCACTGTGTTGCGTGACGACCATGCCCGGAATGAATTCCAGTATTTCACCTGTACGTAAAATAGGGCGTAGTCGAATTTCTTCCTGGCCTACTATCCCTTGTGATGCTGAAATAGCTTCTCCTATTAAGCTGACTTGTCTACCAGACACTGTGACTTTTTCAATATCATGGCTGTCGTCTTCTTGAGCGTTAGCTTGTAAAGCGGCTAGAACAAGCAGTGCTATGAGCGTTTTTTTCACAATAGTTCCTTAATAGCTATACGTTAAATGGGCACTTTCTGGTAACGTGCATTTTTGTATTATTAATGCCTTTACTAAAACCTATAAGAGGTCGGTGTTCGTGAAAGAGCTTTATCGGGGATTAAGTCAGTGGCTAGGCGGAAAGCCTTCGCAACAAAATCTCCCTGCATTAGGTGGGCGTGAAATAGAAGTACTTAAGGTGTTGTGGCAACACGGAGAGTTAAGTGCTCAAGAGGTGCTTTCCTTTTTTGCTAATGAGCAACTCTCGCTGAGTACAATGCAAAGTACGCTTGAACGCTTATTCCGTAAAAACATGCTTACCCGTTATAAGCAGGGGCGCTCGTACCAATATGCTCCAGCATTATCTCAAAGCACGGTGGTCAGTCGTTTAATGGGGGAAATTGCCGACCAGTTGGGTGACGGTGAATCCCAAGTTATAGTCAGTGGTTTTATGTCCTATATTGAAGGGAATACGTCAGACAACGAGGCAGAAAAGCTCTCAGATTACCTTCCTCCCCATGAGGAGAAGGATGACTGATACGAGTTTTCTAGCGCTTCTTGCCTCCTGGTTATTGCTGTCATTACTCTTATCTTGGTGCGTGGCCGGATGTTGGCGGGTAGCAAACACACAACGTGTGCCGTTTTCACCAGATGTACAAGTAAAATTGCTTTTTACTTTGGTGTGGCTTCCCTTTGTTTGTGCGGCATTTAGCCTCATTATTAACGAACTTCCCCCTATAAGCCGCTATTTTGTGGGTGAACATTGCCATGAAAGCCATTGTGGGCCTCATGACTTATACATACCTACATCATCTACTTTAGGTGCTGGAGTATTAGCCTTTGCCGTTGGTTTGCTGTGTGTCACTATCGCAATGATAGCGCGCCAATTGTACCTGAATAAACGCTTTCACCAGTTATTACAGCTTGCCAGTGCCAGAGGCCCACAGGCTGATATGAATCAAATTTATCAGCGAGTAAACAGTCAGGTTCCTTCTGCTTGGTGCGCGGGGTTGTTGCGCCCACAAATTTACGTGTCCCAGGGGTTAGTGGAAAATTTGACGAACAATCAGCTTAACTTGGTGCTGTTGCATGAGTTTAATCACGTACGCCATTTAGACAATATTAAGCTAATGTGCGTACGTTATTTTATGATCCTGTGGCCAAAACGCTGGCGCACGGCCTATCGTCATGCCTTAATTAATGGGCTAGAACTTAGATGTGATATGTTCGCTTTAGACAATGCGGGGCACGACACTACCCTTGCCGATTTACCCCTATGTGCTTGCCAACAAACAGGAGAGCAGGGCGCAAGCGGTGAAAGGCGCGAGCGGTTGAATCAGCTATTAACCCAGCCCCAAAGTACGTTGATACAGTATGCGGTAAGTTATATCTCTTTGTTAGTCTTTGGCATGTTACTCACGTTGATTGCTGTCGCCGTGGGTCATCCGCTTATGGAATTTCTATTGCAGTAATTTCATGTTGTTTTAATTGGTGTGAGGAAAGACAGAGGAAAAGCTAAACTAACGCTACTTTTAAGGTTCAAAATACGCAAAATACCCCATTCTTATTACCGCTATATATGTTTATACTGAGATATTAACCTTTAGTATAATCAGCACGTTTAAGTTAGTTGGATGGCGTTTATGTACACGGTGTTAGTTGTTGATGATTCACCCGATTCCTTAAGCTTAATTAACGATATTCTTGAAAAGGAAGGGATAAGTACACTTGTGGCATTAGAGGGTAGCCAAGCTATCACCATTGCTGAACAAATCAAACCAGACATCATTTTACTTGATGCCATGATGCCCAAATTAAATGGGTTCGAAACATGTACAAGGCTGAAGCAAAACAGAGAGTTACAGCATATTCCCGTTATCTTTATGACAGGCTTGACTGACTCTGAAAGCACGTTGAAGGGGTTAAATGCTGGTGGTGTGGACTACATTGTCAAGCCGGTAAACCCCGATGAACTGGTGGCGCGTATAAAAATCCACGCGAATAATGCGCAAATCACATCTAGCGCACAGCAAGCGTTAGATTCTATGGGCCAAAACTTATTCGCTGTTAATCACGCGGGAGAACTTCTTTGGGCTACGCCTCAAACTCACGACTTTTTATCCAATATCCCCTTCGCTGATGACTGGTTTAATGACAGTTTAATTCCTGCGGTGAAGCACGTTTTGCTAACACCTGGGCAGAATGACGTTGTGTACCAGGTATCCTATGAGGGTGGCGAATGTGAACTGGCATTGGTGTCTCAACGGGAAAACGGAGACAGTATATTTCGTGTTAATCATGCTGTAAAAGCCATGTCGGGCGAAGAAAAGCTGAAAGCGACACTTAACTTAACCGGTCGAGAATCAGAAGTACTTTACTGGTTGTCCAACGGTAAGACGAATAAAGAAATAGCACAAATTCTCGATATTGGTCCGCGAACGGTGAATAAACATTTAGAGCAAGTATTCGCTAAGTTAGGGGTAGAAAATAGAACCACAGCCGCAGGGATAGCGATCCGTGCGCTGTCAGTGAACTAGCAAATGACTATGTCAAAGCCTTATACCAGTAGCCCGTTACAACAGGCGTACTCTCATTTTGAAAAGGGTGACGTTAAACAAGCACATAAACAGTGTGTGTCTTTAATTCAAGCGGGCGAAAGGGTCGGTGAAGCGTATCAGTTACTGGCGCAAATCAATGTCAGTGTAGGGCAGCTACATAAAGCGGCAGAGCTCTGTAAGCACGCCATTGCATATAAGAACGTAGTCGAATTTCGTGTTTTGTTGTGCCGGATTTATGCTCTACTGGGGCAAACCGACGGTGTTATTGCTATAGCCAATACAGTGCAAGTCGATGATATTCAAACTCCTATTCAGGCTGATACCCTAGGCGTAGCCCTATCTACGTGTAACGAACATGCTCGGGCGCTGGTGTATTTTTCCGAGGCGGTTAACGCCCTAAATCCTACGCCAAGTTTTCTTTACAACTATGCGGTTTCAAGTAAGTTCTGTGGTGAGCTTGAACAAGCAAAGAAAGCCCTTTGGCGAGTGCTAGATTACGATCCGACCTATTATAAAGCGCATTTTGCGCTGTCTGAATTGACCAAGGGCGATGAAATACGCCGTCATTTAACGCAATTAAAGCAAAAGCTAGACAATGATACTCAATCCCTTGAAGCGCGGCTGCATTTAAGCCACAGCCTAGCGCGGGAATTAGAAAAACAACGCAATTATACCCAATCGTTTGACGTATTAACTCAGGCGAAGCAAGAGAAGCAGAAACACCTACCTTATAACGAGTTTGCCGACAGGCTGCTCTTTGATTATTTAAAAGCGGCCTTTGCGTCAAACGCGCATATTTCGCCCTCGTCACCCTCTTCACAAAGCAGCACTCGACCAATTTTTGTAGTAGGCATGCCGCGGTCTGGCACGACCTTGGTGGAACGAATCTTAAGTAGCCATCAGAAGGTCAGTTCCGGTGGTGAATTGCAGGATTTTAGTACCCTTTTAAAGCAGATGTCGGGTAGCGAAAGCGTTAACGTTTTAGACGTTAACACGTTAAAAAAAGCTGAAAGTATCGACTACAATAAACTTGCGCAGGCATACCTTGCGCGAACACAGCACATAGGTAATAGTGCTCACTTCGTCGATAAGCTCCCGTTTAATTTCTTCTATCTTCCCTACATTCGTCGAGCTTTTCCCAATGCAAAGATTATTTGCTTGCAGAGAAATCCAATGGATACCTGTGTGGGGAATTTTCGGCAGTTATTTAGTATTCACAACCCTCATTATTATTACACCCACAGCCTAGTTTCCTGTGCGTCTTTCTACCGCCAATGCATGGACTGGGTAGAACACTGGCACGTCATAGATGATGATAACTTTATGCTGTTGAACTACGAGGCCTTGGTATGTAATCCAACACGACACATCGCCGATTTACTCGCGTTTTGTGAATTATCGTGGGACGAAAGTTGTTTACACATGCAAGGGAACACCGCACCTGTGTCAACGGC
Organism: Alteromonas sp. K632G; assembly: GCF_017653625.1. Taxonomy (NCBI): domain Bacteria; kingdom Pseudomonadati; phylum Pseudomonadota; class Gammaproteobacteria; order Alteromonadales; family Alteromonadaceae; genus Alteromonas; species Alteromonas sp. K632G. Next base: position 564,494 of record NZ_JAGGDM010000001.1, read on the forward strand.
GAGTAAAATGCAGGTGAAAATGCCCATCAACCAGCACTCGATAGGACGTTGGCAACATTACAAGCCCCACACCAATGACTTAGAGGCTATCTTCAATCAATAAGTTAAATTCTGCGACATTTGTTTAACAATAATTTAACTATTTGATTTGGCAGAGAAAGTGCGTCAAATGACGTAGTCGAAATAGGAATAATGCCAGTACTCGTTGCAACCTAGCCAGCACATAATAATCCTGCAAATAAAATAAGAACCCATCGCAAATTGATCATCCAATGCAGCGTCCAGCAGTTTTCTGCATGTCAAACGAGGGTAAAGTTCACAGGCAATTACGAGTACACCACTATGAAAAGCATTGAACGAAATAAAAAGAATCGCATAGCTGCAGCAATCACCGCCGCATTAGTGCCAATGGCATCTGCTATTGTAGTGCCTAGTGTAGCGGCACAAGAAGTGAAAGAGGCGGAAAAAGCTGTTGCACTAGAAACCATAGAAGTCACGGCAACGCGACGCGCAGGATCATTGCAAGAAGTCCCTATTAACATTTCTGCCGTTACAAACGACCTAATGGAGCAACAAGATTTAGAAGAGCTCGAAGATATTGCGCGATGGGTGCCTGGTTTAACGGTAAACGATCAAGGTGGTCGTTCAGAGTCGCCTATTATCGTTCGAGGCCTTAACACCAATTCATCTGGCCCAGGTTCAAATGGTGGAACGGTAGCTACCTACGTTGGCGAAATTCCTTTGTTCATGAATTTACGTTTACTTGATATTGACAGAGTAGAGGTATTGATTGGGCCACAAGGCACCTTGTATGGAGCTGGAACACTCGGTGGCGCAATACGTTATATTCCTAAAAAAGTAGATTTAGACTTTGTTTCTGGGTCGGTAAATGGCGACCTGTATCAAACTAGTGAAAGCGAAAGCATGGGGGGAGAGGCAGGTTTTGTATTTAATGCGCCTATTATGGAAGGCACCCTTGGTTTTCGTGCTGCATTTAACTATTCAGATGACCCCGGTTTTATCGACTACGATTATTTAGTTCGTGAGTCTGGCACATCATTGCCGGACCCAGACTTTACCGATCAATCAGAAGTTGATGCGAACCTTTATAGTGTCGAAGATGGAAACACATTCGAACAAACGGCAGCAAAAGTACAATTGCGCTGGGTGCCCACAGACTGGCTAGATACTACACTTTCATACTTTTACCAAAAAGATGATATCGGTGCTCGTTCTACCGTTCACTATCAGTCTTTAGGTGATGAAAATCCAATTGGCGATCTTGTTGGAAAATACGACGCGGCTTATCGTTTCCTGGAGCCCATGGAGCGTGAAAACGAACTTTTGAGCTTAGAAGTTGAAGCCGACTTGGGCTTTGCTACCTTGGTTTCTGCTACAGGGTCATCGAAAACTACCCGTGATTCTAACTCTGACGTTACCGATTTATTGATTCGATTAAGCTATGGTTATGAAGAGTTCCCTGCATTTTCAGGGTTAACAACCAGTACTAGTGAAGATGAAAATTTAACCCAAGAAATTCGTTTAGTTAGCAATAGTGAAGGCCCTCTAAGTTGGATAGTGGGCGCTTATTACAACAAAAATGACTTCAACCGCAACTACAGGGAAGAGGTTGAAGGTTTTGATGAGTTCGCCATTGATACCTGGGGTGCTTCAGGTTCACTTCGTCCAGATAGTATTGAATACATTTCCTATGGTATTGACCAAATAAAAGAACAGGCATTGTTTGGTGAAATTAGCTATGCGTTTAACGACAAGCTTGATATCACCATAGGCTTACGCCAATACAGTTATGAGGTCGAAACCGAATCAGATACTGATCTTCCTCTCTATTACACGGTTTTTACAGGACGGGATCCCGATTCTATCGTTTTTGAGCCTAATACAGCGGAAGGGGATGATGATGGTAACTTATTTAAGTTTAACGCCAGCTATGCATTTTCGTCAGATATTATGGGATATGTCACTGTCAGCGAAGGTTTTAGAATTGGCGGTGTAAATACTGTGGCAGCTTGTCCGCCTAACGTTGATGACATTACCAATCAGCTTATCTGTGCATTACCTGACGAGGCGATGTACGACGCAGATACAACAACAAACTATGAAGCTGGTGTAAAAACATCATGGTTTAAGAGTCGCTTTACGTTCAATGTTGCTGCCTTCAATGTGGATTGGGAAGATCCTCAAGTATCAGGCATCACTGAAAATGGTGCGGTTGGAATTCTTACTAATGCTGAAGGCGCGAATGCAAAAGGTATAGAAATTAGCTCTCGGGCGACTCTCAGTGACGAGCTTACTATGTACGCGGCGTACTCTTATGCGAAAACTAAAATGACGGATGATGCACTGGGCATTTATGGTAGCACTGGTGACACAGTTTATGAGGGAGATAGGCTTCCTGGTTCTCCAGAGCACCAAATATCCATAGGGCTAAATTACTCGACTGAATTATGGAATCGTTTATTAGATCTTAGTTATGGCTTCACTGCGCAAAGTGATGTGTATTCGACTTTGGGCTTACGCAACTATGGTGAAGCGTTGCCGGGTTACGGGTTAAGTAATATCAGCGCTAAGTTATCTGATGAAGCGTGGAGTGTCACGTTTTATGTAAACAACCTTTTCAATAAATACGCCTTCACATCTACCTCTCGCAATTGGGGCGACATTGAATATGGTAACAGAGGTAGTGACTTACAGCGAAGCTATGCGCACTATATTTTAACGCCTCGTACAGTAGGTCTTAAATTTAGTTACCAGTTTGGAATGTAGTGATTTTGGAATGTAACAATAGGGCTCAGCGTTTAGCTGAGCCCACATAATAAATGTAAGGAAAATAAAGTGATTACACGTTCTTGTATTCTTGGCGCAGTGCTAAGCGGTTTACTTATTTGTTCGCTTGGTGCATCTGTATATGCGGAAGATTCTGACATGCCCATGCCCGATAGCTTTAAAGAAAAAACTAAGGGTATACCCGAGGAAAAGCTAGAGATTCTTGAGTCACCACTCCCTACCATGTTGCTAGGTACTATGGAGCGTTTTTATAAGTCGATGGAAGGAAAGTCGGCTGAAGAAATTGAAGCGTACCTCGACGGAATGATTGAAGTCGCGGAAGCGGGCAAATTTAACCCGGAAACAGACATGGCGTCTATTCCCTTAAATACCGAAGCAAAAGGGTTTAATGCGTGGAAAGCGAAGCGTCCTAAAAGCCTCACCCCTGAAAGAGAGCCTGGCCCAATTCATTTAAGCCGCTATATGAGTGGCCGTTCTGGGGGGGTAAAAACTTTCGCGAACGCTCCTCTCGCTATCTATCCAGATGACCTAATTGCAGGAAATGTAGATATCGCTATAGTGGGGGCTCCTTTGGATATGGGCTCTTACTATCGCGGGCAAAAATTTGGCCCGCAAGCCATGCGTAATGAGTATGGTGCAGGTGGTATTGATATGAGCACTATGGTGAATCCTAGTAAGGTGCTGAGTATCGTAGATTATGGTGATATTGCCATTGATAACATGAGTACCGAACTTTCGGTACAGCATGTGCGCGAGCGAGTAAGAGAAATTGCTGAAACTGGCACCATGCCTTTTATTGTGGGCGGTGATCACAGCTTAGAATACCCAGATATTGCGGCGTTAGCTGATGTTCATGGTAAGGGAAGCTTCGGCGTAGTTCATTTCGACTCGCACTATGATGCGGGTAAAAACCAAGCGCATTGGTTAACACATGGCCAACCTGTTTATCGAGCAGTAAAAGAAGGGCATGTAAAACCAGAAAACTTCATTCAAATAGGTTTGCGTGGGCCTTGGCCTGGTCCAGAAGGCTTCGAATGGATGCGTAATAACGGTATGCGTTATCACACCATGGCTGAAGTAGAGAAAAAAGGTTGGAAGCAGGTGATGGATACGGCGCTTAAAGAAGCCCGTGAAAATGTAGATAAACTCTATATCTCTTTTGACGTTGACGTTATAGACCCTGCATTTATACCGGGTACAGGTACGCCAGTACCTGGCGGTTTAACCATGCGTGAAGCAATTCCTATCGTAAGAGGCTTATGCGCACAAAACGATATTATTGGGTTTGAAATTGTCGAGCTTGATCCCCTACTAGATCCTACGTATCGCTCTGCGCTGAATTCTAACTTTATTCTCCATGCGTGTTTGACAGGTGTGGCAATGAGAAGGGAGGGCATTGAAGACCCGTATTTCCTTTCTGAATTGACTACTGAACATATGCAACCGCAAGCAGGTGAAAAAGCGCGTAAAGAAGGGCTTAGGGAAGAAATAGACACTAACTACGCCAAGCCAAAAAAGTAAAAATCAGAGAATGGGAAGCCGGTAATGCATTTATTACCGGCTTTTTTTGCTTATCAGAATAAGAATGAAGGTGTAGTACAAATGTTGAAGGTATTAATTCGAGACCCACTAGTGATGTTTCTTGGCTTAGGGGTCATTGTTTTTGGCCTTTATTACGGCCTCGAAGAGGATGATAGTGATGCCGTTGAACTGAGTGAATCGAATAGAAACGTATTTGCTGAGCAATTTGAATTACTGACCGGTCGCCAAGCCACGCAAGCCGACTTAGCAAAAATTGAAGACGACTATATTCGCGAAGAAGTACTTTTTCGTGAAGCTATTGATGCAGGTATGCACCTGATCGACCCCGAAGTTCGCGAAAAACTGGTTCAGGAAATGCGTTACCAGATAACCGGCTATTTACCTGACCCAGACGAAGCTAAATTAGTGGCATATTATCTTAAGCATATAGACCGTTACTACGTAGAACCCACCTACAGCTTTCAGCATGTATTTTTTGAACAGCTTCCCGATAACAGTGAGGAAATTTTAGTAAAACTCACCCGTGGTGTGGAAGTGAAAGGGGATGAGTTTTGGCGTGGCAGATTAATGCCTGCCTATGGTGTAAGCATGATAAGAGGCATGTTCGGCAAAGTTTTTTTAGACACCATGGATAAGCATACCTTTAGTGAATGGTATGGCCCTCAGGAATCGCTTTTAGGGTGGCATTTTGTCAAGGTTACGCATTCAACGCCTCGATCGCCACTCACTTTTGACGAAGCAAAAATGCAGGTGACGAACGACTACGTGGTAGACCGGCTCGATAGTGCAGTGAAAGACTACATTGATGATTTAGGCGACAAATACCGCATTATTAAGAACGTTAAGGAGTAGCCACATGCTAAGAAATTCAGCCATTTTTATGTGCTTATTGTTTTGCGTGTTTCCGTTAAGTGCGGATGTATTTTCGGCGGCAGAATTAAGATTATCCGATGGTGAAATGGAAAATACCTACCAATTTACTGCGCAGCTTCCTACCTCGCTTGCCAGCAGTAAAACCCTTCAGTTGCCCAGCTACTGCCAGATAGAAACGGTAAATCAGCAACGGTTAGGCAGCAACACGATACTGAGTTATGAATTTGCCTGTACGGACGAACTCGGTGACGGCGCTGAAATTATTACGCCTTGGTTTTTAGACGGCGCCAATTTAAGAGTGAATACGCAATCGAGCAACTTTAGTCTTACTCTTAAGCGTTCATTGAATACCATGGTGGTGCCCATGGTACAGCCCGGCGCACTGACGTTATCGAAGGGGCAAACCATTAAACGGTATTTGTGGCAAGGTATGCTGCATATTTGGTTTGGATGGGACCACCTCGCTTTTGTGCTTTGCCTATGTTTATTGGCCCGTGGTTATAAACTATTGGGGCTAGTGAGTACATTTACGCTTGCCCACTCTCTTACCCTTGCTCTGTCTTATTTTGAACTTGTCACCCTTCCTATTGCGCCCGTTGAAGTATTAATTGCCTTGTCAATTTGCTTAATGGCGCGCGAAGCAATCCTATGCAATCGAAACGCAAGAAAGGTAGCAATGACAGCCAGTTTGGGCGTTGTCGCCCTATTCGGTTTAATCCACGGGTTGGGTTTTGCCAGTGCGTTAGGCGAGTTAGGGGTGCCGCAAAATGAAATTACATTGGCACTCTTGTTCTTTAATATTGGGGTGGAAGTCGGCCAGGTGGTGTTTATTGGTGTTATCTACGCGGTTGGCGCTTTGTTCACCAAAACCCCGTATGCCGACCAGATGCGTTACAGCGTGTTAATGGGAGTAGGTACCCTGGGCATGTTTTGGGTTATTGAACGCATTAATGGTTTTGGTGGGGGGATTATTTAACCTGTCTTCAAGAGACGGTTAAAGCACTATTAATCAGCCTGATATAGAAAGGGAGAGATGGGGTATTTAACTGGGGGATATGACTTATTGTTTGGTATTTAAGCGACTTTTATAGTGGTACTACGTTCACTTTTAACGTCCTTAATAATGAAATTAAAAACTCTTCTACTCGCTACCAGTTGGGCAGCGTTATCTTCTTTCTCGGTGCAAGCGCTTCAAGAAACCGCCGAGAAAGAGGAGGTGCAACCACCTCCTTCGCTGCCCGGTGAGGTTCATTCAAAAATAGATTCCGCCACGCCAGGCCTTATGCCTGTTAAGCCATTAAAAGACGTACCCGAGGATATTCTTGCGTTACTTGATGCATTGCCCGAAGCCAAGCGAGAGTTTGTGCTAAGTGGAAAAGGCGCGAGCGTACTTAAACCCGACCTTATGTACGAGTTAATGCGAAAAGCCAGTACGCAGGAAATTGAGCAATACGTTGACACTATGCTCACTGTGTATGACCAAGTGCAATATAAGCAAGGCCGAGACACTGACCAAATCACCCTAAATACCGATTCAGAAAACTACAATACGTGGCGAGTGAAGCGGCCAAAAGAGCTTGATCCCGAGCGGGAAGCCGGTCCTATTTCCCTAGGCCGCTATTTAGGTGGTGGCCGCTCTGGCATACCCACTTTTGCGCGCTCTCCAGTGGCCCTTTCTCCTGAGGATTTGGTTGCCGGTGAAGTGGATGTTGCCATTTTAGGTGCGCCTTTAGACATGGGGTCAGGCTGGCGAGATGCCATCCATGGCCCTCGTGCAATGCGTATGTTAGGTAGGGGAACCGGGGGCGCAGACGTGTCCACCATGATTGACCCGGGGAAAGTATTGAACATTGTGGATTATGGCGACGCAGCCATAGATCAACTTAGCACTGAGCGAAGTGTTCAAGAAGTACGAGATCGGGTGCGCGAAATAGCCGAGGCCGGAGCGATACCCTTTATCATAGGCGGTGACCATTCGCTCGAATATCCCAATGTTGCGGCTATTGCCGACGTTTATGGAAAAGGCAAGGTGGGCGTAGTGCACTTTGACGCGCATTTGGACACAGGTCGCGGACGGGTGCATTTATTGGATCATGGCCAGCCTATTTACCGCCTCATGAAAGAAGCGCATGTGCGACCTGAGGACTATATTCAGGTGGGCTTACGGGCGCATTACAGCAAAAGTTACTACGAGTGGGAGCGTGAAATTGGCATGCACTACCACACCATGGCTGAAGTAGAACGGCGTGGATGGGATGCAGTTATGGAGCGAGTTTTACAAGAAGCCTCTGAAAATACGGAATTTTTGTATGTGTCCTTCGATGTTGATGTACTCGACCCAGCATTTCAACCGGGTACGGGAACGCCTGTATCAGGAGGCTTAACAATGCGAGAAGCCATTCCAATTGTTCGTCGATTGTGTGCCGAAACAAACCTAGTCGGGTTTGATATTGTGGAATTAGCCCCTGCGCTAGATGCCACGTACGTGAGTACATTAAACGCCAATAGCTTGATGTTTGCGTGCTTAACCGGTGTGGCGATGCATAAAAAAGGTATTACCCAGAAAGGCTTTATTAGCGAATTATCTTCTGAGCACGGACAAACCGACTACTATGGAGATAAGAAATAATGAAACGCCTTTATACTGACAGAAAATTAAATATATTGAGTGCGGCAGTAGGTGCAGCACTAATGCTATCGGGTTGTGCTTCTACCACAAAGGTTGAGAGCACACCCATGCCAGAAGTGTCGATATCAGCCAATACACAAATGTTGAATGAACAAGAGTTGGCCTTCATCAACGCGCCAGATGAACTGGTTTTGTATAACTTAACCCCCGATAAGCTTTCGGTGAAGTTAGCGGAAAAATCGCCTCAAGAGGCGAAACAGCTAGTACAAGCCCTGATGCAAACCAGTGCGCAAAGGCGTTATCAGGCAAGCAAAACCGCCTCCCAAGCGAAGCCATCAGAAGGAATTGAGGAGCCGCTAGCGTATTTGGCAGACAGCGATATTATTCCTCTTAATCCTGATGCGGGTGGATACAACAAACAACGTGTATTGCAACCTGCTTTGTTCGACCGTTATAAACGCGAGCCAGGCCCTTTTAGTTTAAAGCGTTACCTCAATGAAGAGGGCGGGATTCCTACATTTGCCAATGCGCCCGTGGCAATACGAAAAGCCGATTTAGTCGCTGGCGCCGTGGATGTAGCATTTGTTGGTGTGCCGCTGGCCCTAGGGGCAGGATGGCGAGACGACAAACACGCTCCTACTATATTACGTGGTATGTACGGTTTAAGTGGGTACAGTGTTGAAGGTGGGGTCGATCCAACGTTGGCTATGCAAGTAGCTGATTATGGCAATATTGCCGTGGATAATATGAGTCCAGAGCTAAATATTGAACATATTACTCAGCAACTAACCGACATGTTGGAGGCGGGCACAATCCCCTTCATTGTGGGCGGTGATCATTCCATTATGTTTTCAAGTGTGAGTGCGGTGGCTGGGCATTTTTCAGATACACCTGTGTCTGTACTGCACTTAGATGCCCATTATCGCGGTGAGCGCGACAAAGATCACTTTTATTCTGATGAGCAAAGTGTTGCTAACTTATTAGCGGAAAGCGTCATTGAGGGGGACAAACTCGTTCAAATAGGGCTTAGAGGTGCGTCTCAAAATAAAAATGCCTTGATTTGGCTGCGAGAGAACAGTGTGAAGTATCACACTATGGCGCAAGTGGAACGGGATTCGTGGCCGGTGGTCATGGAGCAAGCATTGACGGAGCTTGGTGCTAGCGGAGGAAAAACTTTTGTGTCTTTCGACATGAGTGTTATTGATCCCGCGTTTGTCAGTGGGTCTGGACAGCCAGTGGCCGGAGGGATTTCGGTTCGCCAAGCCATGACATTAGTACGTCGAGCGTGTGCAGAAACTGACGTGGCGGGATTTGAGATGCTTGGTGTAGCACCGTTTTTAGATTTGAGCTACAACACGGCATTGAGTGCCAACCAAATCATGCATGCCTGTTTAACTGGCATTGCTATGCGTAAATCGGGCATTAGTAACACCAACTACATCGACCCAATGGCTCTTAGCCACCAATAGTGATTACTGCCATTACAGCAATAAAAGACCGGCTTCTTCAGCCGGTTTTTTATGGCGGGCGGTTAAAAGCAGCGCATTAGGCTGTCGAGCTTCTCAACTACCTTCACAAACTGAATTTGAGATGAAAGCTGCTTGAGCTCCTTTTTGGTTTCAGGGGGAATATCATAGTGCTCTGAGATGTCTTCAAGTTTGGCAGTAAAGCCCGACAGATAACCAATTTCAGCCAGCGATTTAAGGGCTTGATATTGGTTGCGCCCTACGAGAGGCCTATTCCCTTCGTTTTTGCCCGCTGGCTCAAGGGCGGTATCATCGTTTTGATTTATCCAACGAATGTTCAACCAGTGGCCCAATTTATCAATGAGGTTAGAAATATCAAAAGGCTTGGTAAGGTAGTCGTTATGATTTTGTCGGGCATTATCTTCCATGTCTAGTTCCCGCACGTTGGCTGACACTACTACAATGGGTAGCTTAAATCCTTCTTGCCTAAACAGCTCAGCCGCTTTCCAGCCGCTTATTTCAGGCATTTTTAAGTCGAGAAACATGAGGTCGATAGCGTGGCTTTTCAACTTACCTAAGCCTTCTTTAGCAGAACTGGCGGTAATCACGGTGAATCCTAGGGGAGTGAGAATGTCGCTCAATAACTGCCGCTGGCTAGCTTCATCATCTATGGTTAAAAGAGTTTTAGATTCACCTTCATAGCCCACAACCTGTTTGTCTTCATCTACAGGTTCTCTGTGAATATGATTAAGTCTGGGTAGCATTAAGCTTAGGCTAAACCTACTGCCTTCGCCGAGGCCGCTAACTAAACTAATATCCCCGCCCATTAACTCCGCAAGCGCACGGGAGATGGTGAGGCCTAAACCCGTACCAGAAACCGCCGTGTTACTGTCAGATACACGCTCGAACGGATGGAACACGGTTTCTTGATCCTGCTCGCTTATCCCCGGGCCGGTGTCTTCAACAATAAACTGTCCTACTTCATTACGGTATCGCACGGTAAATGTCACACTGCCGTGTTCAGTAAATTTAAGAGCATTAGAAATCAAGTTTATTAGAATTTGCCGTAGGCGCTGTTTGTCACCAGACACAAATTGGGGTAAGTGCTGGGGGAAATCAGCGGTAAACTTTAACCCTTTAGATAGTGCTTGCTGCTGAAACATATCAATAAGTTGTTCTAGTAACGGACGTAATTGGATATCTTCACGGTGAACTGATAATCGTCCCGCCTCAATTTTAGAAACTTCTAACACCCCTTCAATTAAATCACTTAGGTATTCCCCATTGCGCTTCATGGTTTGCAAAGGTTCTTTCGCGTGTTTGGGAATTTTGCTATCACTGGAAAGTAACTGCGCATAACCAAGTAGCACATTTAAAGGTGTTCGAAGTTCGTGACTCAAGCCTGCCAAGTATCGACTCTTTGCTTTATTGGCTGACTCCGCCTCTTCCTTTGCTAATTGATACGCCTGTGACGTTTTTTCATGAGCATTGACCTCGGTGGCCAAAGCTTTAGTTTGTTCACGAAGCTCTTCTAATGCTGAACGATTACTTAGCCTCGCAAGGGTAAATAGCCAACTCACCACACCAATAATAATCAGTAAAAAGAAAAATATTTTGAGTAGCGTGGCGGCAAAGACGTCTTTAAGCGCTTCGGTCGCCATGGGAATTTGCCAATAAATCAGCAGCAATATGGTGGCGGAAATACCTGTGAGTAGCAGAGTTAGCCATAAACATTGTGCAATAGGCGTACTAAGTACACGCAAGGTTTTTAAACTAAAATAGCGGTTGAACAATGCGAATGCTTGTGACGATAAGGTGGCGTCTTCCCTGCATTGGTCACCACAGCGAACGTCTAAGCTGCAGCACAAAGAACATATGGGATGATTGTAGGCCGGACAAAAACTCATATCTTCGTTATCAAATGTATTTTCACATAAGCAGCATTGGTGTTCAGCCCCATCTAGATCATCAGTGGTATTGGGTACCAAGTAAAATTTTCCTTTGGTTGCCCAACCCATTGCAGGCACCACAATAAAGGGTAAGAAAAAGGCTAAATAGGAACCAAGTGCGACGCCAATGTCGCCAAACGCGCCCATATGCGCAGCAAAACCAACAACTGAAGAGACAAACATAGACACTGTGCCAACAGGATTAATATCGTACAGTTTGGAACGCTTAAATTCGATTATAGGCGGGCTTAGTTTGAGGGGCTTATTAATAAGCAAATCAGCCGATACAGAACTTAACCATGAAAGTACCAGAACTGAATAGATCTGAAGCATACTTTCGATGGTTTGATAGATACCCAACTCCATCAACAAAATAGCAATTAGGATATTGAAGATCATCCAAACTACTCTACCTGGGTGGTTATGGGTAATACGGCTAAAAAAGTTAGACCACGCCAAGGACCCGGCATAAGCGTTCGCTACATTAATTTTTAGTTGTGAAATAATCACAAACACAGTGGCAATCACAATGGTCAGTGTAGTGTTGTTAAAGAGAAATCCGAAAGCCACTTGGTACATATGTGCAGGGTCACTGGCTAGCTCTCGGGATACCCCTTGTTTGAGGGCTAAGTAAGCTAGAAACGACCCCAGAAATAATTTACCCGCACCAAAAATTATCCATCCTGGCCCAGCCATTATCATAGCGACCCACCATTTTAACGGGCTAGAAGCAGTGGGTTTTGGGGGCAGAAATCGGAGAAAATCGACTTGTTCACCAATTTGCGCGACTAAGGAAAGCAAAACAGCTGATGCTGAACCAAATAAGAGAATGTTAAAGCCGCTGCCCATGTCACTGGCATCACCGGTAAACTCTGTCCATTCCCTTAAACTTGAATCGGGATGATTGAACACGTACAGGAGTGGCATTAGCTGTAAAACAATCCAAACTGGCTGGGTCCACACTTGAAAGCGGCTAATATAAGTAATGCCGTGGGTTACTAGGGGCATGACAATAAGTGCACTAATAGCATATCCAATATAGAGGGGAATACCGAGCAATAGCTCAAGCGCCATACTCATAATTGCCGCTTCAAGTGCAAAGAAAATAAATGTAAAAGAGGCATAGATAAGAGAGGCTACTGTGGAGCCTAAGTAACCAAAGCCAGCCCCTCTACTTAAAAGATCAATGTCAACGCCATACCGAGCAGCATAAAAACTTATAGGGGTACCACTGATAAAGATAACCACCACCAACGCAAGAATGGCCCAAGCTGAATTTACGAACCCATAATTCAATGTAATAGCGCCGCCTATAGCCTCCAATACCATGAAAGACACTATGCCAAGCGCTGTATGTGCAATACGTGAATATGACCACTTTCGAGCGCGCTTGGCGGTAAAGCGAAGGGCGAAATCTTCCATCATTTCGTTCGCAACCAGCTTGTTGTATGAGCGGCGGCTTGAAGAGACTTTTGAATTGTCTGCCATGAGGTGGTGATGATCCTACTGGGAATGTTATTAAAAGATGAGTACGGAACAAGCGCAGATTACTCTGTCTTATATAATGTCAGCATACCGTTAACTCGCCAATACCTGTATAGGAATAAGACGAGTCTAAACTACGTAATTTAACTCATTTTTTTATTTTGCTTATAGAAATACTATACAAGCATTCGTTACAGCATGGTGTCACTGGCATACAGTTTTGTAACCCCATTATGGAAAACGGCCAATTAGCCAGGGTCAACAGTGAACCTTTTCAAGTAGGTTAATGTGGGCTAATCAACAATCTAGAGGATGTTTGATGAAGTTACGTAAATTAATAGTCGCTAGCTCGATGATCGCAGGGTCGATGATTTCAAGTTTATCAATAGCCGAGGAAGATACGATTAAGGTTGGGGTGTTGCACTCGCTTACCGGTACCATGGCCATTAGTGAAACCACGTTAAAAGACACCGTATTAATGATGGTGGAAGAGCAAAACAAGCAAGGTGGTTTGCTTGGAAAGAAACTCGAAGCAGTGGTGGTGGACCCCGCCTCAAACTGGCCGTTATTTGCCGAAAAAGCACGTGAATTAATTGTGCAAGAGAATGTAGACGTTATCTTCGGTGGCTGGACGTCGGTCTCCCGTAAATCTGTGTTGCCTGTAGTTGAAGAGCTAAACGGATTGCTGTTTTATCCAGTACAGTATGAAGGTGAAGAGTCGTCTAAGAATGTATTTTACACAGGAGCTGCGCCCAATCAACAAGCCATTCCTGCTGTAGATTATCTTATGAATGACATTGGTGCGGAGCGATGGGTATTGTTAGGTACCGATTATGTTTACCCTCGTACTACCAATAAAATTTTAGAAGCTTACTTAAAAGCCAATGGCGTGAGTGATGATGACATCATGATTCAATACACACCGTTTGGTCACTCAGATTGGCAAAACATTGTATCTGATGTGAAGAAGTTTGGTTCCAGTGGTAAGAAAACCGCCGTGATTTCAACAATCAATGGCGATGCAAATGTACCTTTCTACAAAGAGTTAGGTAACCAAGGTATATCAGCAGAAGACATTCCCGTTGTAGCGTTTTCTGTGGGAGAAGAAGAGCTATCAGGGTTTGATACCGGTCCTCTAGTAGGTCACTTGGCCGCGTGGAATTATTTTCAGAGTATTTACACCGATGCCAACATTGAATTTATCGATAAGTGGAAGTCCTTCATCGGTGATGAAACTCGAGTAACCAACGATCCAATGGAAGCCACTTATATCGGCTTTACTATGTGGGCTGCCGCCGTGGAACAAACGGGAAGCACTGATGTTAACACAGTGTCAGACGCTTTAATTGGTATGTCGGTACCAAATTTAACTGGCGGAATCGCGGTAATGAATCCTAATCATCACTTGTCGAAGCCAGTATTTATTGGCGAAATCCAAGATGACGGACAAGTAGAAGTGGTGTGGGAAACCCCAGGGACAGTGCGAGGTGATGCATGGTCTGATTTCCTGCCAAGTTCTAAAAATTTGATGTCTGACTGGACGGCACCCATGCTATGCGGCAGTTACGATGTTAAAACAGGCTCTTGTACCAGCAGTAAGTAGTGTGTTGTGGGCGGTATTGCCGTCCATCCAGTGAGTGGCGCTGTTTGCGAAATCGTTGCAGCGCCACGTTTTTTTGCGACACACTAGGGAATAAAGTCATGTTCAAATCTGTGTTGGCATTATTTTTTGTCATTATTCATCTCAGTATTTTTCAGTCGGCTCGAGCCCAAGACGTCGCTTTCGACGATATTGTGAAAGCTTTGCCAGAGGCGTCTTTCCGCACACTACCCGCCACTCTCGATAAAGCCGCTACACTTGACGATGAACGAGTTGCTACGCTACTCGCACGGTTACTGGAGGGCGATGTGTACTTTCATCCGAAAACTCAGCAAGTGATGTATGCAACCAAGACCCAAGGTGAGCGGGCGTGGATAGATACACTCACAGAGAAGAATATTGCGGAGTCTAGCGGCGTTAGGCTAAGAAAGGTACGTGTAAACAACCGTGTACGAAGCCATATTCGACAACTTTTAGCCCAACGTAACTTGAGCCATCGTGATGACACGGTACGTTTACAAGCGTCGGAAAGCCTTTTGGCTGATGTTGATTCAATATCGACTAAGGTTATTTTGTCTAGGTTAGAGCAGGAAGAAAACGCCGATATTATTGAAGTGTTAACCGCCATTACGGCGCTTAAGCGACTTCAAAATGACGACGTGACTGAACAGTTGGGTGCGCTTGAAACCTTGAGAGGAAACTTATACCCAGAAGTTAGAGTTGCGCTTTTATCTTTGCAACGTGACAGTGAAGTTGCTGACACAGTAAAGGCTAATGTTGATGCTGTCTTGGCGGGAATAGAGGTGAAGCGCAAGTGGTTTGGTTGGGCTGAAACGGCCTTTTTCGGTATCAGCATGGGGTCGGTGCTTTTATTAGCCGCTATTGGCCTATCCATCACTTTTGGGGTGATGGGTGTTATCAACATGGCCCATGGTGAAATGATTATGTTGGGGGCATATACCACTTATGTTATTCAACAAACTTTCCCCAATCTTATTGAGTATTCGTTGCTTATGGCAGTGCCTGCGGCCTTCTTAGTCTCTGGCTTGATGGGTGTACTCATTGAGCGCAGTGTTATTCAGTTTTTAAAAGGGCGACCTCTTGAAACATTACTCGCCACCTTTGGTATTTCTCTGATTTTACAGCAGTTGGTACGTACTGTGTTTTCACCACTAAATCGTCAGGTAGCAAGCCCAGAATGGATGAGTGGTTCATGGCAAATTAATCCGGTGTTTTCTGTCACGTTTAACAGATTGTATATCATTATATTTTCTTTGGCGGTGTTCTTTTCCTTGCTGCTATTTTTGAAAAAGTCCTCCCTTGGTTTACATGTTCGCGCCGTGGCACAAAATCGCGAGATGGCACGGGCGCTCAGTGTAAAGAGCAATTGGGTTGACGCCGCTACCTTTGGGCTAGGTTCTGGAATAGCCGGCGTGGCAGGGGTGGTGTTAAGTCAATTAACCAATGTGGGGCCCAATTTAGGCCAGGCGTACATTATCGATTCATTTTTGGTTGTGGTATTTGGTGGCGTAGCAAATTTGTGGGGCACCCTGGTGTCAGCCATGACCCTAGGCGTCTTAAATAAATTCCTAGAACCTGTTACAGGCCCGGTATTGGCCACTATTATCGTATTAGTCGGTTTGGTTTTATTTATTCAAAAGCGCCCAATGGGGCTGTTCCCGCAAAAGGGGAGGGCTGAATAATGATGAACTTTTTCTTTCAACTAAGTAGCGTGCAGCGCGTCGTCTCCGTATTGTTAGTCATGGCTGTGTACGTAGTGTTGGCGAACCAGTTATTTTCCCCAGAGTCATTTTTTTACGTCAGCAGCTATTCAGTGAACCTATTGGGCAAATATCTGTGTTACGCCTTGCTAGCGTTGGCACTAGATCTGGTGTGGGGCTATTGCGGCATTTTAAGCCTAGGCCACGGTGCATTCTTTGCCCTTGGTGGGTATGCCATGGGTATGTACCTGATGCGTCAAATTGGGGATAGAGGCGTATATGGCAACCCGGATTTACCTGATTTCATGGTGTTCTTAAACTGGGAAAGTTTACCTTGGTTTTGGGTGGGATCAGATAGCTTTTTTTGGGTGATTGCAATGGTGGTACTTGCCCCAGGAGTACTGGCGTATGTCTTTGGTGCCATGGCGTTTCGTTCTAGAGTTAGCGGCGTGTACCTTTCTATTATGACGCAAGCGATGACGTACGCACTCATGCTGGCCTTTTTCCGCAATGAGATGGGATTTGGTGGCAACAACGGTATGACTGATTTCAAAGACATTTTAGGGTTTTCATTGCAATCAGATACTACCCGGTTGGTGTTGTTTATTATCACTGTATGCGTATTGGCGGCCGCTTATTATGTGAGTGATCGCATTGTTTCTTCGAAAGCCGGTAAAGTGATCACCGCCATTCGAGATGCAGAAAATAGGGTGCGTTTTGTGGGGTACAACAGTGCCAGTTATAAGGTGTTTCTGTTCACCTTTTCTGCCGTGCTTGCCGGCATCGCAGGCGCACTCTACGTACCTCAAGTGGGCATCATTAATCCTGGAGAATTCTCGCCCATAAATTCCATCGAAATCGTTATTTGGGTGGCTATTGGGGGCAGAGGCACCTTATACGGAGCCATTATTGGTGCCATAGTGGTGAGCTTTGCAAAAACAAGGCTGACAGGGATTATGCCTGAGGCCTGGTTATTTGCACTTGGCGGTCTATTTGTCTTAGTCACCTTGTTGTTGCCCAAGGGCTTGGTTGGACTGATTGATCATCGTTTTCCTGTCAAGCGTAAGGTGAATAAGCAGGAGGCAGCCTCATGAAAAGTGCGTTACTGACAGAGAAAAGCCCCGCGCCAGATACGCGCCACGGTATGATTTTATACATGGAAAATGTGGGTGTTAGTTTTGATGGTTTCAAAGCACTTAACGATTTGAATTTGTATATCAAAAAAGGTGAGTTGCGTTGTCTTATTGGTGCAAATGGTGCGGGTAAAACTACCCTTATGGATGTCATTACCGGTAAAACCCGCCCCGATACTGGGACGGTAAGTTATGGGCAGCAAATTAATCTGCTACAGCATAACGAAGAGCAAATTGCCCGTTTAGGGATAGGTAGAAAATTCCAAAAACCGACGGTATTTGAGGCCTTAAGCGTAAAAGAAAACTTATATCTCAGCCTAAAAATGGACAAGGGCATTTGGACATCGTTATGGCACGCATTAAGTGCAGAAGAACGAGATGATATAGACCAAATTCTGCATACCATCGGCCTTCTTGCCATGCAGCATCGTCAGGCCAGTGAGTTATCCCACGGGCAAAAACAGTGGCTGGAAATTGGTATGTTGCTGGCGGCCAAACCTCAGTTGTTGCTGGTGGATGAACCCGTCGCAGGCATGACAGTGTCGGAAGCGGAGCGCACCGCTGAGCTTTTAACTTCGTTGGCCGGAGAGCACTCAGTGGTGGTCGTAGAACATGACATGGGATTTGTGCGTTCAATTGCACGCACGGTCACGGTGTTGCATCAAGGTAGCGTATTAGCAGAAGGCACCATGGACGCCATTCAAAGTAATCCGGAAGTGAAAAAGGTATATTTGGGGGAGGAGGGTCATGATTAACGTATCCCAACTGAACCAGCGTTACGGTGGTAGCCAAATATTGTGGGATTTGAATATGGACATAGCGGCCGGTTCCCGCACATGTATTATGGGGCGTAATGGAGTGGGGAAAACCACGCTACTAAAATGCCTCATGGGCATGTTACCCGCAGCCTCTGGCAGTATTACTATCAATCAACAAGACGTAACGCGCGCAAGTATAGAAAGCCGTGCCAATATAGGCGTGGGCTATGTACCACAAGGCCGTCATATTTTCGGTCAGCTTACCGTTGAAGAGAATTTAAAAGTGTCGCTTAATTGTAAGCGCCAAACGTCACGCAGCCTGCCAGAAGACATTTTCGAATACTTCCCTGTGTTAAAAGAAATGTTGCAACGCAGAGGCGGAGATTTATCAGGTGGTCAGCAGCAGCAACTTGCTATTGCCCGTGCCTTAGTGCTTAATCCTAATATGCTTATTTTAGATGAGCCGAATGAAGGCATTCAGCCCAACATTGTTCAGCTGATTCGCGATGTACTATTGCGCTTAAATAAAGAAAAGAGCATGACGATTGTTCTGGTTGAGCAAAAACTGCCCTTTGCTCGCGCGGTAGGCGAACAATTCTACTTAATGGAACGAGGAAAAGTGGTGTCTCATGGCGCGATGCCAGAGCTTAACGATGATTTGGTTAAGCAGTATTTGTCGGTTTAGCAAGGAGTGATAATGACGGCAAGGCCCGCAGTAGCTTACGAACAGTGGCTGGCGCGACTAGAAATGACATTTGCTTACCGGCAACAAAAAACAAAGCTGGTGAATACACTGCGGGAAGGCCCGCTCAGTGTACAGCGGGCTTTTTACCCAGAAACCACTGGCGCGGCGCATTTATATTTATTGCATCCACCAGCCGGTATTGTGTCTGGTGATGAATTGCATGTTGCGGCCACCTTAGAAGAAGATTGCCAAGTACTGCTAACCACCCCGGGGGCCAATCGGTTTTACCGTGCCCGAGAGGCAAAACAAATGGCCAGTAAGCAGTGTCAGTTCAACCGTTTTACTGTTGCAGACAACGCTCACCTCGAATATCTACCCCATGAGACACTGGTTTATACCAACGCCAATGCGTTTAGTCATACTCAGGTGTATTTAGATAAAGGCGCAAGCTACGTAGGCTGGGATGTTGCGTGTTTGGGCTTACCCCATATCGACCAACCCTTTTCCAAAGGGCAGTTCACACAAACCTTCAGTCTTTATCACAACCAAGGTATTCGTTTTCACGAACGTCTTGCCTTGCACGCTAAAGACAATCTTCATCAATCTCGCATTGGGTTAGCGGGGCACCATGTGGTGGGCACCATGGTGTTATTCAATGGCAATGAAGCGTCATCAAACGAATGGGCAAAAAGTGTGTGTAGCTTAATTCGAACCTGTATTGATGAACTTAACCTGTGTAGTTTTATGTCAGTCACGCAGTTGCAAGGCGTTGTTGTGGTGCGTTATTTAGGCGAGGACAGCGAAGTTTGTCGTGAGGGTTTTGTGCATGTTTGGAAGCAGACAAGGCCACAGGTGTCTGGTCATTTAGCAGTACAACCACGAATTTGGTACACATAACTGATTAAATAAAGTGGGAGCAGCTTTTGGAACTATTACCCAGAGAGAAAGACAAGCTATTGTTATTTACCGCCGGACTACTTGCCGAGCGGCGCTTAAATAGAGGGTTAAAACTGAATTACCCCGAAGCGATTGCATTTATTTCAATGGCCATTTTAGAAGGTGCACGAGATGGAAGGTCTGTCGCTGAACTGATGGATTATGGGCGTACAGTATTAAGCGCCGAGCAAGTGATGGAAGGTGTACCTGAGATGATCCACGATGTTCAGGTAGAAGCCACATTTGCAGATGGCACCAAATTGGTGACAGTTCACGACCCCATAGTTTAGGAGAATGCGATGATTCCTGGCGAGATATTCACAGACGAAAGTGATATAGAACTCAATCAAGGTTTACCTGAAACCAGTGTTGTTGTCGTTAATCATGGCGATAGGCCAATACAAGTGGGATCCCATTATCATTTCTATGAAGTGAATCCGGCGCTGCATTTTGACCGCCCATCCACCAAAGGTTTGAGATTAAATATTACCGCTGGCACTGCTGTGCGTTTTGAACCTGGTCAGAAACGTACGGTAAGTTTAGTGCCTTTTGGTGGCTCAAAATCCATTTATGGGTTTCGTGGTGATGTGATGGGAAAATTGGAGCAAGAGCATGACTAAAATAGACCGTAACGCCTATGCACACATGTTTGGCCCAACCACAGGCGATAGGGTTCGCTTAGCGGACACCGACATTATTATCGAGGTAGAAAAGGACTGTACCTGCTATGGCGATGAAGTGAAGTTTGGTGGAGGTAAAGTTATTCGCGATGGCATGGGGCAGGGGCAGCTCAGCTGCGCAGAAACCCCAGATTTAGTCATTACCAATGCGCTCATTTTAGATTATTGGGGCATTGTGAAAGCCGATGTGGCGATTAACGATGGCCGTATTCAAGCCATTGGCAAAGCCGGTAATCCCGACGTACAAGACTACGTAACTATTCCTATTGGCGCGGGCACGGAGATTATAGCAGGAGAAGGGCAAATACTGACGGCAGGTGGCATCGATGCACACGTACACTTCATTTGCCCTCAGCAGGTAGATGAAGCCTTAATGTCAGGGGTAACCACCATGATAGGCGGTGGCACAGGCCCGGCCACCGGGACGAAAGCTACCACATGCACCCCGGGGCCATGGAATATTGAAAAAATGATGCTTTCAACTCAGGACATGCCAATGAACTTTGGCTTCTTGGGTAAAGGAAACGCGAGTTTACCGATGGCGTTGGAAGAGCAAATTGAAGCGGGTGTCTGTGGCCTTAAATTGCATGAGGATTGGGGAACGACCCCTGCATCGATAGATAACTGCTTGACCGTAGCCGACCGTTACGATGTGCAAATTGCCATTCACACCGATACTTTGAATGAAGCAGGATTTATGGAAGATACCTTGGCGGCATTTAAAGGCAGAACTATTCATACTTATCACACCGAGGGTGCGGGTGGCGGGCATTCCCCAGATATTATTCGTGCTTGTGGTGAAGCCAATGTTTTGCCGTCATCCACAAATCCAACACGGCCTTACACTGTCAATACCGTTGACGAGCACTTAGACATGCTAATGGTCTGTCACCACCTCGACCCTTCTATCCCTGAAGATGTGGCGTTTGCTGACTCACGAATTCGCAAGGAAAGTATCGCGGCCGAAGATATTCTACAAGACCTAGGCGCAATAAGTATGATTGCTTCTGACAGTCAGGCCATGGGACGCATAGGTGAAATGATTTGCCGAACATGGCAAACCGCCCACAAAATGAAAGTGCAACGGGGTCCGCTGCCACAAGACTCTGACAGAAATGACAATTATCGTGCGCGTCGTTACGTGGCTAAATACACCATTAATCCGGCTATAAGTCATGGTATCGATAGTGAAGTGGGTTCTATTGAAGTAGGTAAATTGGCCGACGTTGTGCTGTGGAAGCCCGCCTTCTTTGGAATTAAGCCAAGTTTGATTCTTAAGTCAGGCTTTATTGCTGCCGCGCCTATGGGCGATCCCAACGCCTCTATTCCTACACCACAACCCGTCTATTATCGGCCAATGTTCGGTAGCCTTGGCGGCGCCGCAGCCTCATTGTCTGTTACTTTTGTTTCACAGGCATCGATCGATAACAACATTGCTGAAAAATACGGGATACGCCGGCCACTCGTGGCATGTAAAAATACAAGGAATATTGGTAAAGGGGATATGAAACTCAACGATTGGCAGCCATACATTGAGGTGGATGCACAAACCTATGAAGTACGCGCTAATGGTGAGTTACTTACCTGTGAACCTATGGAAGTACTGCCTTTAGCACAGCGCTATAGTTTGTTTTAAGAGAATTGTATGTTAACGATTTCAGAAAGGTTGGGTCATTATCATGGTGATGCCGACGATACCATAACCCTAGATTTTGATACGCGTCAAAAGGCGCGAATCAAAGTGACAACCGACAAGGGCGAGCAGGTCGGCATTTTTATAGAGCGAGGGAAGCCCTTACGCGTGGGTGAGCACTTGCGAAGCGAATGCGGCAAAGTAATTAAGGTGATAGGAGCCCTTGAACCAGTTACCACAGCAAGTACAGACGACTGGCACACCTTTTCAAAAGTGTGCTATCACTTGGGTAACCGCCATACTCGCTTACAAGTAGGTGAACGTTGGCTAAGATTTAAACCCGATCATGTGCTTAGCGAATTAGTGCAGCGTTACCATCTAAGTGTGAGTCACGCACCTGCGGTATTTGACCCTGAAAGTGGCGCCTATCAAAGTGGCGAACATCACCACCATCATGACTGATCTTTCGATGCTTCAGTGCGCAAGGTTGCTGCAATTATGCAGTGCGAATTTGCCGGTGGGAGGATTCTCCTTTTCGCAAGGTTTAGAGCAAGCGGTGGAGCGTGGGTGGGTAACTACATCTGATGCACTAGAGAATTGGGTAGCTGTGTTGCTAGAAGGCAGCGTCGCCAATGCCGATGTCCCTTTGTTGATGCAGCAATTTAGCGCAATAGAAGAAGGTGACCAAACACTATTTTTAGACACCGACGATTGGATTGCGGCTACCCGAGAAAGTGAAGAAATTTTACTGGCCGAGCAAGCCATGGGAAAAGCACTACGCAGGCTGTTGCGCAATTTAGTTAATAAGGAAGACAGTACGGCCGCTCAATGGGTTAATCAGCTAAATGCCCATTGTTTTATTAGTCAATTTGCCTTGGCCTCCCATGTTTTCGGCTTACTACTTGATGCCTGTTTAAGCGGCTATGTGTGGACCCTTATTGATAATCAGGTGGCCGCGGGCACAAAACTCATCCCGTTAGGACAAACCGATGGCCAAAATTTATTGTTTCGCTTAACCACAAAAATTACACCATGTATTGAGAGCGCCAAACACGTGCAGCAAGACCATATTGGTCAATCTATGCCGTCGTTGGCCATGGCAAGTGCATGGCATGAACAACAATATTCAAGATTATTCCGTTCTTAGAGGAAACCTTATGCAAAAACAAACACTGCGTGTTGGTGTGGGTGGCCCAGTGGGGTCTGGAAAGACAGCGCTACTGCGTTCGTTATGCCTCGCTATGCGTGAAAAGTACAACATGGCCGTAGTTACCAACGATATTTATACTCACGAAGATGCACAGTTTCTAACCAAACATGACGCACTAGAAGCCGATCGTATTATCGGTGTAGAAACCGGTGGTTGCCCCCATACGGCTATTCGAGAAGACGCCTCAATGAACCTTGCTGCCATTGACGAACTGCAATCTCGGCATGAGAATTTAGACTTTGTCTTAGTAGAAAGTGGTGGTGACAATCTCAGTGCCACCTTTAGCCCAGAACTCTCCGACTTAACTCTTTATGTGATTGACGTTTCAGCAGGGGATAAAATTCCCCGCAAAGGTGGGCCGGGTATTACCAAGTCTGATTTACTTATCATCAATAAGATAGACATTGCTGACATGGTGGGAGCCTCACTAGACGTGATGGATACGGACACTAAGCGTATGCGTGGCGATAAACCTTTTGTATTCACTAATTTAAAAGCAGGTGAAGGTTTGGCTGAAATCATCAACTTTATTGAAGTTGAAGGCATGTTGGCTAAATCTTAATTAAGGAAAGACAATGAAAAAACAGTTACTACTTATTGCATCGCTATTCTCTTCGGCTACATTTGCGCATGAAGATCATTTTCTAAATACCACGGTACATGAGTACTATCATATCGCTTTTTATGTATTGTCGATGCTGGTTGTTATCAAAGCAGTACATTGGGTGTCCAATAAACTGAGGAAACGTTCGCAATAAAAATAGAGTGCGATAGCCTTATAAAATTGCCAAGTTGTTATGTATTACAAGAACAGCTTGGCGATAATCAATCATTCTGATGGTTAAAATTTAGGTTATTAGGGCATAAAGTTTCGCTGGCTAAGACGGTTACTTGAGCATAAATATTTATAGTATTCAGCGCTAATAATAGCAAAACTATAGCAATAAACTTCTTACGGGTAACGGTTCTACCTTGCAAAATCATTGTTCTTTTGTGACTCTAACGGGATTTTAAACGACGTAGCAGTATCCAATTCAACAGCCGATGCGATAAAGAGATTGCCATCGCTGGAGCCTATTTATTTTGCATGTAGTGCCCATTCCTTGCCGTAAGAAGCGAAGGGAATGACGTTACTAGTTTCGATCACGGCATCTTACGATTCATCAAAAGTAGGTTAGGTGAGCTCCCCAAGATAGAACCTTTTCTAGGTGAAATGTTACGACAGTTTATTACGGGCGCCGAGTTTAATTCGGAAGGTAACCGTTCAAATTTCTACCGCGAAACGCTTTTAGCGGAGAACTTTTATTATGAACTCTAGCCCAAGTTCGATCTGGAAAGTGCTGTTTGGAGACAGCTTATCGCGATGGATTTAGAAGGTTACCGATGCAGTTTAAC
The DNA here is from genome assembly GCF_017653625.1 of Alteromonas sp. K632G. Lineage (NCBI taxonomy): Bacteria > Pseudomonadati > Pseudomonadota > Gammaproteobacteria > Alteromonadales > Alteromonadaceae > Alteromonas > Alteromonas sp. K632G. The sequence continues at coordinate 588,997 of NZ_JAGGDM010000001.1, forward strand.
TTCCAATGTTTCGCGTATTTTAAAGGCTGGGGCATCGGTAGTAATATAAGATTATCTATAGTAAATACACCTGACAACTGTAGTCAAAATGAGTAAAACAGCTTACTTAATGCAATCATTTACGTCACAATAAATACTTACTAAAGTAATATAACTTCCTCTAGATACGTTGCTGGCTATCGTAGTTTGAGTAACGCTTCTACCGTTTAATCTTCTTAGATATCACCTGAAAAGCAACGAAGTTTGATGATAAAGACTCAATAATATGGCGTCTAAACACGTCTTTTGTACCTATGTATATCAGGTTAAGAACAAGCAATCATTGCATTAAGCCGACGTTAATAATGTAGTTTGAAGCAGATTAACCAGTTTTAAAAAAGCAAAATTGTTGGTTTTATTGGTCTAAATATTTGGTGTGGATGAATTAACATTTCATCGTAAAGAAACTGAATCAGCTGCAAATTTTACCGCTAAGGACTACCTCATCAAAAGCGTTACTGGAAAGCTTTTAAAAGCGTTACTGGAAGTTTTGACGAAAGCGTTACTGGAAAAAAATTTTTTTTCCAGTAACGTATGGTAGGGTACCAAAAATCCCAAAACTAAAAACTTCCAGTAACGCTTTTTTTTAAGTCGAGCGATTGAGGTTCCTAGAACCGATTTCAAGGCGCTTTTTACTATAGTTCGTCTAACTCTCCAGCACGAATAACCTAACTTGCTCTAGCATAATATTTAGAGAATATTGGGCTCAGTAATTTTAAGTGGACCAAAAGCATTCATTGGCATCATGCAAGATGTAGAAACGTTATGTAACGTCCAGCTTCTGTTTGCTTCAGATAAAAAAGCTATCGAGTCAATTAACCTAGCGAACGGATAAATTCGTACACTCAAAGATCTAAAGAGTATGTTTACTTTGTCTAGTGATATTAAAACTTTAGATAATGAGAGAAGGGGCTATTCAATTGCCAAGTTCATTAAGCCTAACTTACGTTCAGCTTGCATTAGATTAAACTCTCTCTTGCTTGTGGTCAAAGGAAGTTGATCTTTAAAGGTGATTACCAAAAAAAATTAGATGTCGCCACATCATGACTAAGGAAAAAGTTCTTAGTAAAAGGCGGGCTCGTTATTAGGTTACCAAAAGAGACTGTAGACCTGAGTCTACACTTTGGGGTAATCGGAAGTGCAGCCTGAGGGCACTCGCGGTGGTACACCAGAATAGATCGGTGCTAGTAGGTTCAATCGTTCGCGATAGATAATGCAACGATGTGAAGATACACGTTTTCAAAGTTGGTCGTTGGGCTGTGAATCATATGGGTCTTCAGGTGCCCCTATAGGATATTGGAACAGTAACCCTATCCCTAACCAATCCAATTCAGATGTTGCAAGCCTCATGATGGGGGACAAAAGCTCTTAGTAAACGTCGGGATCGTTAGTAGGTCGCCAAAAAGTGTAGAGCTGAGTCTACACTTTTTGGTACGTCGGAAGTGTAGACCGGAAGCACATTTAGTGGTAACGCCAGAATAGATCGGTGTTAATAGGTTCAACCGTTCGCGATAGATTATGCAACAATGTGAAGATACACGTTTTCAACGTTAGTCATTGGGTTGTGAATCATATGGGGTCTTCAGCTAGCCCTATAGGATATTGGAACAGTAACCCTATCCCTAATCAATCTAATTCAGATGTCGCCATCATCATGACTAGGGAGAAAGTTCTTAGTAACAGGCGGGCTCATTAATAACTCGCCAAAAAAGTGTAGAGCTGAGTCCATACTTTTTGGGAAGTCAGAAGTGTAGACCGGGGCCCACGCGGTGGTAATACCCGAATAGATCGGTGTTAGTAGGTCTAATCATTCGCGATAGATTATGCAATGATGCGAAGATACACGTTTTCAACGTTAGTCGTTGTGTAGCGAATCAACCAGTGTTCCGTGTACTCTCGGGGCTGAACCGTTGTTGCTCCATCAGGAAGGTTTAAGGCAATGTAAGGGGGGACTGATTGTAACTTTCTACGTTGCCTCTACAACTTAACCTTCATCCAATAGTGAATTATCACTGAATGAGTACCTTAATAATTCTAAGGCTAAGTTATTAGGTACTTAGTGAATATCTGGCTATGAAGTAAAGATACCAAGAAGGGAGTGAAGTTTTATTATCTTTCAGACTGATAAATTGTAGTAGTGTGATTACCAAGGGATTGTGTCGGTCTAATTACCGAGCGATTTTGTCGTAAATAGCATATCAGCCAGTTGCTAAA